>NZ_JBITPL010000034.1:0-1173 GCF_050467885.1 Rossellomorea sp. NRS-1567 | reverse complement strand
ATTGAATATTCGTCTGGTGATAATGGCGAAGAGGTCACACCCGTTCCCATGCCGAACACGGAAGTTAAGCTCTTCAGCGCCGATGGTAGTTGGGGGATCTCCCCCTGTGAGAGTAGGACGTCGCCAGGCAAATGTGAGAAAGAGTAGCTCCTAGGGGCTACTCTTTTTTGTGTTTATTTGTTAATGGATTCTTGGTTCGAAGAACAAATTGGTTCTAGGATAGAGAGGGCGGCTTTTTTGCGTTTTTATATGTTGAACAAATGTTATTGAAGGTTGATCGTACAATTAAAATTAGCAATGAAGGACAGATTGCGATTAAAATACGCAATTCTAAAACAAAATGACGCAATAACGGATGTAAACGACGCAATAAAAATAAAAAAGACGCAATTTCGATCTATTTTGACGCAATTATTTTAATGGCCCCCTATAATGCTCTGACAATTGGAGCCACAATCTATATTGTGGGTCTGATTATTACGGATCGCACATTGAACAGGGCTAAATCGTTCTATTTCTAATGATAAAAACACGCACCGATCCTACTATTAAACGATCAATCTATTAGAAAGTTAAAATAAATATCAAAATACAAACTAAAATTAGCTTTCGCCTAAGAGTAACAAAACCCCACTCGCAATTGATTTGGACCACCTTCAGATCTGGAACTCTCCTTACCTCTCAATATATTTTGTCATCCTGCAGGAAATCAGCGTCATATTTCCATTCAGAATAGCTCATCCGAATTCGGAGATACTCAGGTAACCTGAAATCATAGTCAAGCAGATATGTTTACGATTCTTTTCTTTGTGTATATATATAGTATAGTATTCTAAGCTGATCTCAAAGATATCTATCAAATTGTAAAAATAGATATTGCTATTAAGTAGATTTTTGTGATATTATTGTTCTTCCGCCTTTTATAGGGGATTTCAACTATTTCTATTAGGCTCGTTTAAGTGTTTCACAACTTAGTAGATATAAAAGTAAAAAACATTTAAAAAGAAGTTGACTTCTGCGAAGTTAACTGGTAAAGTATTATTTGTTGCCACAAACGGCTAACAAAACACGATGAACTTGATCATAACAATTTCAAAAAAGTTATTGACATCAAGTGATCGATCGTGTAATATAGTAAGGGTCGCTTCGAGAGAAGCGCTTACACATTGAACC
>NZ_JBITPL010000033.1:0-7392 GCF_050467885.1 Rossellomorea sp. NRS-1567 | reverse complement strand
CCGCGGAAAGCGAGCATCCTGTAGCGGAAATCAACTAGTTCTTTCTCCTCTACAATAAGCAACAAACTTTACTAAAAGAGCTTTATTAAAAGATAAATATCTGATCGCTTTTGAATGTTTCATGATAGAAAATGATTACTTTTGATTAAAAATGATTGATTTTTGTAACCGTTCTCATTATAATGAAAGTAACAAGAAACGGAGAAAGTAGGAGAGTGCTATGTTAACGGAGGAACGACATCGAATCATCTTAGACTTATTGAAGGAGAAAGATGCGATAAAAATCCAAGAGATTGTGGATGTTACGAACGCTTCTGAGTCAACGATCCGCCGGGACTTAACACAGCTCGAGCAAGAAAAATTTCTGAAACGTATCCACGGTGGGGCTGCGAGGCTTCAAGGGAAACTGAAGGAATTGAGCGTTTCTGAAAAATCATCCAAAAGCTTTCATGAAAAGCAATCGATCGGTCAATATGCTGCTTCCCTGGTAGAAGAGGGCGATTGCATCTTTTTGGACGCCGGTACGACGACCTTGAGTCTCATCGACCATCTTCCGCAAATGGATATTGTGGTTGTAACGAACGGTTTGACCCATGTGGACACACTCCTTCAAAAAGGCTTTAAAACGTATATGATCGGCGGATACGTAAAGCCGGTGACAAGAGCGATGGTCGGAAGTGCGGCGGTGGAATCCTTACAGCAGTATCGATTTGATAAAGCATTTATGGGAGCCAACGGGGTTCATGCTCAATATGGATTCACGACGCCGGATCCCGAAGAGGCCCAGGTAAAACGGATGGCGATTGAGTTATCAAGGGAAGCGATGTTTTTAACGGACGACTCCAAGTTTGGAGAAATCGCTTTTAGCAAAATTGTGGACCTTGATAAAGCCATGATTATAACGAATGCACTGGATGACGAACACGATACGGCAATGTTGAAACAAACTACGATAAAGGTTGTGACACCATGATATATACTTTAACACTGAACCCTTCTGTCGATTACATTATGGAACTTGATTCCTTTCAAAAAGGCGGTCTAAACCGAAGTGAGAAAGAAAGTGCATTTCCAGGAGGCAAAGGAATCAATGTTTCTCGTGTTTTGCATGTGCTGAATGTAGAAAGTGTTGCTCTTGGATTTGCAGGAGGATTTACCGGTGAGTACATTAAACAATTTTTAAATAAAGAAAAGATAAAAACTGAATTTGTCGAAGTAGAAGAAGCTTCACGAATTAACGTGAAGGTTAAGTCTGATGATGAAACGGAAATCAACGGTAGTGGACCATCTATTCGTGAGGCACATATACAGCAATTACTCCAGCAAATATCATCTTTAACAGAAGAAGACATGATCGTTCTGGCGGGAAGCATACCTGGATCGGTGCCTAAATCATTTTACCAGGAGATTGCTGAGCAATGTAAGGAACAAGGAACGAAAGTGATTATCGATGCCGAGAAGAACTTGATTCAACCGGTTCTTTCCTTGAATCCCTTCTTGATCAAACCGAATCATCATGAGCTGGGGGAGATGTTTGATGTGAAGATTGAGTCAGTTGATGATGCGGTTCACTACGGAAAGAAGTTGAAGGATTACGGAGTAGAAAACGTGATGGTTTCAATGGCTGAAAAAGGTGCCCTCTTACTGACCGGTAAAGAGGTATTGTATTCTTCCGTACCAAGTGGAGAGTTGCAAAGCTCGGTCGGAGCAGGAGATTCTACCGTTGCCGGATTCCTTGCGGGACTATCAAGGGGCTGGAGCATTGAGGATGCATTCCGCTTAGGAACCTCGGCTGGATCTGCTACTGCTTATTCAATCGGTCTTTGCTCATCGGAGAAAGTGGAAAGCTTATTTGAAGAAATTCAGATTACGAAAAAATAGGGGGGAACAAACATGAGAATTACGGAATTATTGACGAAAGATACGATTCAGCTAAATATATCTTCTGCATCCAAAACGGGCGTTATCGATGAATTGGTTTCCGTATTGGATAAAAGCGGGAAGCTAGAGGACCCTGAAGAATTTAAACAAGCGATCCTTAATCGCGAGGCTCAAAGTACGACGGGTATCGGGGAAGGAATCGCTATTCCCCACGCGAAAACATCGGCAGTCAAAGCACCTGCTATTGCATTCGGCAAATCAGCAGAAGGAGTAGACTATGAATCTCTCGATGGGACTCCTGCACATTTGTTCTTCATGATTGCAGCAACAGAAGGGGCCAATCAAACACATTTAGAAGCGTTAAGCCGTCTTTCTTCGATGTTGATGGACCCCGATGTTCGCAAAGCATTACTGAATGCTTCATCAAAAGAAGAAGTATTAGAGATTATTAATGTTCATGATCAAGAGGAAGAGGAAGAGGTTCCTGCTGAAGCTTCCACAAACGAAGGAAAGGTCCTGGCTGTAACGGCATGTCCTACAGGGATTGCTCATACGTATATGGCAGCAGATGCTCTGAAAGCCAAAGCGAAAGAAATGGGTGTGAATGTAAAAGTAGAGACGAACGGATCTGGTGGAGCAAAGAACGTCTTAACTTCTGAAGAAATTGAAAACGCTGTAGCTATAATCGTAGCTGCCGATACGAAAGTGGAAATGAATCGATTTAAAGGAAAGTCTGTGATTGAAGTTCCTGTGGCTGAAGCGATTAGACGTCCTGAAGAATTATTGAATCAGGCTATGAAACAAGATGCGGCCATATATAAAGGTAGAGAGCAATCTGGTGAGACTCATGCTGGTCCTGAGAAAAAACAAAAGTCAGGCTTTTACAAGCATCTGATGAATGGTGTTTCCAACATGCTTCCATTTGTTGTAGGTGGAGGGATCCTGATTGCGATCTCGTTCTTGTTCGGCATTCAGTCAGCGAATCCTGATTCTCCTGAGTACAATGAATTTGCCGCCATGCTAATGAAAATCGGTGGAGACAATGCTTTCTACTTAATGGTTCCTGTATTGGCGGGATTCATTGCCATGAGTATAGCTGATCGACCTGGATTTGCCCCTGGTATGATTGGCGGGTTGATTGCTGCAACGGGTCAAAGCGGATTCTTAGGTGGAATTATTGCCGGTTTCTTAGCAGGTTATGTAGTTCTTGGAATCAAGCGTTTAACAAACAATTTCCCTCCTTCATTGGAAGGAATCAAACCGGTATTGATCTATCCGTTGCTGGGAATTTTCATTACTGGATTCATCATGCTTCAGTTCCTGGTGGAGCCTCTGAGTGCAGTCAACACGGGTATTCAAAACTGGTTGGATGGATTAGGGACAGGGAACTTGATTTTACTCGGACTTGTTCTTGGTGGAATGATGGCAGTCGACATGGGAGGTCCGATCAACAAAGCGGCCTTTACATTCGGGATTGCCATGATTGAAGGAGGAAGCCTTGCTCCTCATGCGGCTATCATGGCGGGTGGAATGGTACCGCCGCTGGGGCTGGCCCTGGCTACGACAATATTCAAGAAGAAGTTCAATGATAATGAGCGAAAAGCGGGTATCGCGGCTTACTTTATGGGAGCATCCTTTATTACAGAAGGAGCGATTCCGTTTGCTGCAGCCGATCCATTCCGGGTCATCCCCTCTATTGTGACAGGTTCAGCGGTTGCAGGAGCGTTAGCGATGTTCTTTGGAATTGGATTACCTGCCCCACACGGTGGATTATTCGTATTCCCGGTAGTAGAAGGGAATCCGTTCTTGTATCTGTTAGCAGTACTGATTGGTTCTTTCATTACAGCCGTGATGGTTGGGTTATTAAAGAAGCCGATTAAATGATTCATGAAAGAACCAGGTGATCTCCACCTGGTTTTTTTGATTTTTGCGTTTTAAAAGGTTCATTCCAGGTAAAAAGTATAGGTAGATGATGGAGAGGGGAAAGGCTATGGAGATGATAGAATTTCTGGAGATTCCAGATGAGTTTTACACTGCTCTTATTCGCATTATGTTAATCGTTCTACTGAGCGGCTTAATTGGTATAGAGAGGGAATTTAAAAATCACCCCGCTGGTTTACGCACTCATATTCTTGTAGGTGTCGGCTCCTGTTTATTGATGCTTGTTTCCTTATATGGGTTTGAACCGTTTTTAGACGAACATCCTCAATTAGTAGGTTTCGATCCAAGTCGGATTCCCTCCTATGTTATTTCCGGAATCGGCTTTCTTGGTGCGGGAACGATTATGGTCCATGGAGGTGTGACGGTTAGAGGTTTAACCACTGCCGCCAGTATTTGGGTTGTTGCAGGCTTAGGGTTGGTAGTAGGGATTGGGATGTACTACCTGGCCATTTTTACAACCCTGGTGATTGTGATAACATTATTTTTCTTGAACAACCTGGAAAGCTTTTATAAGGAAAAAGTGAAGCATAAGAAGCTGCTTCTCCTTAGTCTGGTCGTGCAAAAGGGAAAGGGGAATATCACATCAATAAATGATGCCCTTCATGATCATGGAATTGAGATCACTCAATACCAGATTGAAGAAGGAGATGAAATGGAGGGGGTGGAGGCCTTTAAATACTCCCTTCTTATACTAACTCCAAGTGCCCTTCAGTTTAATGAAGTGTTGGAAGTTGTCCAAGATTTAGACTGTGTGAAAAAGTTCCAGCTTCACAAAAAATAAAAAAAGGAACGAGGGTGTTCATGCATCCTCATTCCTCAACTTCTATAAGCTTTCAATTTCTACATCTTTTATCCCTTCGATTTCTGAAATCGTATAGTAAATATCTACCGTCTTTTTTCTGAAGTCCACAATGATTTTCAATTCCAAAAGGTGCTGCTGATTCTTTAAGTCTTTGATCCGGATATTCTCAATAGAAATTTCTTCAGCTTTGATTCGTTCAATGATCGATTTGATCTCTTTTTTCTCCAAGATCGTAGCACGTAAGGACAGCTCTTTTTCCCGCAATCGTTTGGGACCTAAATACGTAATAATGATAGGCACCACTTCGACGGAGACTATCAAGAGAATCACACCTGCGGTAGCTTCCATGTAGAAACCGGCTCCAACAGCAATTCCGATTCCTGCCGCTCCCCAGATCATTGCTGCTGTCGTTAACCCGGAAATGCTGTCATTCCCTCTTCGTAAAATGACACCGGCACCCAAGAAACCAATCCCTGAAACAATCTGAGCTGCCAGTCGCAAAGGATCCATCGTGATATTTACTTTATCCGATCCCTCAGAAATATAAGCAGACTCAATAGAGACAATCGTTAATAAACAGCTCACGATACATATAACGAGAGACGTCTTTAAACCTACAGGCTTTCGCTTTAATTCTCTCTCCAGCCCAATAATTAACCCTAATACCGCAGATACACCCAGCTTTATCATAAATGTCGTATCTAATAGTTCCATCAAGCCCCTCCAGTTCTACATTTATCCCTGAAAATTCATGTAGTAATTTACCCCCGCTGATTATAAAATAGGAGCAACGAATACATATCAGGAGGTTTGTCATGTCAGACACAAAGGTTAATCCGTATCTATTACTCGCAATCGGAGTCATCTCCGTATCAACCTCTGCCATCCTGGTAAAAGTATCGAGTGCACCAGCAGGTGTGTTGGCCTTTTACCGGTTGTTTTTCACAGTTCTATTAATGTCCCCTGTATTTTTCTTAAAGTATGTGAAGGAACTGAAAGTTATTACTCTAAGAGATTGGATGTTTTCCATTTTAGCCGGGGTCTTTCTGGCCTTTCACTTCATACTCTGGTTTGAATCCTTAAACTATACTTCTGTTGCCAGTTCTACGGTACTCGTCACATTGCAGCCATTATTCGCTTTTATCGGGGCTTACTTGTTCTTTCAAGAGAAATTAACCGGGAGAGCCATCATCTCGGCGGTTTTAGCTGTTAGTGGGAGTATCATCATAAGCTGGGGAGATTTTAAAATAAGCGGAAGCGCGCTATGGGGAGATATTTTAGCCTTGGTGGCGTGCGCTCTTGTAACAGGATACCTGTTATTCGGGCAGACGATAAGGAAACGGCTGTCCCTCATTACCTACACGTATTTGGTCTATGCGATAAGCTCAGTCGTTTTATTCTTATATGTCATGATGCGTTCCGAAAGCCTAGGGCCATATCCGAAAGAGGATTGGGTCTACTTTCTATTACTTGCCATCATCCCGACACTATTAGGTCATTCATTATTCAACTGGTCCCTGAAGTGGTTAAGCACCTCAACCATCTCTATGGCCATCCTCTTTGAACCAATCGGCGCTTCAATCCTTGCTTATTGGCTCTTAGCTGAAAAAGTGATAATGACTCAAGTGGTTGGCGGTCTTGTCATTATCATCGGCGTTACCTTCTTCTTAATAGAAGAAAGGAAGTTAAAAAAGATGGTCCAAAAAGTCAACGAGGTGAAAAAGAGTGAAGAACTTCCGCTTTAGAAAGGCAAACCTTCAAGACTCACCCGGTTTAGCATACGTACACATCCATAGCTGGAGAACGACGTACAAAGGAATCGTTTCAGAAAACTATCTTCAGTCTTTATCAATAGAAGAAAGAGAACAAAAGTGGGTACAAATCCTTTCCGGAACTCATCATACGTATGTATGTGAATTGGATGATGGGAAAATCGTCGGCTTTGTTTCATTTGGGAAAGAGCGTTCAGGGGAGTACGAAGGAGAATTATATGCCATTTATCTTCTAGAAGAATATCAAGGTGAAGGCATCTGGAAAGAGCTCTTCGGAATTGCCGCTGCAGGCCTTAAAAAACAAGGATACAACTCTATGTGGATATGGGTGTTGAAAGAGAATCCATCGAAACATTTCTATTATGCCTTAAAGCCTGCACTTATTAAGGAAGAGATGTTAACGATTGGCGGTGAGTCGCACCAGGAAGAAGGGTTGCTGCTGGAACTGCATTAAAAAGGAGTAAAGGAAGCGTTCATTTCGCTCCTTTACTCCTTTATTAAATTTGCTCAACAATAAACGTTAACAGAATCATTCCCTCAAGAAAATACGTATGTAAAACCAGAAAACACAAACGCCATGACCACTGAAAAGATGAAGGTCATTCCTCTTACAGGAGTAGTGCTTTCGCTTATCTTAAGAGCTTGTACATACGAATACGCAAACAGATACACAGCCATGATGAATGATAGAGATAATGCGACGTTGGTAAGCATGAATAAAAGGTCTCCTTTCAGGAATGCGTAGTAATAATGTATATGGAGGTTTGCTGTTAAACAGAACAAAGAAGTGATTGATTAAGTTTTTGAAGTTTTCCTTAAAAATATATTGCAATAACATTAACTGCATGTTATATTTATAAACGTCGCTGATGCAACAAACAACATTTCGAAAAAATAAATGCAAAAAAGTTGTTGACGCGAGAGTGAAAGATATGTTATATTAATAAAGTCGCTTCAGAGCGGAGTGGACAAGCCTTGAACCTTGAAAACTGAACA
>NZ_JBITPL010000032.1:0-70812 GCF_050467885.1 Rossellomorea sp. NRS-1567 | reverse complement strand
CGGTTGGTTGGATTGCAAGACGAAGACTCCTGCGGGAGAAGTAGCTTATGTGAGACCCCGCAGGCTTGCCGAGGAGGCTCACGAGCTACCCGCGGAAAGCGTAGTCTTGCACGGAAATCATTAGCGGTATTAAGAACCTACACTTCTATTGTTCGTCCTTATATCGTTGTTTTTTAGTTTTGTCCCAACCTCTTTGTTGGTGTATCCCTTCAGAAAGTCTCTATTCCCTGATATTCAAACAAAAATCACCTCTGCAGATGCTGCAGTTTACTCCAATAATGATTTTGAATAAACGATCGGAGCGTCTATGCAATCCTTTGAATCATCAACTAATTCTATTAAAGCAATACCAGTTATCTTCGCTTTAATGGTGTCTCCTCTTTCTAAACAATGCTTAAATCCCTGAGATAATTTTTCGGGAGAAAGCTTATTGGCTAAAGTGCAGTGTGGAATCCATTTGTCAGGAAGATAGAGTGGATTAGCTGATTCATTGAAGTCGTGAAAGAAATCATGATGATCCGAATGAAAGTTTAGTAATTCTCTTGTGATGGTCGGGGAGAAAAATAGAGTTCCGAAGTTTAGAAATGAACCTACGGTGTTAAAGGTGATATCGATCGGTTTTTTATGTTCATAATACTCCTCTAATGCTTTTATGTATTTTTGCTTATCTAATTCGTTATAACTTCCAATTGTGATATGGGGACGTGCATCGTTGATTTCTTCCTCATAGTAAGAAATATCTTTAACGGTTAGTTCCTTCCATATTTCTTGTATCAACTCTTCAGTCTTTTCATCGAATAGAGCGATTACCCAGTACATGGCTTAACCACCTTTCCTATTGTACGGATTGTTCATAAGCCTTACTTCCTTTACTGTAACATAGTCTCTCTCTCAGTGGGTTCATATACTCATATTTGCAAACGCTTAATTATTTGTTGAATCAAGAATGTGTGCTGAAATCTAAAGTCGTTTCTTTTAAAACGACAAAAATCTTTGACATCGATAAGAAAATGATGTAAATTACCTTATGGACGAACATTTATAAAATAAATAAACTTTAATATTCGTGTTTAGGGGTGTAATAATGGAAAATGTATTTGATTACGAAGATATTCAATTAATTCCTGCAAAATGTGTGGTTAACAGTCGTTCTGAATGTGATACGGGTGTGACCCTGGGTGGACATACATTTAAGTTACCTGTGGTACCTGCCAATATGCAAACCATTATTGATGAAAAAATCGCTGTATATTTAGCTGAAAACAATTATTTCTATATCATGCATCGCTTCGAGCCTGAAAAACGAATTTCTTTCATTAAAGATATGAAGTCCCGCGGCCTGATTTCTTCTATTTCTGTAGGTGTTAAGGATGAAGAGTATGCATTTATAGAGCAATTAGCTGAAGAAAAGCTGACACCGGAATTTATAACAATCGATATTGCACATGGTCATTCCAATGCGGTAATCAGCATGATTCAACACATAAAAATACACGTACCTGAGAGCTTTGTGATTGCCGGGAACGTTGGTACTCCAGAAGCTGTAAGAGAATTGGAGCATGCTGGTGCTGATGCTACAAAAGTGGGAATCGGACCAGGGAAAGTTTGTATTACGAAAATCAAAACCGGATTTGGTACAGGTGGCTGGCAGCTGGCTGCACTACGCTGGTGTGCAAAAGCCGCTACAAAACCAATCATCGCTGATGGTGGTATCCGTACCCACGGTGATATAGCAAAATCCATTCGTTTCGGTGCGTCCATGGTGATGATCGGCTCCCTATTTGCAGGCCATGAAGAGTCTCCAGGGGATACAATCGAAAAAGACGGCAAGCTCTTCAAAGAATACTTTGGTTCAGCTTCAGAGTTCCAAAAAGGCGAAAAGAAAAATGTTGAAGGTAAAAAAATGTTTGTTGAACATAAAGGGTCACTGGAACATACGTTGACCGAAATGGAACAAGACCTTCAATCCTCTATCTCCTATGCTGGTGGAACAAAACTTGAAGCAATCCGAACTGTGGATTATGTAGTGGTGAAAAATTCAATCTTTAATGGTGATAAAGTATATTAATAGTGAAATGTTGAAAAGGTGGGCAATTGATGCTCACCTTTTTTAACGAAATATTCATTTCATAATGGATTCGAAGGAGAAACACCTTTTCCTCCAGAAACCAATTTTGTGTGAGGGATACGAAGGTTTAATTCATCAAGCAATTGTTGGGGCTCTTTAAGATTGCCTTTTACAATATTGTATTGTGGATACCCCATTTTCACATTGATTTTAGACATGCGTTTTAGCTTATCCGGCATTTTCTCACGGTATTTCTCTTCATTGGACAGAATGAGCCCGATAAAAGCATTCCGGTATATCTCATAGGGAATATAGCTTTCAATATCTTCCCAGCTGATGTGAACGGGATGCTCGGGTAACACATTTAAAATAAGATATTCCTGCGTCAGGCTTACATGAGGCACATTATAGGAAAGCTTCTTAAAAATCTGAATCAAGCAAAAGAGAAAAAACAATCCTCCTAACGCACCAACGATCCCCATAAAGTAGTTAACATCAACAAAGAAGAATTCAAACGATAAATACAAACACACAAGGACAAATAATATACAACCAACCGCTAACAAACTTAACCTTTTCTTGGACTCATAAAAATGAACAGCCTTCTCTTCCATCGCTATTCACCTTCCATAAATATACATATTCAATTTCCTATACCCGTAAAAACAAAAGTTAAACTCTGAGTAAACTTAGAGGGACGGACCTCAAAAAGATAAAAATCACGCTCAGTGTCCCTTCCTTTATAGGTCCGTCCCTCTTAATATGTTATAGACACTGGGGGAAATTAAGCTATAATTAGTTTTAATATTGTCTTGGGAGGTGGAGTGACTGTGATGAGATTGTTGTTATTGATGGTATTGAGCATGGTGTTAGGGACAGTTCCTGTTCAACAACAGAATCAAAGCCCGGTATTCTTAAGTTTTGATGATGTAGCTACTATTTCTGACCATGTGTTTTTAACCGATGCAGACATGATTCTCGACGTGGTCCCTTCACTGGTTCAGAAACAAGATGGTATGGCTTCTAATAAAACTTCCATTCTTCCAACATTACACTTCAAATTAATCCCTTTGGCTGGATGTCTATTTAGTACTGAGATTTTTCCAGATTCATTGGGATTCCTTGAAGTCGTCATGTCCCATTCAAATTACCTCTGATTCCTTACACTCATAAAAAACATGTGATCGTAAACCCTTTTTTCTCTTTGCAGTTAAGAGTTTTTTTGCAGTGCCTATTTAAAATAAACATTGGTTATTGAAAATTAAATTAAACTGAGGTGCATTCATATGAGAAATTATGAATATCGTAAGGAATCTATTGCTTGTTATGTCTTCTGTTCTCTATTCCTTCTAAGCTTTGTTGGAACGATACTGTTATCTGGAGAAATGAGTGGAAATAGCATCATCTCATCCATCCCTCGATTCTCTTGGGATATGATGATTAAGTGGAAAGAAATTGTTGAAATATTAGATTTGAAGTAAATTAAAGCAAAGTTACGTACTGAAACTACTTCTATAATAAAGCGAGGAAATAAAAATGAATCTGGGTTTCGGTGAAATAGCGATTATCTTGTTCGTAGCACTCCTATTCTTTGGGCCAAGCAAACTTCCAGAGCTCGGAAAAGCTGCCGGTGTTTCTTTGAGAGAATTTAAACATGCGGTCAGTGGATTGATGGAGGATGAGGATACCAACCATAAGGGTGAAAAGAATATCAAGCAAGATCAATAGTATGGCTTAACAGTTGGGGACGGACCTCCAACAGACCAAATCTCTCAATTTGGCGCAATTGGAGGTCCGTCCCTCCCAATTAAAAACACGAACCTACGGCAGAGGCAGGTTCGCGGGGTTTTTAGGTGAATCGAATGTTTTGTAGTGGCTTGATTGCTTGTGCGGATCGAGTTTCACCATGGAATAGAATGGTTGGTTCAATTACGATGGTTTCTCCCGTTGCTGCAGACCACTCGTTTGTTGATGCTACTTGAAGAACATCTTGATTTAAGTATGCTTCTGACCGTTTTCTGGTACTTGGGTGAACAAATGTCACAGATTCTGGGTGATCATCCGATCCAACCGTAATAAATGGTGTATCTCTCAATACAAATTCTTCAAGACCTGCATAGTATTTATGGACCATACCTTTTGTTGGGAGATTAACGAAACTGGATGTTAACGTTTCACCAGCCTTGAAGAAAGCCTCCACATCCACTAATTCGTTCGTATACGTTCTTCCTGAATCCTGCTGAATCTCTGCGTATACAGCCAGGACCGGGACTTCTGGAAGTGTTAACGCATATTGACGAAGAACAATCCCCTTCATCTTTTCATGCTCCTTAAATTCTGTTGTCAAACAAATCCCTGCCCACTGATGACCGTGTTGATCCAACTTTGTTACAGATCCGATGGCCGTTTTCTCTTTCAACATTGAATAGGAACTAACGGATTGGAAAGAGTATCTGATACCTCCCCCCCACGGATTCCACCATGCCCGTGGACCCGGGTTTGGATATTGATGATCCAACGTTTCCTTCCCGTCAATCGATAAGGAATAGATACCAGGATAATACGCAGATGACGCTTTAAACGAAATGACTCCATTATCTACAGACCAGACATCTTCGTTCCTCTCAACCTTCACTTCCCTCTTACCCTTAACAAGTTGCATAACTTCTACTTTTCCGAAGTGACTCTTAGACTCGAATTCCCCTTCTATCCATTTGACCCCTGGTGAAGAATACTCTAGTCCAAGATTCAAACGGGTTACTGACTCAGCTTTATCCACTTCTTTAACGAACGTTTCATTTTCTGAATGAACGGTTAATTTACCATGAATATAAGGAGTAAGCATGGATTGGAATGAATAGTCTTCCCTTTCACCAATAGAAGAAATAATATCTCCTCCTGTTTTATCCAGAGTGTACAGGGGCAGCTCTTTCATGTTCCCTTCATCACCCAACACCAACTCCCGCCACTTAGACCAATGGTTGGAAGTATTGACCCCGACCTGGATGGGACCTAAGCACATTTCTTCCTGGGATTGCAACAGGTCGATCTCATATTCAAGAGCCATTCGCCAATCATCTTTTCTTCCAAGAGCTTCTTCTGGCCAAGAAAGACCGATGGTATCTCCAATTGAAGACCGTGTGAAAATCCAACGTTCAGCCATATCTTTATCATTAATATACTCCATAAAAGGAACCAGTGACTCATTCCCGATTAAGACTCCATTCCTTTGTGGGATAGCCATTCCTTCAAAGTTAATAAAGACAGGCTGAATTAGGGAAAGATGCTTCCTGTCATCTTTTCCGGCATTCACGACTTCATGTTTGATTTCCACTAAGCCATCACCGTAAATCTTAAAATAAGTGTTCAGAAGCATGGAGGAAAATGCATCCGACTTTAGTGATGTTTTCATCACGTAAGCTTCAGGAAGCTCAATATATTCTACAGAAGATGCTTCTTTCTTAGAAAATTCCTCACTATAGGGTTTTCCGAATTTTGGAGTGAAGAAAGTTATCGGATCTTGGATTGAATGGATAGAGCCCACTTTGACGATATGGTTTCGTTTTTCAATCTCTACGTAGTGGGGACCGTTAAACCCGATCCAATGCTCTTCTGTCTCGCCACCAAATTTCGCCCCAAATCCCGGTAGAGCCAATGACAGTCTAGTGGAAAAAGGAGTCACGTCCCCGTTTTTCCGTTCAACCTCTACATTCACCTCTTGTGACAAAAAGCCATTTTTCAATAGCTGGATCGGAAGTGGAATCGAAACTCTCTTTTTCCCCTCGATTTTTGCTGTCACTTCTGAAGTTTCCCACTTTACTACTTTATTTACAGGCAGTTTGATCGTCCAGGTAGTTTCTTCTTCTAATTGGCTTTCCAAATCAAGATAGAGCATTCCTTTACCATGGGATTTCCAATTCTTTTTCACTGATCTTAAATGAAGCTTCCCCGCTTGTTTAGGAAACACCCCTAGTGCAAATGGGATTGAATGACCGTCCACCTCAACTGTCACCCCGACAGTCGGGTGAGTCTTCCAGGGACTTGGTTGACTAGTTGGCATGTCGACACTGACAGGGAATTCTCCAATCCAGTTCTTCCCCACTAAAACAGTCTCATGGAATTCATGCTTTACATGAGGAGATGATATTCCTCTTAGTGCGATTTCAACCGGATTCTCTTTGCGATTCTCTACATGATAAGTCACATAGTGTTCTTTTTTCTCGAGCAACTTAAAGTCAGGCAGCCTCATTTCCGCTAAAAAATCCTGCGTTTCAATTAAGCGAATGCCTCTTCCCGTCCGTTCAAATTGAATACGGACGAACTCATTTCCTGCTTCCCATTTGTATTCATAATAAGTATGATCTCGATCTTTCAGGCCATCTGGTTTGATTTCAATTAAACGCTGACTCGTTGTATACCAATCATGCTTCTCAAAAAACGGCTTCAGCCAGTCAATTTGGAGCACCATCGGAATAAAATTCATCAGATGAACGGTGTCATCGCGCTCTTCCCAGAAGAATCCGCATTTTTTGTATAGAGGTACGGCTTTTGTATTACCTGCCCACGTAAATAAATCCAGTCTTGGCCATTTTAATTCCACAGTCTTCTCTAACGCTTTCAGTACGAGTTGTTTGCCGATCTTTAAGCCCTGATACTTGGGGTGCACATTCAGAAGAGGAATATATAGGGCACCTTCGTCCTCACGATATTCAGACAATCCGCAGTAGCCTGCCACTTCATCTCCCACCATTGCCAAAAAGAGATGGAGATTTGTGGAGTTAGCTTCCTTATCTTTTACATCTTGTTCAGTGGTGACAACGGAATCTCCACCCCAGTTTTCACGGCTTTCATTCCACATTTTCGCGATTCCTTTTGCTAAACCTTCATGATATTCTACGATTTTCACTTGCTCTACAGTAGTCTTCATAATGTCCTCCTACGCTAGGTTTTAATATATATAACCTCATCTTTATTGATTTTTTGCATTGCATCGACGATTTTAATCATCGTCATCGCCTCCTTTCATTTAGTTGGAAAGATTTTCTTCCTCACCCACAGTTTAAGATTTTATGGTAAGTAAGTAAAGAATATTCTAACTAAAAAAAAGATTTCATTTACTTCTGTTATTGTAAGTTAAATGGAAAATGCAGAATAATTTCAGTCAGACTAGACAAACCTACAAGGTAAAAAGAAGGATATGGTATTGAAAATGAAACGACATATTCCAATTGTTCTATGCATGATTTTTATTGCCAACGCGGCACTAGTTGACCTGAAACCCGTGCACGCTCAACAAGAGATTCCCTCCTATGCGAAATGGGGAAGTCTGGCAGTGAAAAAGACTAAAGAGAAATATCCTGATGCGGCGATCGTTGACTATCTTCATATCGGAAAGGAAAACGGATCGAAAGTATCGACTGAGAAGTTTAAGCTTTGGTTAAAACGTGGCGGGAAAGAATTTGGTGTATTTGTGGACATCCAGTTTGAGTCGGATACTGAAAAGCTGATTGATATCAATTTCACGGAAACGGATCGATAAACAATAGGTTATGAACAATAAAAGAGATCAAAGGATTTTAATTCCCTTTGATCTCTTTTTAGTTTAAAGCTTCACTCTCTGCAAACGCAGTGCATTCAAGACAACGGACACAGAACTAAATGCCATTGCAGCTCCGGCAAGCCATGGTGCTAAGAATCCCATTGCGGCAATGGGGATGCCGAGTGAGTTATAGGCGAGGGCCCAAAACAGGTTTTGTTTAATATTACGTATGGTTTTCTTACTCATGAAGATAGCATCGGCGATACTGTTCAAGTCACCGCGAATGAGGGTGATATCGGCAGCTTCCATGGCAACGTCCGTACCTGTTCCAATCGCCATTCCGATATCCGCCATCGCAAGTGCAGGAGCATCATTGATTCCATCCCCGACCATTGCGACTTTCTTTCCGTCCTTCTGAAGTTTTTGAACTTCCTTTGCTTTTCCTTCAGGCAATACTTCTGCAATTACAAGTTGAATGCCAGCTTCCTTTGCAATTGCTTCAGCGGTTCGCTGATTGTCACCTGTGATCATGATGACTTCTAACTCCATATCCTTTAACCGTTGAATGGCTTGTTTCGAAGTATCTTTTATAGTGTCCGCTACAGCGACAAGACCGGCATAGTTCCCATTAATAGCAACGAGCATAACCGTCTTCCCTTCTGTTTCAAGAGCTAGTTTGGTTTCTAACACGTAATCGATGTGAACACCTTCTTGTTCCATCAATTTCGTGGTACCGATGACTACCTCTGTACCTTCTACTTTTGCTTTTACACCATACCCTGGTATAGCATCAAAATCTTCACTACCTCTTAAAGGAATCCCTTTTTCTTTAATCCCTTTAACAATTGAAACAGCTAGTGGATGCTCCGAAGACCGTTCCACCGCTCCAACCAAAGCGAGGAAATCCTCTTCATCAAAACCAGCTTCCACTTTTACATCTGTTAATACCGGCTCACCGTTTGTAACAGTACCCGTTTTGTCGAGTACAACGGTTGTAATTCCATGGGTCGATTCCAAATGTTCTCCGCCTTTAAAGAGAATCCCGAATTCTGCTGCACGTCCCGATCCTGCCATTATCGAAGTCGGAGTCGCTAACCCAAGGGCACATGGACAGGCAATCACAAGAACGGCAATCAGTTTTTCAAGTGCTTCGGCAAAATTACCCGGTTCAATCCAAATGTACCAGACAAGAAATGTGAGGACTGCAATTCCTACAACAATAGGAACAAATATACCTGATATTGTATCCGCTAATCGTTGAATAGGAGCCTTGGAACCTTGAGCATCCTCCACCACTTTGATAATCTGTGCCAGGGCGGTATCCTTTCCTACCTTTGTAGCTTTCATTTTAAGGAATCCGTTTTTATTCATTGTGGCACCGATCAGTGTATCACCTATAGATTTATCCACCGGAACGCTTTCTCCTGTTATCATCGATTCATCAAGTGCTGAACGACCTTCGATGACTTCTCCATCTACAGGAACTTTTTCACCTGGTTTGATGTACACGATGTCTCCTGTTATAACGTCTTCTAAAGGAATTTCTTCATCCTTTCCATCTCTTTCCACCGTTGCGGTTTTAGCCTGTAGTCCCATAAGCTTCTTTATGGCTTCAGAAGAACGACCCTTTGCCTTGGCTTCAAACAATTTTCCGAGAATAATGAGTGTGATTAAGATAGCGCTTGTTTCAAAATACAGCTCAACCATATGCATTCCCGAACCAATGGACTGATAGGCAAGAAACACACTGTAAAAGTAAGCAGCAGATGTACCAAGTGCGACCAAAACATCCATATTGGCACTCTTATTTATTAATGCTTTATAAGCACCTACGTAAAATTGTTTTCCGATAATAAACTGTACAGGTGTTGCTAACGACATTTGCACCCAAGGGTTCATTAAGATATCCGGTAATGGGATGAACGATGTAAATTCAAAATGACTGACCATTGACCACAATAGCGGCAACGATAATAAAAGCGACCATATGAATTTACGTTTTTGCTTCTGGATCTCTTGAAGTTTATGATCGGTTTGTTCTTCTTGATTCTCATCATTTTTCACTGTTGCACCGTAGCCAATTGAATCAACCTTTTTAATGATTTGATCTGTCGAGATTGTACCAGGGGCATACTCAATAGTTGCTTTTTCTAATGCCAAGTTAACCGTTGCATGTTGTATTCCCTCCTGCTTATTCAATACTTTCTCGATTCTTGCAGAACAAGCAGCACAGGTCATCCCGGTAATATCAAACTCGGTTTTTTCGAGTTGTATGTCATAACCTAGATCCCGGATTCTTTTTTGAAGATCAATTGGCTTCACTACTTCCGAATTGTATTTTACTGCTGCTTTCTCCAAAGCGAAGTTGACCGCTGCCTTTTCTACACCGTCCATTTTAATTAAACCCTTTTCGATACGATTCGCACAAGCAGCGCAAGTCATTCCTGTTATTTCTATATTGATTTCTTTATGCTGAGCCATTCATCAACCCTCCATACCTATACGGGGTATACTTTATTGTAAAAGAAAACCGTGCTGAGAAAGCACAGTATCCTTACACGACATCATATCCCTGATCATCGATTGTTTCTTTGATGTCATCAAGCTTCACTTGTGAATCATCGTATTCAACTTCTACTTTCTTGTCTTCCAAACTTACTTGCACCGATTTCACACCGTCTAATTTCCCAACACTGCCTTCAATTGCTTTAACACAATGTCCGCAAGACATACCTTCCACTGTTAACGATTCTTTTTGCATCTGTAAACACTCCTTTATTTTTTCATAAGTTTTTGAATGGTAACCATGACTTCATCTAATACTTCTGTGTCACCTTCTTGAATCCGATCAAGAACACATGTTTTCATATGACCCTCTAATAGAATTTTGGCTACGCTGTTGAGGGCGGATTGAGTGGCGGATATTTGTGTAATGACATCATCACAATACGTATCGCGCTCAATCAAGCCTTTAATTCCTCTTATTTGACCTTCAATCCGATTTAATCGAGTTACAAGTTTTTTCTTAACATTATCAGAATGATGGCTTTTCCGAACTTCTTCGTCTGAGCATGCAGCATGATCCATAACACGCTCTTCCTCTTGAATCACGGATGGGTTAATCTCAGGTTCTTTTTCATTCTTTTCAGTGGTCATCTTCCCACCTCCACGCTCTCAATATACTATACCCCATTATGGTATGTAAAGAAATTTGATTTGATATAAAAAAGCGTGTTTCCTCATTTGGGATGCACGCCTTTTGTATCGATTCATTATGTATGCTTGTTGATACCATCTTTAGGGTTAGAGATATGTATTTCAGTAGAAGCAGTGGCGACACCGATAATGGTGCCTTCTTCATTTAACAAGGGGTGGGCGTATACATTATAGGAAATCGTTCCTGTTTTTAAAGGAATCGAGATCACTCGATTGATGGGTGTCTTTTCTTCTAATACTTCCTCTTTCAATTTCATTAATGCCCTATTCCCTTCATTATTTTCAAGCTCTATGTCGGTTTTTCCAATATGATCGTCTGGAATAAGATCAGGAGTATTAAAGATCCAGGTATAGCGTAATTGAGTATCACAATGTGCGAGCACGACAGGTGCATTCTTTAAAGCAATCGAGAATGGATTTTCCTCGAGATTAAAGCTGGATGCGTGGAAGTCCAATACTTCACCCAGCTTGACAGTGACCTCACTGCTCGGCTTGCGGATGCCATTCTCGATTTGGGCATAGTAGGACCTTTCAATGAAAGCTTTCGAAGCAACTTCCTGTTGGGTCATCTTTTTCATTTTTCTCAACTTAATAAGCCAAGTTCTTTTATTCAATCCTAAGTACCCCTTTCTGAACCTTAATGGCAGAAAAGCAATGTATAAACTCTATTAGAGGGTGGCTAAACAGAAACATTCCCAAATGGTATTATTCGATATAATAGAATGGTAGGAAAGTATTTAAATGACCTACTCTTTAATCTTCATCATGTTGTGAATCTTCTTATTGTAGAGTGATCTCTTCGTGAGACTCTATACGTCCTCATTTAGTATCATTGCTTATGTACTCCTTATAAAAAGCATAACATAATATCCAGTGTTTCCTCTATCCTTTTTCCAAATATATTTACATAATTGTGAAACTCGCAGTTTTGATCCAGTAGGAGGTTATCAGATGTCGATGAAGGCAATTCATGACGAAAACAAGTATCTTGAATTCATTCACACCATAATAGATTCTAAAGTGAAATTGATTCAAGAAAGAACGAACGAAAATACTCCTTACCTAAATATTGTAAATGTACCCCTGCGAAAATGGAGAGGAGAAATGATTGAGCTTTTAGCCCAGTCCCTGAGTTCTCATGATATTCAACAATCTATTGAAGGATGGGCATGTTCTTCTGTTACTTTATTTAAGCAGTTGGAAGTTTCACTTGAAGTAGCGCTGGAAGATCTTCATTACTTTCGGCATGAAATTGGAAAAATAATTAAAAATAATGCAATAGAGAATGAACTGTCCTTAGAAACGTTTTATGAAATTCTTTCTCTTTTTCATTCTGGTGTGGATCGAGCCATTTATCGCCTTACGGTTTCTTATTCTCATTCCCTTGCAGGAACGGTCAGCTCTGAGCTTTCTATACCGATTGTGAAAGTGACAAAGACGATTGCCATTCTTCCTCTTATAGGAGATATAAATTCAGGACGTGCGAAGGATTTAATGGAAAGGGCACTATCAGAGGGAGCTTCATTGGAGCTGCATTATCTGATTATTGATTTGTCCGGAGTGTCGGTTGTGGATACAATGGTAGCCGATCAACTCATCAAAGTTGTAGCTGCGCTTAAATTAGCTGGAATTCAAGCAATCCTAACAGGCATTAGGCCACAAATCGCTCAAACCATGGTCAACCTGGGCATCGTAATTAAGCATATTCCGATGTTCGCCAGTCTTCATACAGCACTTATACATTTGCAAAAGTCAAAAAGCATCCAGAAGTTTTAGGATGCTTTTCTTATGGTAAAGGTTTTTGAGGTATAGCGGAAATTCAAATCAGGCTAAGCCGCTTATTTTACAAATCAGGTTTAGATAAGTAATCATATAGAAGCTTACCGATTTCCGCGATGGTGTTTCGCGCAGTTTCGTTTTCCCCAAGACCGTCAATTAATACAGCTATGTAGGCAGTTTTTTCTTCATACCGAACAATGGCACAATCATGTTCAACCCCAGGTAATTCCCCTGTTTTGTTTGCTATAAAGACTCTTTCCCTGTCCATTCTTGCCGGTAGCTTGGTATCAAATTGCTGCTGATGCAAAATTGATAGCATCCTTTCACGGCTCTGCTCACTGAATAGTGGGCTCTGGTCCAGTATCCGCAAGCAGGTGATGATATCAGAAGCAGAAGTCAAATTGTCATACCCTTGTTCCATTGATTGAAAATCCATCATTTTCCGATTAAGCTTAGTGTGTTTTAATTCTAAAGAATTACAAAGGTTATTGATTGCTTCTGCCCCTATACGGTCGATCATGAGATTCGTCGCCGTGTTATCCGACACAATGATCATGAGTGTGAGGAGGTCTTTTACCGTCAACGACATATTTTCGGAGAGTGTTGACAACACGCCTGCCCCTCCCACTCTATCCTCTATAGGGACCATTACCGTTTCATTTAAGCAGATTTCCCCCTCCTCTGCCTGACGAAAGCCTTCAAGTAAGATCGGAACCTTGATTAAACTTGCGGCTGAAAAAGGAGTGTCATTATTGATTTGGATGGAGCGTGATGGCAGGTCAATGGCTACACTGACCCTGCCCATACATTTATCAATAGCTTCCAGAATTTTTCCCTCTAATAATTTTTCATTCATCCACTATTCATCCTTTACTTTGTGACCGCTACTTCGTCATGATCCTTGGTGATTTCATTGTCGTACAAGTGACAAGCAACAAAGTGCTGTTCTTCTACTTCCTTCCATTTAGGTTTAAGGCTGGCGCACGCTTCCATGGCTACAGGACAACGTGTTCTGAATACACAGCCACTTGGTGGATTGATCGGGCTGGGGATTTCCCCTTGAATGATCATACGTTCACGCTCATCCTCTACATCGGGATCAGGGATGGGGATAGCTGAAAGTAAGGATTGGGTATAAGGGTGAAGAGGTTTTTTATAAAGCTCCTTACTCTCGGTTAATTCAACCATGTGTCCCAGATACATCACTCCGATGCGGTTACTGATATGCTTGACCATGGAAAGATCATGAGCAATGAATAAAAAGGTCAAACCCTTTTCTTTTTGAAGCTTTTTCAATAGGTTTACGATTTGAGCTTGAACGGAAACATCCAGAGCAGAAATAGGTTCATCGGCGATTATGAAATCCGGATTAAGGGCAAGAGCTCGTGCTATGCCAATACGCTGACGCTGTCCGCCACTGAATTCGTGGGGATAACGATTAGCATGATCCCTATTCAGTCCGACATCTTCCAGCAGCTGATAAATACGTTCCATCTGCTCTTTTTTATCCCGGTATAAATTGTGTGCCTCCATCGGTTCTGCAATAATTTCACGTACCGTTGAACGGGGATTAAGAGAAGCGTACGGATCCTGGAAAATCATCTGCATACTTCTATAAAAGGATAGCTTTTCTTTTTCAGAGAGTGTATGAACATTCTTCCCGTCATACAGGACTTCCCCATCTGTGCTGTCATACAAACCGATAATGGTGCGGCCTGTAGTCGACTTCCCACAACCCGATTCCCCTACTAGACCGAATGTCTCACCTTTATAGATATCAAATGAAATACGATCCACTGCCTTTAAGATTTTACCTTTTTCAAGCTGAAAATATTTTTTTAATTCCTTTACTTCTAGTAGTTTGTGATTCGTCATGGTGATTCCTCCGCTTCCTCCCAGTAACGTCTTGCCATACATAGCTCTTTCTCGTAGTAGGTACCTTTCAGGGAAAGAATTTCAATGGTTTTCCCAGTATTGGGAGAGTGGATCATCTTTCCGTCACCATGATAGATCCCAACGTGATGAATGCTCCCCTTCCCTTCTTCATATGCAAAAAATAAAAGATCACCAGGCTCTAATTGATCCAGTGCTACTTCTTTTCCAGCTTTTGCCTGGTCATTTGCATCTCGGGGAATCAGATAACCATTTGCCTTGCACATGGTATAGCTGAAGCCTGAGCAATCAAACCCATAGCTCGTCATCCCTCCCCATAAATAAGGAAGATCAAGAAATGTTTTTCCGGAATTGACGATGTCTTGGCCACTACCCTTTTGATCGTTAACCTTTGTGGTTGAGATGATCACATCTTTCTGTTTTAAGAAGCGTGTACCTAACGGAGTCACAACTTCGATAACATGATCATGCTCTTTCACAACGGGTAAAATCGTTTGGAAACTGAGTGCCAATTCCACCTCATCCCCTTCATTAATTAAATTCGTAAATTTGCTAATGACTATGGCATATGTATCCGTTTGAGTTAACTCCCCGAGTGAAAGTTGAGCGCTGGGGACCCAACCAGGGTATCCTTGATTGTCTTTCGATGTAGCCTGGTCCGGAATGATCACATGAGACCAACCGTCCTCCTCTTCCATCACCAATACTTCCTGGCCGAATAAAGCTTGTGATTGTATGCGGTTTTCATCGCAAAGAGCCAACCGGGTTTCATGTGTCAAAGAATCTAACCATTCGTTGATTTGCACGGGATTGGAAACGGCAGGTGAATCCAAATCACGGGCTGAATCCTTGGATGTCCAAACGGTTGATACGGGTACTGCTATTAGCGCTTTTGTCATCATATTAATTCCCCCTCGTAGTTATTTAAACTAGTACTCTCTCTATCCCTAATCCAGATTGGGTGGGCATCGTGATCTTTCGACCGTTATATTCAATGCCTCCCACTACTATATCTTTTGCCAACATAAGAGGGGCGTCGAAATCAAATCGGGTGACATTCTTCTTGCTTGCTGCAAAATGAGCTGCGGACGTAATCCCGAGGCGGGTTTCAATCATGCTCCCTACCATACATTCGACACCACAAACCTCCGCGAGGTCGTTAATTTTCTGAGCGTAATAAATGCCCCCGGCTTTCATGAGTTTAATATTGATCAGGTCTGCGCTGCGGGTTTTTAACACCTCAAATGCTTGATATGGTGTAAAAACACTCTCATCTGCCATAATCAGTGTATCCACTCCATCAGTGACTCTCTTCAGCCCTTCAATGTCATGAGCGGGTACTGGCTGCTCGACTAATTCAATATTAAGATCAAGGTCTTCCAGTTTACGAATCGCTTTGACAGCCGCTTTCGATTCCCAGCCTTGATTAGCATCCAGTCGAATTTTGATATCGTACCCGATTCGTTGGCGTATCTCATAAATTCTTTTAATATCCGTCTCGATATCATCTTTCCCCACTTTGACCTTCAGTACGTTAAAGCCTTGCTTCACATAGGCTTCTGCATCCTCACCCATTTCCTTTGGGCTATTAACGCTCACAGTATAATCGGTCTCCAGCTCATGACGGTACCCGCCAAGAAATTGATAGAGTGGAAGATTGCTATACTGAGAAAGGCAATCATATAAGGCCATATCTACAGCAGCCTTTGCGCTTGAATTACGGACAAGTAGAGAATGTAATTGTTGAAAAAGCTGTTCATAATTTAAGAGACTCTTCCCTATGATGGCCGGCTTGATCACTTGTTGTATGGCCCATTCAATGCTTGATAGGCTGTCCCCTGTAATCACGACTGTCGGGGGAGCTTCTCCCCATCCAACAGTCCCGTCATCACACGTTAATTTCACAACGATGCCTTCTGCCACTTCAACGGTGCGTAACGCCGTTTTAAAAGGTGTATGCAACGGAACAGCTGTTCGGAATGTTTCCAGTTGATGGATCTTCACTTATTCTCATCCTCTCTTATGCCAGTTTCTACGATGAATCTTTGGTTATACGTATTCATTCGTCCCATACTTCCTAATGGTATGGCGATACTTGGGGAAGAATGACCGATATGCAATCCTTTTAATGCAGGTTTGCCTGCATCTAAAATATGTTCTTTGAGCACCTCATCGAGAGTCAGGGATTCTTCGCGTTTTTCCGGCACACAGTTTTTGAAATCCCCGATGATGATTCCGGATGCGTCATGGAATTTCCCCGCCATTTTCAGCTGATTCATCATTCGGTCCACTTTATAAGGTTCTTCATCGATATCCTCGATAAGTAGGATTTTACCTTTTGTATCCACTTCAAAAGGAGTCCCTAATGTGCTAACCAATAAGGTAAGGTTTCCACCTATTACAGGTCCACTTGCTGCGCCTTCTACAACCGTTTCCAACATGGAAAGTTTGTTTGTATATTCTATGTCTTCCGAACGAAACAACTGTTCGAAGGAATTCTTCGTTAATGCATGTACATCCGAAAGACCAATATCTGAACTTAACATAGGACCATGAAACGTAACGAGTCCTGTTTGTTGATGAATAGCTGTATGTAAAAAAGTGATATCACTATATCCCCAAAAGATTTTCGGGTTTTCCCCTATTAAGTTGTAATCCAATCGGGATACGATCCGTCCTGTACCGAAACCGCCGCAAGCACAAATGATGGCTTTAACGTCACGGTCTCTGAACATCATATGGATATCTTCTATCCGTTCTTGATCATAACCTGCCAGGTACCCATATTTCTTATGGACAGATTTCCCCAGTTTTATGTCCAAACCTAATTCTTCAAGAAAGGTTAAGGCTTTTTTTAATGGTTCAGATTTCGGAGGGCTTGCAGGAGCAATGACTCCTATTGTATCCCCTTTTTTGAGTCTTAACGGTTTTATCACCACACGCTGTCTACCCCTTTCGTAGAAAAAGAGGGAGCAAACGCAAGGCTTAAAACAGCCTTGCGTCTTCTCCACTCACTCTTAGTTTAAGCACCTATTTCTTGTCTGCCCATTTTAATTCCATATATCCAACTGGATGGCGAACGATGCCGGATACACCTTCATTTTGTAAATACACGTGGTTGTAGAAGTGGATTGGAATGATCGGCATTTCATCCATTAAGATTTTCTCTGCTTCATACATTAATTCGAAGCGTTTCGCTTCATCTGCTTCATTCATGGCTTGTTTGATTAAGCTGTCAAACTTTTCGTTGCTCCAACCTGTTCGGTTCATGGAATGCCCTGTTTGGAAGTTCTCCAGGAAGTTGATCGGGTCTGCGTAGTCTGCCAGGAATGAGCTTCGTGATAATTGGAACTTCAATGCTTTTTGTTCGTCCTGGAATACGTTCCATTCCATATTGGCCAATTTAACGTCTACCTCTAAATTTTCCTTGAACATTTGTTGAAGGGCTTCAGCGATTTTCTGGTGTGTATCACTAGTGCTGTACGTTAAGGTTACTTCAGGTAGTTTATCGTATCCTTCTTCTTCCATTCCTTTTTTCAGAAGGGCTTTCGCTTCTTCGATATCTGTATTCACTAAATCTCCATTTGCTTCCCGGAAGTCTTTTCCTGAAGGATCTTTAAAGCCTTTTGATACGAAGCCGTATGCTGCTTTTTCTTTGTTCTTTGTCACGTAGTCGACCATTTGCTGTTGATCTACCGCCATGGCAAATGCTTTACGGATGTTTTGGTTTTGGAAAGGCTCTTTTTCTATATTGAAACGGTAGAAGTAGGTTCCTGCTTGATCCTCTACATTGACTTTACCTTCTTCGAATAACTGTTTACTTAAATCAGCCGGAACATCGGCTGTATCCAACTCACCTGTTTTGAATAATTGATAATCGGTGTTTGTATCGTTCACCATTGCCCAGTGAACTTTATCCAATTTCACTGAATCTTTATCCCAATATTGATCATTCTTCTCCATAACAAAGTGGCTGTCATGCTCCCATTCAGTCAGCTTAAACGGTCCATTTGCTACGAATGTATCAGCTTCTGCAAACCACTCAGGGTTTTCAGTAGCAACTTTCTCATTGATTGGGAAGAACGCTGGATTCGCAATGACGCTTAAGAAATACGCTTGTGGACTAGTTAGAGTGACCTCAAATGTTTTCTCGTCCTTCGCCGCTACCTTCACTTCATCAGCGGACCCTTTACCTGTATTGAAGGCCTCTCCACCTTCAATGAAATAACCTAAGAAGGCAGCCGGTGATCCTGTTTCCGGATTCAACAGACGTTTCCAAGCAAAAACGAAGTCTCCAGCGGTTACATCATCACCATTAGACCATTTGGCATTGTCACGAATGTCGAATGTGTATACCTTTCCGTCTTCAGACACGTCCCATTTTTCTGCCATTGCCGCTTCGGGTTCATGATTGGCGTTTAAACGCGTCATCCCTTCCATTAAATTGTTTAATGCTGTCCAGGAATAGGAGTCGAATCCAATAGGAGGATCAAAAGACGTTGGTTCAGCACCATTATTCAAGTGAAGAACCTTTCCTGCATTTTCTTTCTTACTGTCTCCACTGCCTGATTCACTGCCTGCATCCTTTGTAGCTGTACATGCCGCCAACACAAACAAGAGCATTCCCACTAAAAGAACTGATAATAGCTTCTTCATATTCTTCCCCCTCTTATTCTATTTATCTATCAAACAATTAACTTAACGGAAGGTTAAGCTAATCGATGAAAGCATCGTTTTGGCACGTTTATCCTGAAGCCAGCAGTCAACGTGGTGATCGTTTGATAGTTGTGTTTTCGCTGGGTATACACGGTCGCACACTTCCATCGCCTTTTCACACCGGGGAACGAAAGGACATCCTACGGGTGGTGAAAATAAATCAGGCGGTGAACCGGGTATCGGAATCAGATCTTCCCCATCAAGATCAAGTCTTGGAACGGATTTTAGTAACCCTTGAGTATACGGATGTTGAGGGTGATAGAAAATCTCTCTTCTGTTTCCTTCCTCTACAATTTTACCGGCATACATGACGGCAATGCGATCAGCAACTTGAGCTACTACACCCAAATCATGGGTAATCAAAATAATCGAGACCCCGGTTTTTTGCTGTATTTCTTTAAATAATTCCAAAATTTGCGCTTGAATGGTTACATCGAGAGCTGTTGTTGGCTCATCGGCGATTATAACGTCTGGTTCGCATACGAGTGACATGGCAATAACAATCCGCTGCCTCATTCCCCCACTAAATTGATGGGGATATTGCTTTAATCGTTCTTCAGGGTTTGAAATACTGACAAGTGTCAGCATCTCAATCGCTTTTTGTCTGGCCTGTTTCTTGGAAACATCGTTATGCTGCAGAATTCCTTCTATTATTTGCTCCCCGATTGTCAGGGTCGGATTCAGAGCTGTCATGGGATCCTGAAAGATCATCGAGATATCGGCCCCTCGAATCTTTCGCATTTGGGGTTCGGTTACATTTAAAAGGTCTTTTCCTTTAAATAGTATCCTGCCGTTCGTCACCTTCCCAGGAGGACTCGTAATTAATCTCATAATGCTTTGAGACGTTACACTCTTTCCGCATCCAGATTCGCCGACAATGGCAAGCGTTTCCCCCTTATGTAAATCAAAGCTCACTCCCCGTACCGCTTTGACTTCACCCCCATATGTCGAGAAATGTACATGTAGATCTTGTACAGATAATACTTGATTCATGATGATTACCTCCTTAGCTTCGGATCAAGTGCATCCTGTAGTCCGTCACCTAAAACGTTGAATGAGAACATAGTTAGTGAAATAAATAAAGCCGGGAAGAATAATCGCCACCAATATCCTGATAGAATCGTAGATAAGCCGTCATTAGCCATGACTCCCCAACTCGCATACGGAGCTTGAATGCCCAATCCAAGGAAGCTTAGGAATGCTTCCGCAAAAATAGCGCTTGGTACGGTCAGTGTCATCTGTACGATAATCGGTCCCATCGTATTAGGCAGGAGATTCTTCCGTATGATACGGGCTGTTTTCGTACCAAACGTTTTAGAAGCAAGAATGAACTCATAGTTTTTAATTTGGAGCACTTGTCCCCTTACAATTCTGGCCATACCGATCCAGCCCGTCACGGTTAAGGCAACGATAATAGTGAGTAGGCCCGGCCCCATCACTACCATTAATAAAATCACAACTAATAGGTAAGGTAATCCGTATAGAATTTCAACAATACGCATCATAACGTTATCGGTTTTACCACCCTTATAACCTGCTACGCCTCCATATACAATTCCAATAACAAAATCAATGAGTGCTGCCATAAAGCCAACAAACAAGGATATGCGTGCACCGTACCACGTACGGGTAAATACATCTCGTCCCATATCGTCGGTACCAAACCAGTGATCACCGGAAGGCGGCAGGTTTTGGTTCGAAAGTGTTTGCTTCGTTACGTCATGGGGAGAAATGATGGGGCCAATGACTGCCATCACAATTAATCCGATTAAAAAAACAAAGCCAAGCATTGCCAGCTTATTTTTCACAAGACGCTTCCACGCATCCTGCCAATAAGAAAGACTCGGACGGACCACCGCTTCGGCATCATCTTTATTCCTCTTCTTGGGTGTAAACCACTCATCCAGTACGTCTGGAGTCACATTTGGCTCTTGGTGTTTTGGAACTCCCATTATTTCGCCTCCTTCTTATGTAACTTAATACGGGGATCCAGGAAACCATAAGCTAAATCTACTAAAAACAGCATAAGTATGAGAAATGCACTGTAAAATACAGTCGTCCCCATTATGACGGGATAATCACGCTGATTGATGCTTTCCACGAAATACTTTCCCATTCCCGGAATCGCAAAGATTTGTTCAATAACGAATGTTCCTGTTAATATTCCTGCTGCTAGAGTACCCAGTACAGTTACAACCGGAAGTAAGGCATTTCGCAGGGCATGTTTAAACACAATCTTGATTGGTGACAACCCTTTGGCACGGGCTGTTCGAATATAATCCTGGGTTAACACCTCCAACATACTCGAACGAGTCAGACGGGCAATGATGGCCATTGGCCCTGTCGCTAATGCCAAGGTCGGAAGAACCATGTGGTGCCAGCTCGTCCATGTGGCTACAGGAAAGATTCCCCTGTTTACAGCCAATTCCTGAATAAGTAATGTCGCCATCACAAAGTTTGGAATCGAAATACCGAGTACGGCGAAGGTCATTGCCATGTAATCTATGATTCGGTTATGTCTGAGAGCAGCCAATATCCCTAAAATAATGCCAGACAATACTGCAATCACGAGAGTAATCATTCCTAATTCAAAGGAAATTGGAAATCCCCTTCCCAATAAGTCATTTACGGTTTGTGATGGTTGTGTAATAGATGGACCAAAGTCTAATGAAACCAGGGACTTTAAATAGAGAAGATATTGAACCATCAACGGCTCATTCAAATGATAATGAGCTTCTAAATTTTGCTGTACTATCTCACTTGTATTTCGCTCTTCATTAAACGGTGACCCTGGTATGGCATGCATTAAGAAAAATGTTAATGTCACAATCAGCCATAACGTAATCACCATGGCCAGTAGCCGTTTCAACAAATATGTACCCATTGATCTCACACTTTCTAACAGAATGTTGTTCGCATCGCCAGTTCAGTCATCACAAGCATGGCTCTATAGGCTTCCAGGATATCTTTTGCCTCAAATCGTACAGTGGTGGTGCCTGCCTCCACTTCTGTTCCTGGCATAAGACTTGCCCACTCCGCTTGTCCATAATTCGCAAATTCGATTCGCAATGTCGGATGGTCAGGTGGAGTGAGAGGTTTTACGATTTCTTTATTATGTATCGCTTCTTCGGTTTTCTCCTTTAATAATTGAGCTGATTTCTGAGGTGTCAGGCTTTTTGCCACAGAACGGGAAATCGTTTCCTTCACGACGGCTGTCGTAACATTAGGGATCAATGCTTCTGCCTCAAGTGCTGCCTGGTCATCTCCTGCAACCATCAACACTGGAACCCCGTAAAATCCTGCAACATACGCATTAAAGCCCAGCTCACCTACGGCAACATCATTGATATACATGTTGCGAACGCCGAAAATCATCGAATGGGACATCACCCCTTTCGTCGAAGCCCGTGCGTGATAACCCACAAAAAAAGCCCCATCAAACGTGGCATCCAGTCCTTGAACCATCGAATATGGTTTCACTCCACCGGATATCAACTTTGTTTCTGGATGCAGCTTTTCAATTAATAGATTATTCATTTGTGAATGACTATCATTTACCAGTACTTCGGCGCAACCTGACTCAAAGGCAGCAGATATTACCGCATTCGCTTCCTCCGTCATCAAGACCCTCCCACGCTCATAATTATGCTTGATCGAATCTACGTGTGTATGATCAACTAAGCCTGTAATTCCTTCCATATCCACCGACATATATACATTCATATAGTAACCCCCTTTCCTAGGAAATATTTATTAAATTTTCTTAATATTATAAATATTAATCCGCCTAATTACAACAATTTTTTGAATAAAAAGGAATTTATTCCTATTTCCATAAAATAAGGAAAATAGGACTATTTTTAGATTCCTCCAAAAGGATTTTCCACCTTTTTAATCAAGAAATAGTTCATTAGAATCATCAAATTTAATGAAAAACTAAAAATGCGATGGATTTCATAATCGAAATCACACCGCACCTTTTGTTAATGTAGATGTTTTATATCCTTAGGATAGAGCGTTTGATGAAGGATAAATGACCCAGGTTCATATTTTATTGGTTCCAACAGCTATTCGTTTTTATGATAATGAACCTTCCATAGGAAAAGACCTGGAGAAATCACCTCTCCAGGTCTTAAACTCGGTTAATGTATGTTAGCTTATTTTATTCAAAAGTTTTTCTGAGTGCTGAGAGCCCATCTCTGCCACTAAATCGAGTAATTCTGCTTTCGTTGTCTCATCTAGGCCTTTATAAATAAGGAAAGCTTGTGTTGCATCAGAAGTAATCAACTTTCGGTATAACTTGGATATCCTTTTACTCCTGTGGGTGTCCATTAGATCCTCCTCTATAAATCCTTTCTGTTATTATAATAAATATAGACTTGTTTTTTCAATATATTCTTAAAAAATTAATTATGTAAAAAAATGAATCAACTACATTACAGCTTCCTAATGGTCAACCTTGGAGGAGAAAATAATTTTCTTAGACCTTTACACGTAGGTGATTATCTAATAGATAAATCAGGTGCTAATTTTCCAAACTCAAGTGCTTCGAGAATGATCTCCTCAGAGTAACCTGTATACTGAGAAAGCATTTGGATCGTAATTTTCTGAGATTTACGAGAAGCTTGATTTTTTGCCATATGTGTTTGATACAAAACAATGGAATATTTGTCATGTATATTGAGCAACGATCGTCACAGCTCCTATTATTCTCTCCTCACAAGGTTGCGGGTAAAGGCTACTTACTATTTACCCATTGATCTTTTTTGAAAACGTATATCGAGCATTTATAATTAGCGTATTTTCTGGACTGCGTTGATCCAGAATAGAATTCCTGTCCCCCAACGAGGAACAAATTCTCTTTCAATCATCTTTTCCCCTAATCAGTTTGTCTATAGTTCAGAAAGAAAATAATCTATAATCGCCATTATTAGAAGAGTGCTTCAGGATATTTTCATCCTTGGACCCTACTGTGAAATATGAGCCGATAGCCCCAGTCGTACAACGGTGACCTGAAATCAGAATATTCTTCTCATTATTTCCATGCTCTTTTTTCAGTTCAGTCATAAATGAAAAAATTCTTTCTATGAAACAATCTGTTTCTTCAAGTCCTTTATAAATTCTTGCATTAGGGAGAACCCCAGCCATTTTCACCTCGCTTTTCAGCAGCCCGTCCGCTTCACCTAAATCATAAACATCCAATCTTGGATCTATGAGGGCTTTCCTTCCAGTGGCAATTTCAGCCGTCTGAACCGCCCTTTCTTGTGGAGAGGAATAGACATAATCAAAAGGAATCTGGGACAGTTTGTCCTTTAAGTATTCAGCTTGTCTGAAACCTTCTTTATTTAAGGGGAGTCCCTTTCTTCCTTGTAATCTGCCTTCCTTGTTCAAGTCAGTTTGACCGTGTCTGATAACGTATATCATATATACACTCCTTTCTATCATTCTATCTCCCATATGTAACGAGTTATTTACTCCCGGTTTAAATCCAAGTCATAATTGATTTTCCCTGGTCATTTTCTTTTTCAAAGAGAAAAAGGTAACAAAACATAACATGATATACATGAAACCAATGATTAATCCTAATGTTATAGAATAAGTCATTACTCGATAGAGGGTCAGCACACCCATGACAATTAAGAGAATAAGGAATAATAATCCGTTCTTTTTATTTTGAAGCACGATTGATGAAAATATGGCTAATGCCAGAGTAGTGGAGATTAAATGTCCCATTGCTAAAATGATTCCCCACAAAACATCATTGTTAATAGATATCAAGTTTGATAGTGATTCTGGATACATTATAATGCCTCCTGAACTTAATAATTCCACACTGTATGTATTATTTAGTCTCTTTCCCCCTCTGTCTCTCAATATGAAAAGCAAGAAAAGCCACACCACTAAAACCAATAATCCCAAAAACACCAGCGATTATTCCCTGAACGGAATGTGTGAAGAGAGAGAATCCCATAACAAAACTAGATCCTACAAGAAGGAGAAGTAACCAGTGGGCATATCTTTTTATAAGGTGGTTCATTTTAAGGATCCCTCCAAAATATCATTATTCTATTCATTTTAACATAATATTCCAAAATCTTTTAATAAAAAATAAGCTACCCCCAAAAGGATAACTTATTTCACTTTACTTTAAATTTTCTAGAAACAGTCGCACAACATCTGCCCCACCAATTACAGTACCAAGTGTACTTCCTAAGTTAGCAAGCATGACAATGAGGAGGATTCGCGTTACTTTGTTTCTCCAGAATCCTTTTACACTCAGAACGTCTTCAGATAGTGAATCAAAGTCGCCGACATTTGGTCTGCGGAAATATGCTTGCACGAATCCGGCAAACCACCCTGCTGCCAGAAGTGGATTTAACGATGTGAATGGTGCTGCCACAAATGCTGTCAATATTGCTAATGGATGTCCTAATCCAATGGCTACGCCCAGTGCAGAGAATCCTCCGTTCCATAGTATCCAACTAATTCCCTGTTGTATCCCGGCATCCGGATTAGAGATGAAGGTATAGGCAATCACGGCAAGAATCATGACGGGAATGGCCCAGCCGATAATCTTTGGCCATTTTGATTTAGCAGGACGTTCGTTCAGCTTGTCCAGATTATGTTCATTATAGATTTCTTTCGTTATACCGGGTACATGAGCAGCGCCTAACACTGCTACAATTTTCTCTCCCGGGGCATCTTTGATTTTCTGGGCAAGGTATTGATCCCGTTCATCGATTAATGGTATTTTCAATTTAGGAAACACTTGGGTAAATTCATTAAGCATCGAATCCAGCATATCTTGAGATTTGATTTTCTCGAGCTCTTCTTCTGTAATGGTATCGGTACTGAAGATGCTGTATATGATTTGGGTCATAAGTTTCGCTTTGCCACTGAACCCCACACTATTCCAAATACGGGAAAACGTGATTTGGATATTCCGGTCAGCCAGGACGAGTTCAGCGCCAACTTCTTTAGCCGATTCAATTCCTTGTATCATTTCCTGCCCTGGTTTGATGCCGAATTGCTTGGCCATACGCCGTTGGAATGATCCAATGGCCAGATTCATAAGAAGCAATGTAGCTTTTTTGTCTTTAATTACTTGAAAGATGTCCGTATCTTTCCATTTATCACCCTCGACGATTGATTGATACCTTGGTTCATCCAGCTCGACACAAACCGTGTCCGGCTGTTCGGCTTCGACCACTTCTTTTACCTGCTCTGCACTCTGACGCGACACGTGAGCAGTTCCGATGAGAATGTATTCCTTCCCATCCATATGTATTCTGGTAATATTCTTTTCGTTTTCTGTCGACATAGTGTACCTTCCTTTAATTCCGTTGACTTCCAATTTGATTAAATTGAATCTACCTCATTATGATAAACTAGTTTTGGCAAAATTTAAATAAATTCTGTTTAGAATCGATAAAGATCTTGGTTTTTGAGGTGATTTTTATATGTGTTGAATGGGTTAAGGTGGGAATTTTGGTCTGTTGATTTCTATTGGTCTGATTTAACGGCGATATTTCTATTTTAACGGCGATATTTTAAATATAACGGCGAATTCATTATAAAGCACGACAGGTATTCTTTATAATGAAAAGAATCCCATCCTATAGATGAGATCCCAAAATCGATATTACTATCTACTTCTTTTATCAAACACAGCCTCACTCACCACATCATACATCTTTTCGACCCCTTCAGAAGAAGCCTCAAATTGATAAGCATTCCCCATATCGATGCCGATATTCAATGCTTCTTCAGCAGCATTGATATTCGCTCCCAGGAAAGTGAACTCCCAATTGTATCTATCCTGCTGATGACTGATAAGGTCCTTCACATTACTGGCCGAGAACTCAACGCTTGCATTTTCCATACCATCGGTTGTGATAACGAAGATGACTTTACCTGGTCGTTCCAATTCCTCAAGACCAGATAAGCGATGACCTACTTTGAGAATCGTTTTTCCGACAGCATCCATCAGAGCAGTGCAACCGCGTACATAATATTCCTCTTGTGTGAGCCTTACTTTATTAGCCTCCATCCCACTCCATAATTGCTCGACCTTATCATCAAAAAGAACGGTAGTAACGAGGGTTTGACCCGGTAATTGACTCTGCTTTTCAATAAAAGAGTTATAACCTCCAATCGTTTCATCTTCAAGTCCACCCATTGATCCACTTCTGTCTAACAGGAATATAATTTCGGTTAAGTCAGTATTCATTTTTTTCCATCCTCTCTTCGTGGTTTCTGATATAATCATAACCACGAAGAGTAAGGAATGGGTCGCCTAGTAAGCGACATTTTGGAGGTGAAACAATGCTTAGTGAAAAGATCTTGCAGGAACTTCGTGATTTCGTGGAAACAAATAGAGAAATACGGATATATGATATACAAAAAGAAGAACCCTTCTTAAGTGATAAGATTTATTCCAGTGAGCTGCAAGATTTTATTGAGCTGCATCAATCAGCGTCTTTTTCAGAGAGGTTATTTCAGCACATCGATGGCAAGGGTCAGACAGATGCTTCCATCTACAAAAAAGCAGGACTCGACCGCAAGCACTTTTCGAAAATCAGATCCATCCCTGATTACAAGCCGAGTAAACGGACAGTAGTAGCCCTGTGTCTCTCTCTTGAACTATCGGAGGAAGAAACCGGTGATATGTTGAGTGCCGCCGGTTTCTCCCTTTCAGACAGCGACCGATTCGATCTCGTGATTCAGTTTTGTTTAGAGAAGAAAATCTATGACATGGATGACGTGAATCAGGCACTGTATTCCCTTAAGTTAAAACCACTATAAAAAAGTAGAGTGCTAGAAACGGCACTCTACTTCTACTAATATTTCTTTTCGATTTTCTCTTGTAGCGTTTCGATTTTTTCTGGAAGAACGAATAAGTATTCAATGAGGCCTTCTAATAATTCCATAAGTAATGCCGCTGTTTCATCGTCAATTTCCCTTTCCAATTCCAGCATTTCATAGAATGGGGAGTTGGGATGAACAAGGTGGCTCAGCGCCTGGATTGGCTTTGAAAGATCGACATTTTCGGGTAATTGGTCGAACTGTTCCGATAACGATTGCCCATTTACTTTGTCTCCATTAAAATTCTTCAGCACACTCTCCAGTACGCGCTTAGACATAACGGCTGTAGCAGAGTTATCCTTCGACTGGCTGACATTTAATGCGGATCGAAATGATCGGACGAGGTCCTGTGGAATCCGTTTATTCCCTTGAATCTGATCCAACGGTCCGTTCGTTGCCAGGGGATCATAAATATACAGGCCCGCTTCCTCACGTCGATTGACCGAATCATCATTTAGCATAATAACAAAGAGAGCAGATTTCTTACACTCTGAACAATTTGCTTCTGCAAACAGTCCTGTTTTATTTACTTGATAAAAATTGGCTTTCAAAACAAATTCACTTGTCTTTGAGCAGCTTGGACATTGACTTTTGACCTTCTTAGGAACTTTTTGATAACCATACTGAATATGAGACAGTACAGATCCAGGTAATATTTCTCTCATTAGAACCTCCTAAAAAAAAGCAACATAGCGAATGGATTTTAACTATTTAGAAAATTTAAGATAAATAAAAAAACGCTTTCCTTATATCAAAATTATACCTTTGCTAGAAATGATTACAAGGTTTAATATTTGGAAAATAGGATTTGTGAGATTGGGACTATGAATGGAACGAGTGAATTGGTTATTCATTCAACCTTCCTATCGTTTCTTCAACTTCAGATACGATGGATATAAGGAGGTCTTTAGTAGATATATCCCTGCTGAGTCTCGGGCTTTGTCCAGACCACAAGGACAAGAATTCTGGAATTCCCTGTTTACCCGCTTCTTTTCTCAGCCTTTTCGTTAACGCATGTTGTATGGGGTACGGCGGTAATTGGCTCTCGAATTCCTGCATTTCCCTTGTAAATCTGTTTTCAATTCCTCGGGCAGGTTTCCCGCTAAAGGCAGCTGTGATGACCGTATGAATTTCTGATGATTCTAAGACAGCCCTTTTATGAGAAGCCCCAGCCCCACTCTCTTTACATGTAAGAAAAGCAGTTCCCATTTGGACTCCTTTTGCCCCTAAAGCAAGTGCTGCAATGACGCCTCTTCCATCCATTATCCCTCCTGCAGCAATCACAGGTATGCTCACCGCATCCACCACTTGTGGAACGAGAGCAAAGGTTCCGATCATTGAGTGTTTAAATGAGTCAAGAAACGTGCCTCGATGCCCACCAGCTTCACTTCCTTGGGCGACAACGATGTCTACTCCGCTCTCTTCATTGATAACTGCCTCTTCAACGGTCGTCGCGGTACCGATCACGATGGTTCCTTCCTTTTTTAACTCTTTCACAAGTTCTTTAGATGGGGCTCCGAACGTAAAGCTGCAGATGGATATCTTTTCATTGAAGATGACTTCTAGCTGCTTTTCAAAATCGGTTTGGAGCTCTGAAAACGAGCTGTTGTCCGTTAGGTTTAATTCTTTATTAAAAGGCTCCAACAATCTTTTGGCGTTGGTTATTTGTTCTTCATTTACTATTGGAGTTTCAGGTATGAAAAGGTTCACCCCAAAAGGCTGATTCGTTTGATCTTTTATTTCTTTGATTGCTAGTTTCATATTATCTGCTGACATATATCCTGCTCCCAAGGTTCCCAAACCTCCCGAATTTGAGACCTCTGATACCAGATTTGCATTAGTGACTCCACCAGCCATTCCTGCTTGGATGATGGGGTAGTGTGTGCCCAGTACTTTAGAAACGCTATTTTGATTCCACATGATTTCCCCTCCTTTTTCTTGAAGTGCTTTAAATTGAAGTATAAATAAATTATGACAAATTTATCCTTCATGTACAATTGATTACTCTTTTTCTTTCTATAGAAAGTGAAGGGGAAAAATGTAAGATATAAATTGAGATTGATTGTATTAGCACGAAAACTCATATAAGAATTCCTCATTTACTGTATTGAGAAGTACTTACTTGCAAGGTGGTATTGGCAACTGGAAGTACCTTTACCTAGAAAAAAAAGCATTCAAAGCTTTTATTGCTCTGAATGCTTTTTTAGTCTCTTTTAAATGAAGTAAACTTCAATACAATTTTCATAAATTCCTCATAGGAAGTAAAATGCTTGTTCCAGGAGTTATACCATTTCCGAATCGTTTCAAGTAACCAAAATGGAACGGCTTTACCGTCTATGATGTGGTAGTGATCCTCATATGCTTTCTTTAAATGCTCCCATCTGAAATCATTTCCAGGAAGCACATATTCTGACACATCTATAATTTTCGCTCTTCCATTTTGAAGTAAAATATTCTTTAAATGAATATCACGGGGATTCATTCCTTGATCACGAACATATTGTCTGGCATCCTCCACATCTTGAACTACTTGTTCTGGAATATGAATTCCCTGGAGCAGACAATCGAATAGCGTTGGTCCCTCTTCGTAACTTAAAACGAGAAATTTATCGTAAGCTGCATAGCAGGTTGAGAAAAAAGGTGATTTCCCAATGGCATTGTACACTTTTTCTTCTATAGTAATTTTCGATCCCTTATCCTCCGCGTACAATTTGAACGCAAACTCTGGAGCATGAATGGATTGAAAGACCGCTGCATCCGTCCCGACACCGATGCATCTTAGACTATCATCCCCACCATGTATCCTGACAGGTTCATTATTGGGATTGGAAGACACGGTGACTTGGGATAGAGATGGTAGTGCTGTTTCCCATTTATTATCCATATATTCTCCCTTCGTAGGAATTGAACTCTATTAAAGGTATGATTGGAATTCATACCTTATTCAGAATAATATAGCACCTACCAAACCCTGATATCAATTTTGCACCTTTGTAATTTGCTAGAAATTTTAGACAGCTGTATGTAATTGTATAAATTCGAACAGTTAACGTCGGTTAGAAGTTTATTGGAGGCAAAAAGATGGGAAAATACTTTGAGGAATGACTCTACGTATTTTCCCATCTTTTTTTTATGAATTTAATGACAACATTACGAATTCTGCTGCTCATTCCCTAACTTGTACACAGTGGATGATCACTCAAGGAGTTAAATGGACGATTGGTTTGTTGATGGTCATTTATTTCACCTTCCATTGCTATTAAGATGATCAATATATTTCGGCAATTCCATCAAATCATCAATCACCCCATCTGCTTGTTCCGCATGATTAAAGTGAGTGTCTTTCTTCCAAATACCTTTCATCCCGACTTTCTGAGCACCATACACATCATACTCAGGGTGATCCCCGATAAAGATGCATTCATGAGGTTCTAAATTCAACCTTACTAATGCTCTCTTGAAGATTTCAGGGTCTGGCTTTTTCAAGCCTTCCCATTCTGAAACTAAAATTTCATCAAAGTATGCTTTTATTTCAAGAGCCAGGATGTTGTCCATTTGAAACTGGCCAAAGCCATTTGTGATCATTCCCAGTTTGATATTTTTCTCTCTTAATTCCTCCAACATTTTATGTAAATGTGGAAAAGGTACACAGCTGTGCTTGAATTCACTGATGTAATCCTCCAGCAGTTCTTCCCAGGTTATTTCAGGAATAGTGAATTCCTCGATAAGCTGCTTGTACACTTCATCTTTCCAGACGTAGCCGCGCTGGTCTAATTCAATGAATCTGGTTATGTACGATTCTTTTGGTATATGTCTTAGCCATTTATCCAATCTTTCATATTGGCTAGTGATGAATTCATTTACAGAGGCGTCTCTGTTCAGCAGGGTTCCGTCCAGATCGAATATGGCCGCTTGAATCATGATGTGGTGTCCTCCATTCCTCAGTTTAGTCGAAGGTTCATATTGCATATAGAGAATTTGTCAAATAGGTAGCAGATTTCGTCCGAATAAGGGATTTGCATCTTCATCCCAGCTGTTTTTATTGATTATTGTTGATTTTGTGCGGATGTTTCCTGCCTATACTATAAAATTTAGACTTACGTATTCATTTATCAGCGAAATCCCGATTTTATCAGCGGAATTTCAAATATATCAGCGAACTCACACTATTCCAGTATCTTAGGCAAAATAAACATCTCCCAGCCCGAAATGGACTGGATACGGTTCCTATGTTAATTGGTTTCGTATATAGAATCCATAAAATCCGCCCCGATTCAAAAAGACTTTACCATATATTCACTATATTAACGCATTTTAGAATATAATGGAAAGAGATTAATAGAAAGGGAGATACATATGGGATTAGAAATGAAGACGGATTGTCAGGCGTGCCGGAGGACTTTGACGGATGACGCGTACATCTGTGTCCATGAATGTACCTTTTGTGAGGACTGTACAGCTAAAAATGACTCTATCTGCCCGAACTGTAGTGGAGAGTTAGTCAGAAGACCGAAACCACCTACGGGAATTGAGCATTAAGGAGGGAATCGCTTGAAGAAAGCACTGCTGATCATTGATGTGCAGAATGGAATATTCTCAATGAAACCACCGATTCATCGAGGAGACCCTCTTTTTCTCTAGATAGAAACAAGCTCAGAGTTTAAACCCTGAGCTTGTTTCATTAGTTGATGTCTCCAAGATATACTACCTGAGCTAGTTCTTTATTTAGATAAGGAATGATTTTCTTAGGATATAACCTACACTTCCTTAACTCAGTCAAATCCATCCATTCGACCCCTACCTGATGACTATCCGGATTGGTAGGGGCAGGCTCCTTGTCCATTTCATTGAACATTGAACACTTAAAATAAAACTCCATATGATGTACGTCATAATCAAAGGAAGCATGTTCATGATTCCGCCCGATATACTCCCGAATGTGTAAAAGTTCCCCTACTTCTACTTCTCTTCCGATCTCCTCGATACATTCTCTTTTTAACGCTTCATGAAGTGTCTCACCTTGTTCCTGGCCTCCACCTGGAAGCAGATAAAAGAATCCATTCCCGTCTTTATTCTTAGTGAGCAGGATTTTGTCATCTCTTATAATGATGGCTTTAGCTGAATTTCGGATGGCCATGGATAATCTCTCCTTCTATTTGCTTTCATTTCTCATATGTATAAAATATCGCTATCTAACAATCATTTGGAAGGACGGGAGACTGTAAAAGAGTCTCCCAACTTTAAAGTGTTGATTATTTGCAAACCATCAATACATTCCCATCGGGATCTTTAAAAACAAAGTATTGATCATTTTCAACATCAGTTACCAATTCGACACCATTGTCTTTCATAAATTGATAGGAATCATGGATATCATCAGTGGCAAATTGAATGGCCGGGAAATTCAGCCTTGGAAGTTTTCCATTTTCGTCTTTCCACATGGGCATTGTGTCAAGGATCATACCTGCTCCGTCCATGTCGGCAACGAATAGATGTTCAAAATGTTCTTCTCCTTTTTGGATCCCAAGGATTTTTGAGTACCATTCTTTAGACTTTTCAATGTTACTTACAGGAATAAAAACCAGGTTCACTTTGTTCTTGATCGGACTCTTCATCATAGAGCTCCCTCCAATTCTTTTAGAGTACTAGAATAAGTTTCAATAAAAGGCTTCGCATATCCTGCCTGACTCTTCCATTTCTTCTTTGGGAGTATGAGATCTCGGTTTCCGGACTGAGTACTTTAAGATAAACCATTGATACACTGAGCTTAACTACAACTCGAAAGGATGATTTTTTTGATAGATCGCATATTGGTTGAGGATACCGTACATTCTTTGCGCGAGAGATATCAGCTTCCAGGCATCTCAGTGTGCCTGACAGATTCTACTGGAGAGGACTTTCCATTGGCAGCCGGGGTTCGTCACATTGCATCAGATACAAAGTTAGACCCGTATGATCATCTACGGGTCGGGAGCATTACGAAGATTTTCATCAGCACACTTATTTTAAAACTAAAGGATGCAGGCATTGTGTCGCTTGAACAGACCGTAGATTCCCTCTTACCCGGTATCTTGAAAGATGGCATCCATATAACCATCCGTCAATTACTTCAACATAGAAGTGGCTTGAAGGACTACATATGGATGGATGTTGCTGGAACAAAATGTATCCAGCACGCTGTAAACAGCCTTCAAGATGTATTCCCGCCACAAAGCCTCATCAGACTTGTTGCCAACCATGATCTTGAATTTGAACCGGGTACTGAATTTAACTACTCGAATACAGGTTATATCCTGCTTGGAATGATAGCGGAAAAACTCTCCGGAAAATCGATAGAATACCTATTGGATCAATGGATCATTCAACCGCTTGATTTGGAAAGGACATACTTTCCTATTACGAATGATCTAAGAAAGCCTTATGCGACAGGATGTTCCAGAGCGACTCCTGACCTGACAGACTTTTCAGATGAAATATCAGAAATTACGAATCTAAACATATCGATTATCTGGACTGCAGGGGCTCTTATTTCCAATCCCATTGAAATTCAAACGTTTATGAAGGCCCTTTTTAACGGTCAATTATTAACTGAGGAATCTTTGACTGAAATGATGAGTTTCCTCGAAGCTGATGATCCGAAGCATTCCTATGGCTTGGGACTCCAACAATATACCTTTGAAGATGGAAGACAGGCCGTTGGTCATCAGGGAGGCATACATGGCTACGAATCAGTGACACTTTATTATCCTGACTGTGAAATGTCTTTAACCGTTATCGTGAATCAAATGCCAATCGGGGTTGTGGCGATTGCAGATCAGTTGTTTCGAGAAATTGTTAAGGAGATTTGAAATATAGATTTATATACTGTTATAAATAAAAAAAATAATACTATATAAATTGGCTAAGTCATTAATGACTTAGCCATTCTTTTCCTTTATTTGTTCCCTAATGCTTTCTAGTTCTTCAAGAGTCAACTTGCTCAAAGACTTTTTGATTTCATCCTCAATCTGCTTTTTGTTTTTCTCCCTGTACTGATTCCACCATTGCCTAAGATCTTCTGTATTTGTCAGGAGATATTCAAGGTCAATCTCTTCTATTTCATCATCGGATAAATAGTTGAGAACAGCCGCTAACATTCGTTCGAGCTTCTCGGTTTTTTCTTTTTCCTGTACCGGTTCATCATTTTCTTCAGTTGAGGATTCATCTTTCCTTGGCATGTGAGTCCCTCCTTAGCATTACTTGGTACATGTAGTATTGCCTAATGATGTGATTTGGTAAACGAATCTACCTTAGTATGTCCTTAATGTAATAAATCTTGAATAATAGAGGCAATGTTGATTCGTTATTTCTGTATTTATTTAATAAAGGTGATAGTTCAGGTAAACTATGCGTTTTTAATGAGAAAACGGCGTATACCACGTCATTAAGTTACTCTGTGTTTACTTCAGGTTTACGGACACTTACTCCTTTTGTCCCTCTCCCTTTTTCTTTGTATGGTTAAGCTACCTGGGAATACAAAGAGAGGCGCGCCAATCAGAAGGAATCTGCGTTGGAGAAATTTGAAGAGCTTCATAAGCAATATGATTTAATGATTCATAAAGTGATTCATTCTTTACACATATACAAAAACAAACATGAATATTATCAGACAGGTCTGATTGCACTCTGGGAGGCACATGAAAATTTCGATTCAGAAAAAGGGGCTTTCCCTGCTTATGCTTATTCATTTGTACGTGGCAGAATACTATCTCAATTAACAAGTGAAAACCGTAATGAAGAAAAAAGTATTTTCAAAGAAGCGGACTTTTTTGAAATCATCGAGGATGAAAAAGGGAATGATGGGTTGGCACAAGAGTTACTGTACAGTTACTGTGAGGATTTAACTGAAAATCAGAGGACATGGGTGCTTTATACATGTATGCACATGCTGACGGTGAGTGAGATTGCAGAGGTAGAGAATGTTTCGATTTCCGCAGTGAAGAAGTGGCGTAAGGGAGCAAAGGAGAGATTAAAGGGATTGTTGGATGTAAAATGATAGTTAGTGGTTATAGGTGTGATTGGCTTTCAAGCTGAAAATAATCAGAGAGATTCAAGCAGAATTGTCTTAATGAAGGCCAAGTATCTTAACTTGGCCTTTCCTACTAAAAATTTTTCACAACAGCCATTTCCCTGCCGAATCTATCTCCCTGGTCAACAAATCCCAGACTCGTATATAAATGGTGTGCCCCTTTATTTTCAGGATGATAACCCACTACAATCTTATCGGCAGCAAGGGTTTCAACCATTCCTTCTATCATCAAGGCAGTTGCTTCTTTTCCAATGCCCTTACCCTGATAGCTTTTATCCACCATGATTCGGTATACCCAGTAAGCATCGAGTTCTTCTGGCATAGTGTTATACATTAAAAAGCCGACCACTTTGTCCTCATAATAGATGGCAAATGGCCTTAGTGAAGGTTCAAATTTTGATTGGGCTATCGATATCGCATTTGATTCGATGAATGCCTTTTGATCTTCGGGAATTTCCAGCTGACAGCAATCGTACCAATTATCTTTATTTACTTCTACTAATTTCACACTGTTTGAATTCATTCATTTTCCCCTTTCGAAAGTAAGAAGGCAGCTTGTTAATACTCCGCATCTCCTTGTTGTTCATTGAAATCGTTCATTCTAAATTAACCCAATTGAACGTTGCCTCAAATCCAGATAAACATAGAATATAATTTTCAGACTATTAATTATACCACTATTTTCATGGAGAACCTCATATTTACTATGCATAAAAAAGCGTGTAGAGCTAACAACCTCTACACGTCTTTGATTTTACTCCTTCACCTTTAATCCCAATAAGCTTGCAAATCCAATCGCTTGCTCCTGTGAAACCTCACATCCATATAGATTTTCTATGGCTACATTTATACGTGTAAACGTACATGAACTAATATCGATTCCTTTAAGATTAGTCTGGGTGAATTCAACCTCATTAAGATCGCACTGATCAAAGTTTACCTTCACGAGCCTGCAGTCTGAGTAGTTGGCATTTTGTAAGGAGGTTTGGTTGAATTTCACCTGCTTTAATCGTGCATCAACAAAGTCACTCATATTTGCCAAGGACTCTATGAAACTGACATTGCCTAAATTCGCCTGGGAAAAATTCACCCCCATTAATTTGCATTCCTTAAACGTTACCCGGTGAATGATGCCTTCGGTGAAGTTCGCATTCGAAAGGTCACAGTTTTCAAATACAACATCGGTCATATCGATTCGAGGAAACGATGAACCTATAAAGGAAACATTTTTAAAAACAATTTTTGATAAAACGAGCTGATCGATTTCTTCGTGATCCAGCCTTGCATTTTCTATTGTACAATTCGATAAGAATGGATCTTCTTCATAATAAACATCCTGAAAATTAGCTGACTCTAATAGAGTTGGGATTTTGGGAGCTTCTATTTTGAATTTTAACGTCATGACTGCACCTCTACTATGTTCTTTTTGTATAATGAAACTATAGCATGTAGAAACTTGAATAGTAGTCTTGGATTTTTTTCGGCTGTGTGTCTCGCAATGATTTTAGTGGTTAATCGAATGGCTGGTGTACCTAATTCATTTTTCGAGGTAAAATAAGGTGTAATGATAATAAGTGAGGTGTCCCACTTGAAAGTACTAGAAACGGATCGACTCACCCTGAGGTGGGTCGAGGCTGCAGACGCAGAATTCATTATGAGATTATTAAATGAACCTGGATGGCTTCAATACATAGGTGACAAAGGAATTCGAACAATCGAGGATGCAAATGGTTATATCCTGAAGGGTCCCAGAGCAATGTATGAACGGGAAGGATTTGGTTTGTTCTTAACAGAACGTAAGGAGGATCATACTCCTATCGGATTGTGTGGATTGATTAAGCGCGACGGACTTGAAGATGTAGATATTGGCTTTGCTTTTCTCTCTTCCTATCAATCCCAAGGATATGCATTTGAAGCAGCACGAGCTACGGTGGAACTTGCAAAGGACATAGGAATAAAACGTATTGTAGCGATTACGACGAAGGACAATGAATCCTCATCTAAACTGCTGGAAAAACTTGATATGCAATTAGAAGGATATGTGACATTGCCCAATGATACAGAAGAACTGAAAAAATATGGGCTGAACTTCTAGGTATAGAACTATGTTCATATTGAAAAGAGCTGAGATCTGGAATTCGCAGCTCTTTTTTCTAGTGTGTTCCTGTTATTATTTATATAACTTCTTCAACTCTCCCAATACATAGTTCTCCCGTTTAATCCAGCGGTTGTTATCAAACTGGTCCATCAACTTTTCATTCCCCTCAATCGCTTCATCCAATGTAACCCATTTTGGTATCATATTCAGTTCCGATTCATATCCTTCTAATTGTTGTGGTATTCTTTCTCTGTCAGTTAATTCACATTTGAAATAATGGGAAGTCATTTCGAATAAGACATCATCTTCAAACACATCCAAATGCCTTTGAATCACAATTCCAAGGGGCTCATTAACAACACAATGTATAAAGCCAGTTTCTTCAGCCAGCTCCCTTTTCAGGGCACGAGTCAAGGTTTCACCTTCTTCAACTCCGCCACCAGGAAATTTATAATCTCCTCTGTTTGAGTGCATAAGGAGAATCTTATTATTTTGAATGATGACTGCTTTCACGGCGGTTCTATATTTCATTTTGTAGTCAGTTATTTCGGTTTTGGATTTTCCTAATATGGTTTCAAACAAAAGTGGCGCTCCTTTCCTTTTATTTAACAATAGCCATTCCAACAACTTGATCCGAGAAGACAATCATTTCATCCATTTCGATAAAAGAATCGGAGGCTGAAATTGATTTGAATCGAACGTTTTTAATATGTATCGGTCCAGTTACATTTGTTGCCATCATATCAGGGGAAAGTTCCTGGAGTTCTTCCCCAAATCGATCGAGCCCATATTCAAGGAATGTCTTCATCTCTTCATCACCATCAAAAAAATTCACTTCCCCCTCAATCATGGCAGTTTGAGTAAGGATTTGAATCCTGCCTTGTTTGTTTGAAATCACTCCTTCTGGAATCAATCCTTCATCAAACTGTTGTTTTTGATCAGCCAGGTGAGTGATAATCGCTTTCTTGTAATCCATCGCTTTATTAATGATTTCTAGCTTTAGCATGGCTATTCTCCTTATTATAGTAGATTCATTATCCTTATCATATGAATTTTCTTCCGCTATTATTTCTTTTCAATCAACCCAATTCCCACCCCGGTAGGATCCACTAAATACGCAAGGGAAAAATCATCGAATTCCATCTTATGCCTTACCACCATCGCCCCATTTTCTTTAGCTGATGAAATGGTTTTTTCAATGGAGTCTACTTCAATTTGAATACGTGTACCGTGTGGATGATCATGAGGTCCTTTGCCTAGCCCCCCACTCATTCCATCACCTTGCCCCGTTGAAACTGCCCAGTAGTCCCATTGGGGTTCGGCCACTTCCCAGCCGAATACGCTTGAGTAAAATGCTGCTGCTTTTTCTGGATCCTGACTACTTAATTCAAAGCCAACTACTTTCCCATTTTGATTTTTCATGTTCGTTCCCTCCATATTCCTTCATTTATGAAAAATTGAGCACTCTTATATATTTGCCCTTATACAAATACGTATTATTTCAATTCGACAAAATTTCCCAATACCCTCCATTAAAATGAACATTCCCAAATGTAAGGTCAATTGTCGCGTGAACGGCGATCATTACAAAATAAAAACCTGCGTTGTGTAGATCAAGCAGGTTTTTTCTCACTAGCAGTTTCGTTTTCCTATATATTCGGATTGAGGTCTGTATATGGTATTGTTTTCAGCCTGCTCCATCACATGTGCTGTCCACCCAACGATTCGACTGGCCGTAAATGTCGGTGTGAAGAGATCTGATGGTAGATGAATCGATTTCATTATGGCAGCAGCATAAAACTCTACATTTGTGTATAGGGATCTACCCGGCTTAATTTCAGCTAAAAGTTCAATCGCCTTCTTCTCCACATAGAGTGCTAGATCCAGAGAGTGATCATCCCCCATATTTTCTAACAGTTTCTTTCTTAAAGCGATGGCTCTTGGATCATGAGTCTTATAGACACGGTGTCCAAATCCCATGAGCTTCTCACCTTTCAGCAATTTTCTTCTGATGACACTTTCGGCTTTTTCAGCCGTACCTATTTCGTTCAGTAAATCAATGACCCCGGATGGTGCTCCTCCGTGAAGCGGTCCTTTCATTGTTCCGATGGCTGAAGTGATGGCTGAAACCAGATCGGATTCCGTTGAGGCTGTGACTCTTGCTGAAAAAGCAGAAGCATTCATTCCATGCTCAAGGGTCAGCACCATATACGTTTCCAATGCATCAGCAACTGCCTTGGACGGGTTGCTTCCGGATAGCATATAGAGATAATTCTCCGCATGGTTCAGCTGGGTATCCGGATCGATTATAGGTTTATCCATCATCTTATTGAATCGGTAGGCAATGATGGTAGGAATGACGGCCGTCAATCGCATTGACTGCTCAATAGTTGGCTTCCAATTGTACTCTGGTCCACCTAGAGAGGAGATGACGGTTCTTAATACACTCATCATGTCCATTTCCACTGGTAAAGAATGAAGGATCTCCTTCATTGCAGGCGTTAAGAATCGGAACGTATTCAGTTTGTTTTTTATGTCCACTGTATCCTCCATTGTAGGAATATGCCCATACCATAATAAGAAAGCGGCTTCTTCAAATGACAGGTCTTTAAGTTCCCCGATTTCATATCCCCTATAGATGAGGACGCCCTCCATACCATCGATATGACTGATAGTGGTTTGTGCTGCTATAATTCCTTTTAATCCATGACTAAACATTCGTTTCATCCCCTTTTCCTTCATTACAATTATTGTATAATGGATTTATAATTAAGAAAATTAAATATATTTAATTAAATTGATTACATTTATTAATAAGGATAGGGTGGAAAAAGTGGATTTGAATGTGGTGAAAACGTTTATTACAGCAGCTGAATTCAATCATTTCAGGAAAGCGGCGGAGCGATTATATATATCACAGCCTACCGTTACGGTACACATTAAACAACTTGAAAAAGAACTGGGAGTTACCCTATTTGAGAGAGAGGGGAAGAAACTCAAACTGACAGAAGCGGGAAGGTCCTATTTACAGCATGCTAAGAGATTGATTGAGATCTATGAGGAAGGAATCTCTGATCTTCAATCCTTTAGTCAGGGATACACGACAACACTTAAAATGGCTATATCCCCCTTGATTGCTGATAATGTGTTACCTTTTGTTTTAAAACAATATTTAGAAACTCATCCCCAGGTCGAGATTTCGGTTGAAATTATTGAATCTGCTGAAATAGAGAAGGCTGTTTTAGAGGAAAGAGTCGATATTGGACTTTCCTGCCTTCCTTGCTTTAGTCCTGAACTTGAACATACTCTATTGTTTTCCGATAATGTCATTTTGGTGGCTCCTCATGATGGACGGGATTTCGAATCAGCCCCACCTTTGGATGAAGAGGAGTTATTAGCATCCAACTACTTATTGACCCACAACCACCCTGCTTATTGGGATGATCTTTGTTATACAATAAAGCAATTTTATCCAAAAACCAGGATGATGAGGGTTTCACAAACGCATATTACGAAACGATTCATCGCAGAAGGCCTTGGCGTTTCCTATCTTCCCTCGTCTACAGTCAGGAGAGAGCTGCTGGAAGGAAGACTCTTAGAGGTTGAAACAAAAGCTTTTCCCATGCCAGAAGCAAAAACCTTCGCCATTACAAAATATCAACATAAAGTACAAACGGAATTTTTGCGTTTTTTGTCTCGATTCAGAGTGTAAAAAAAAGGACGACATGATCACTATCTGCTGATCATGTCGTCCTTTTATTGATTACTTTTTTTGAAAAATTCCAGTCAATAAGTCAGAGGTACCAAATAGATTTTCTGAATGTTTTTTATCGATCATTCTCCTGATCTCAATAGGCTTTAATGAATGAAAAATCTTCGATAACCGCTCCTCTGTATAACCTAATCCACCCATAAGTGAGCCTGTTCGATATACTTCCCAATCGGTTATATCAGAGCCTCCTAGACTTCCACCTTGAAGAAAACAAGTAATACCGAAATATCCCTCTTCCTTTAATGATTTGTCAATAATATCTATGTAACTCATTCTTCTATGAGGTGCTATATGATGAAAACATCCTGAATCGAAAATGAAATCATATTTTCCCTGTTCACTATTGAAGTCGAAAATATTTTGGTGTAAAAAGTTGATGGTGAGATTCCTTTCATCTGCACGTTCCTTTGCCCAATCGAGGGACGTTTTCGATAAATCAACTGCATCTACCTCAAAACCCTGTTCCGCTAAATAAATTGAATTTCTGCCTGGTCCACACCCGAGTTCCAGTACTTTGCCAGGTGTAATCCTCCCCATTTCCACGTATGATACTAAATTCTCGTCAGGTGCATTCACAAAGATGGGTACTGATCTGTCACGATCAGAATAAAACTCATCCCAAAATGGAGCAGGTTCCCTTAGAAATGAATCCAGCATTTCCAGTAAATCATCATAATTATGAATGTTTTCTTGCATTTTGTTCCCCCCTTTTAAAGCTAATTTCATTTTACTTGATTACAAAGAAAGAAAGGTTACCACGATTTTACAATTTTGTGTTTTCGAATGGCGCCGGATGGTTAAAGCGATGATTATTATGCACCGAGAAGTGACAAGGTTGGTTCAGGATATACTTAAACCCGCTTTTAATAGGGAGATATACAAAAGCATTTTGATCCAATTTGACTTATTGTAAATGCATTAGTGAGGGTAGTGCAAGTAAATGAGAATGACAAAACATTACATTTATTACAATAATATATCAGAAGAGAGTTGGTGACTTACTTCTACCAACCATCATTATTACGCTCATTCTCCTAAATACTTCTCCATCCTGATATCAGACCACATTCTATGATTCCAATAGGTAAAGTCAGCAATTCTAGCAATTTCTTGATATCCCAACTGTTGATAAAGCTTATATGCCCGGGTATTAAACTCGAATACACCCAATTCAATTCTTGTAAGTCCTTGCTTTTTTATCTCTTCTTCTAAATACTGGATAGCCTTGAAACCTATTCCCTTGCCACGTCCATCCTCTTCACCTATTGTAATTCCTATCCAGGCAGTTCCGGGTTCTCTTTTGTGAAGATGACTTGGATCCACCATGTAATTCATTTCTCCCACAAGCTTGTCATCTATGTAAATAAGATAAAAATGTTGAGTGTCTAAACGGTTTTTGAACTCTTCTAAAGTTATCTGCCACTCTTGTTCCAGTTCCTTCTTGTTTTTATTAGGTCGAATTAATGGAACTAAGACAGGATTGTTTTCCCAACGATTCAAGGCATCAATAATCATAGGATTTGGTTCGATTAGCTCAGTAAAATGAATAGTCATTATTTTTCCTTTCTATTCTCATTTATTTTAATCACTGAATTAATAGTATCATTTATAACAAGTAACTTTCATTTAGTCACTCGTTCTCATCATTCAATTATACCTTTTCCCTGGCCGACTTCCCTCGATAGGCTTATTCTACGGCAATATCTGCAGTTAACTATCTGTTCTATTGAAGCCTGACCTCCAATATGTATAACTATGACCATATATAGGCATATACAAAGGAGGTACTTCTGTGAAAGGAACCATCAATCCCATTAAGCTGAACGAAGTCATCAAGTATGAAGATCTTTTTCACGAAGCTTTTAAGGGGACACCCTTAAGAGCAGGACGTGTGGAATTAATAACGTACTGGATAAAGCCTGGGAAATCATTTATTACGTATGACATCCATGATCAAGATAAGAAGTTTGTGAATATAGAAGATGCTCCTTCACCGCCTTCGATTCATCGGGAAGAGATTCGTTTTCGGACGATTTTTGAGTTGAATCAGCCAGTGGATATTGAGATTGCCGGAGTGAAGAGACCTTCTGTCATAGTAACAATCAACATCACCTGGTCGGATGATGGAAGTGTAGTGTCTTATGGAGTGACGGATCGGACTAATACGACATATTATGGGGTTCGAGAAGAGTTGCTGGTTAGATGGAATCCTGAATTTGTGATTAGGTGTTGAAATACATTTTAACCCAAAAGAAACCAGCGTCTATTTTGTGACACTGGTTCCTTTTTATATTATTTATAGAAAACTTTATCTACGTTATATTTCGATTGAAGCTTGTTAATGATATACGTTTCGTAAATCTCACGATCCATCGCATCTTCAACAATGCTAACATCGATTCGGTAGATTTCGCCTCTGTGGTTACGTAGTGGTGATACGGTATCTTCAAGATGTTTCTTGACTCTTTGTCTTAGTTTACGTGCTTTTCCAACGAAGAGAAGTTCGTCGTTGATGTTGTAAAACAAGATGATACCGCCTTTGTCTCTTGGGATTTCGTGAAGATCGATGAACCCTTGGATACTTTTGATCTTCGGTTCTTCTGAGTCTCTTGGTTGTCTGCGTTCCGTTATGGAAATATCCGCTTGTGGGATGTCAATTTTTATCATGAATGTCACGTCCTTTGTTTGCTGTAAGAGGTAATGGTAACACATAAAGTATAGAATTACTATACAACGTAGCACTTACCATTAAAAAAGAGAGGTCCCCTCACCCTTTTATACGTACCTGAGTCCAATTCGATTATTAAACGTCTGATTCTTATTCTTAAACACAAAGAAATTATTTTTAAAATCAATCGTGAGTTCGTGTTCATACAAATCTTCGAAGTCGTCGTCAACAACGAAGGTCAAATCATCGGATTGGATGATATTCTCTGTTGAATCAGGTTCTCTATTTTCTACTACCTTTATGTCATAGAGATTGTTCACTATATCGCAGCTTCCGCGGTCAAGTGATAGATGTATGATTTTTCCATAAGGGATTTCGTTTAGTTTTTCTTTTGCAAATTGGGTGATTTCCAATTTCATTGTACGTTCCTCCTATTCTGTAAGTGGAACAAGTATGCCAAGGTGCTGTTTCAGGTTTTCTATTGTGATTGGCAGCTCGTCCCCCTCGTCCCCATCAACATTGGCAATCATCTTATAGGACGATGACGCTTCCAGCTTTGTGACTTTCATATAATGGACATGTTCACTTTCTGCCAGTTCTCCTGAAAGAATCTTTGGAAGGAGCAATAGAAAATGAGGAAGGGCAATGTCTTTGATGATAAAGACATGGAGCTTACCGTCATTTACTTTGGCTTCGGGTGCAATGGTTTCCATGCCTCCGACAGAATTGGTCAGGGCAACAAGCATGAGAAGCGCGTTCCCTTCCCAGTCATGGTCGGAATGGACCTTGAGCTCGAACGGCTGCTTCTCCTTCATTTTCTTCATTCCTTCTATTATATAGGCAAGTGGACCAAGCTTCGACTTCTGTTCGACGGGTGTTGAGAACGATGCTTCTGCCAACGCTCCTACTGCTACGATATTGATGAAGTATCGGCCATTGATCTTTCCAACATCGGTCTTCTGCACATGATTATGCTTGAATATGTCGATTGCCTCTTCGGGTTTCATAGGAATATTTAAAGCTCGTGCGAAATCATTTACTGTTCCGAGTGGGATCAGACCAAATAGAGGACGGTGATCCTGCTCAGCTATTCCGTTAATCGCTTCATTGATTGTTCCGTCCCCTCCCATGGCTGCGACGAAATCAAACTTTCGCTCACATGCTTCCCTGGCAAAATCCCTGGCATCTCCTTCCCCTTCTGTAATGCGCAATTCCGTTTTATACCCCATTTTTGACATGGTTTCAAGAGCATGTTCACTATAGTCCTTCCCTTTTTCTTTCCCAGAAGAGGGGTTAACGATAAGCATGGCTTGTTTCACAGCGATATCCTCCTTTTAATATGTATACAGTATCTTTACCCTCATTTAGAGAGTTGGAACCTTATGTATGATTAAAATTGGCAGGAGAGAACATATCATTACAATAAGAAATTAAATACTTTGCAAAACCAAGGGTATGTTTAATCCGTTCTTCTTCTGAGTTGAAGAGACCCACTTTCAAACCGTCCCGAATATTCATAGCCTCCCTTATAATGTTGTGCCATTCATCTTGAAGATGTTGCAGTCCATATTCCCCTGCTTCTTGCTTTGAGGTAATTCCATATTCTTTTAATGTGTAGTATTGACGAAGCAAACCAAGGACGGACCATTCTATCTCATTATCAATGATTTCAGTCGGATAATTCATAACGTCCTCAATTGAATTTTCCATTCCACTGATCCTTCCTTTCCAATACGAATTCATGTTAGAAAGAACATATGAACTTAATTGGTGTAAAGAAATGGTTACATCAAAAGAAGCGGTGTCCGGCCCCATCACGCTAATCCCCTTATGCTTAAACAAATACCAAGTGATTGGGTTGAAATTAAAATACTCACCAAATTTCAATTCACCATTATTGTAATAAGCATTTTCTTGATATTCGGTTGTTTCGGTTGTGCTAAGTTTTCCTATCTCCTCTTGAATGATATAAACCCCATCCATTTCCGGCTTAGGGTATGTCAACGCTAATTCATTATGTACAAGATATAAACTCTCAGCATCTTTAGATGTCATTCGGCGGCGGGTAACTACGATAAAGTCAATATCACTGGAATTATTCGCATACGCATCCAACGAGATGGAACCGTGTAAATACACACCTTCTATCGTATTTGGAAAGTATTTGTTAAATGAAATCAGGTAGTTATCTAATACTGATTGGACAACCCTTGGTACCCTGGCCATTGAATTTCCCCCTTTAGAATACTAAATATACGATATCTTCATTATTATCCGTCTCTAATTTATGCTTTACATATCAATAGGAGTGAAAGATCATAACTCAGTAAACATATTAACATTTAATTCCATTAATGTGTAAGGTTAATGAAGAATTGGAAAATAGCAGTGAGGGAATTGGAAAAGTATAAAAAAAGCGCTGACCTCCATAAGTCCGGTCAGCGCCCTCTAGTTAGTTAATTCCTTTTATTAATTTAGCTTTAACATTGTTAATCCTGCACTATTAATAGGGGTATTATCCACATTACCAATGAGGTTATCTGCCGTATGCCCAATATTTCTAAGCTCTACTTTTCCTCCTGCTGGTATAGTAACAATCGCTTCTCCATTTACTTGGAAAATGGAATCCAGGGTCACAGGAGCACTTGTGAAGATGCCTAGTTGGTTACCATACCTGCTGGATGTTACTATTGAACCATTCACGAATAATGCGTATGCTCCTCCTCTACTAAATCCTGTTTTTCCACTAGTAAACACAACGTTATAGTTTATTTTGTAGTCTCCTTCGTTTACTACGATTATTGAGGTTCCCAAGTGAATAAAGTCGCCGGCAGAACTAATGCCCGTATGGTTAAAAGAAACAGGTTGGTCAGGTATTATAAGATCTCCACCAATTCTATACACATTACAATATCTCTGATTGCAAGCGCATTCCCCTTGAGGACCTTTGACACCCTGAATTCCACGCTCTCCTTGAGGGCCCGGTTCGCCTTGAGCTCCTTGTTCGCCTTGAACTCCTTGTTCGCCTTGAGGCCCTTGTTCACCTCGAGGGCCTTCTTCGCCTTGAAGCCCTTGTTCGCCTTGAGGCCCTTGTTCTCCACGAAGTCCTTGATCACCTTGGGGCCCTTGTTCGCCTTGAACTCCTTGTTCACCTCGAGGTCCTTCTTCGCCTTGAAGTCCTTGTTCGCCTCGAGGGCCTTGTTCACCTTGAAGTCCTTGTTCGCCTCGAGGGCCTTGTTCACCTTGAAGTCCTTGTTCGCCTCGAGGGCCTTGTTCACCTTGAAGTCCTTGTTCGCCTTGAAGCCCTTGTTCGCCTTGAAGCCCTTGTTCGCCTTGAGGCCCTTGTTCACCTCGAGGTCCTTGTTCGCCTTGAAGCCCTTGTACGCCTTGAATAACTTGGACATTTTGGGGTTCCAACTCTTCTTGTGCTACTCGCTTTCCTCGTTTTTTACTTTTCTCGCTTTTTTTCTTACACTCTTTAGGCTTGTCATCGTATTCGTCAATCTTTGATTTCTTATGCTTGTCTTCCTTATCATGACCTCTTTTAGATCCCAATTTACTCACCTACTTTTCATATATCAATATTTTAATCCTATTAATCAAATGATGAATAACTAAACAGAATTACTATAGTTTATGAAAATTATGAATAGTACGTGTAGACAAACATCCTGTGGTTCTATAAATAAACGATAGTCTATAAGTATTGGAAGAATACTATAGTATAGTAGCCTCTGCTGCGAAAGCGGCAGGCTATATGATGATGAACTTGCTGCCGCCCTTTGTTTTTACATTTTAAATTTAGACATTTCTTATCTCAAGCACACACTGATTGACTGAACCCCTGGCTTTTACGTTACAACACGACACACTTTGGTAAGAAAGCATTATTTTAAACCAAGTTCTATGAAATTTCAGCATTTGGCTCGGTTACACAAATGAAACTGTTTCCATACAATATAGAAAAAGTGAAAGTCTACCATGTAAAGGAGTGATGATCAATGGAGAACTTTTTTAACGGGAAAATCTCAAAGAAAGACCTGGAAGCCTTTGAAATGATTGGTGATGGGAAAGATGGTGAAATCTATAAGGTAGCAGAGGACAAAGTTGTTAAGTACTTCTTTAAGGAAGAAACACATCAACGGGAACTTGAAGCGATGAAAATAGGGCAGAACTCGTCCATTATGCCTCGTCTATATGAATTTGGTGACAATTACATTGTCATGGAGTTTGTTCAAGGGATATCCCTTGCCCGTCATATGAAACGACACGGTCATATTGATGAAGAAATGACACAAAAAATATTATTCGTTTTAGAAGAATTTAAACGAATAGGCTTCACACGATGGGATACGGAGGTTCGCCATATGTTAATGGATGAAAATGGCGAATTCAAAGTGATTGATCACAAGCGAGCATTTACATCCGACTCACCTGTTCCAACAAAGTTGTTAAAAGGAATGAAGAAATTTGGTTTAACAGGCGAATTCCTGGAACATGTAAAGAATTTAAATCCTGAGCTCCATGATGCTTGGAAGAACTATAAGTAGTTCCATACATGATGAAGTTCCTCAGTAAAATATCATAGAAACAAGAACGTTCTTTCCTAAAATCAAAAAGGAAAGAATGTTTTATTAAAAGTTTTTAGGACAAGCACCTGAAATCAAAAAAAGGATAGTACTCCCATAAAAGTACTATCCCTAGAATTTTTTAATAAAAATGATTATACTTTTTTCACCGTTACCCTATCCAGGTGAGTGAATAAAACGTCACCATTACCATTAGACCACACTAAATAGTGATCTTCAGCTTTTATAAATGTTCCGTCGCAGTCTATTTTTTCTGCTCCCGAAATAACCTCGATTTTATCACCAAGCTTGAGTACTTTATTAAGTTTATCGGAAAATCCCATAATGCCTCCTCCTTTCTCTTTTAACATTCAACAGTCTATATATTTATATTAAAAAAAACGAAAAATGATAGGGCTATTACCTATCATTTTCATTTTTCCTCAAAAAAAAATGACTGGATTGCGTCCAGTCATTTTTTTCGTTTCTAAATAATGTTAACTAAACTTTACGAACAGTAACATTATTTAAGTTAGACGTGTTCATATGGCCATTATCATCAGCCCATACAACGAAGTTATCGCTTGCGTAAACATATGAACCCTCTTCGATTTCTTCGTCACCAGATAGGACCTCGATTTTATCACCTAGAGATAAAATTTTATTAAGAAAATCAGCCATATTACCATCTTTGAACAAATTAGACATTATGTTTCCTCCTTTCGGTGTTTACTCTATTTTTATGCTGAACCGTTAAATGCGTAAAGGCAGATAACTAGATTTCATAAAAATATTTCGAATTAGTCATTTACTAGATTAATTATTCTTTATCATCCTCAAGGAGTGAGCTGGTCGGTGGGTGTTCCGAGCTATCTTCTGAAGAGCTTTCCTCCAAACTGAATAAAGTCTCCTCCTGGCTTTCGAACTCTTCAACTACATCTGTAACTTCATCATCTACTAGTGAAGAAGCCAGGTTCTCCTCTGGGATATTAATGTCTAGTTCTTCCTCTAATACCTCTTGAGAGTCACTTTCGTTATCGGAAATTTTTTCTTCAATGTCAGGGTCTACCTCTTTTTCCTCCGGTTGATCTTCACCTGGTTCCAATTGCGGAGTGTATTCCTCTTCCTCTTCTTCATCTGAATCGTTAGAGTAATCGTCATCGTACAAATTGATTACCCCTTCTTTTTCATCAACTGAATCGGGTATGGAGGTTTCATCTTCACCACCAGAGGAATAAAGAATTTCTACAGTGCTGCTCTCATTTTCAATTATTTCATTGTCCTCGTGTACTTGTTGAAGATTTAGAGAATGCTGGGATATTCCCTCAGTCTCAGGTTCTTCTTTCTCAAGCTTTACGAAGTTCAGCAGTTCTTCATTAACGCCGGACTGTTCATTCTTTACATCCTTTTTCCGGGGACCTTGTTCTTTCTTATCCGGTTTGTCTTTTTTCTTCTTGTCGATCTGGTTATTGCCTTTATGTTTAGGCTCATTTTTGTTTTTTTCGTTGTGTTTCTGGTTTTTCTTTCTCTTTGAGCCTATTTTTCTTACACTGATCGGACCACATAAGTCTGTGAAATTGACATTTGCATCATAATCCATCCAAATGAGAATACTGTCGAAAGCTGCCACAAACGTTCCTCCGCTGTCAATCATTTCATCCTCAAAGAAGACTTCAAGATGATCTCCAAGCTGGAACATTGAATTCAACACCCCTTCGACTGATTTACACGGAAGGTCGTCAAAATCCTGATTTGAACATTGCTTTTCTTGATCATGTGCACAGTTCTCGTCTGTTTCAGGAAGATCTTGATTGCCTGGTTTTTCTTTCTCACCGGCGTCTCCTAAGCACAATTCATCTTGCTCATCAGGATCTCCCTCACAATGCTCTTCATCGTCATGATGATCGGAATATTTTCTAGTGTAATCATCATACTCTTCTACCATAGGTTTTCCACTCCTTTACATTTTGTCTACAATTCATAATCAATATATGTATGTGAAAAAGGAATGTATAGCCTATTTTTATGGTATTATCCCAAATTCCGCTCACTCTAACCGGGCTTTTGAATAGGTTATTAATAGATACAGAGACGTGGAGTGAAGCACATGCCCAATTGTTATCTTTTTATTAATGAACATATATTGCCAAGGATCTTTTCCTCCTTTTATTACGATGACTATATGGTCCCTTGTCACAATCAATCCATCTTTGTGAGCTACCAAGAATCCAAAAAACAATCAGTTACTTATCCCGTAGAGCAGCTGCAAAATGCTCCTTTTCTTGATCAAGCTCATGTATCTCAAATCATTCACAGTATGATGAGCAGCTTGAACGAAACCAATACTCACCATCATTCGACTAAGCGACCATCTTTCGACATCACTCTAACAACCGAAGTTCAACCCAGCATAGTACTTTCTCGAATTTCCAAGCCAAAACACCGTAAAAGACTTGGCAAATGTCCACGCCTACTATCCAGAGAGGTGCGACCATTCGAAAGATTCAATTATATCGATCGCAACAACAGTATCCCCCAATCAAAATATCAAGCAAGCGCACCACCCATACAACATATACCAAAATACAATCCATCGACCAGCCAATGTGACAATCAAGAGAGACAAGAAGAGAATATCGAAATCAAGCATGAACAGGAAAAAACGTTAAAAAAAGAGACTGGAAAAGACATTCATCAAAATGATCAAAAAACCTATATTAACAATCAAGATATTGAACCAGTTAACGATAAGGTTTCTCATGAGGAACGGCCACATGAAATGAAATCTATGCGCCCCTCCCACTTATCAGAATCAGATATGACGATACAAACTTACTCTGCCGGCCTGGCCAATGAAGATGGTACTCGTGACATCATTTTGAAAGAAGAAAAAATGAAAGCAGTTTTACATGAAGACCTTTTGGAAGATAAAAAAGATGAGCAGCTCTATACCCTATTAGAGAAAGATGAAGTTGATCAAGATATTTCTAATCAATCATCATTAACAATGGATACTGACGTTATACATCCAGGAAATTCGTATGATGATACAGCCCCATTTACAACAAGATTGGATAACCGCCCGGGTAAAAACATAAACGAAGATAAAAATACAAAATCTACTACCGATGACCCGATTCCTTCAGCGAAAGTTGTGAAATACAAACTAAATCGCACTTGCGTCATGGCAAAGAAAATCGTTAATGAACATAAGCAGTATGCTGCCGAGTTCAATTTCGAGATTCTTAGCTCGAGCCCACCGGGTAAAGAAATAAAATACAAACTAAATCGGACTGATTTAAAGACTATAAAAATCGTCGATGCATATAAAAAAAGTGCTGATGAAACCAACACTTTAAACTTGAGCCTGCCAACCAAAGAAGGAAATAATAATGTCGATCGTGCAGAACACTTAGCTAAAGAATCAGCAAGTGATGAATCAGATTCCCCTACACCTACTACAGAATTTCACTTTGATATCTTACAATCTGCTTCATCTATCAAAGAAGTGAAAAAGGACGTCAAGTTTACAGATATCTCACCTATAAAAGTGAAAGAAAACGAAACAAAACCTACTCCATCTAATAAACAAGTTCAATCTGATATCTTAAGCTCTAAGTCACCCGGGAATGAAGTGAAATACAAACTAACCCGCACTAATAACCAAGTCAAAAACAGTAATCACAAACAAAAAAGTATCGTAAAAGACGAAGTGAAAAATACTAAAGAGCGGGATTTCGATATCTTACACTCCAACACCCCAACTAAAGAATCGAAATTACAACCATTCCACCAGAAAACGAATAAAAAGGTTAATAAGACAGTATCACCATCTTCTCATACCAAGGTTAAAGACGACTTTCATACCACGATTTTGAATAAATATTTCACACTCGGTGACAAAATCAATGTATATGCCGGAAGTAAATTACTTGATCAGCAAGGGACATTTTTAACAGCCGGACCTGATTTCTTCATATGGATTGATGGTGATGGATATGTACGGTTACAAATTATCAGCGGTGGAATCAGTATCGGTCAAACGAAAAAGAAAAAATAAGAAACAGACATTAGCCCTGTGCTAGTGTCTGTTTCGACAATATAGAAGGATACATATAGTAATGTAATAGAGATTAGAATGGGGTGAAGGGAATGAAAGAAACTGTATTGGTCATAGCAGCACATCCAGATGATGAACTACTTGGGACAGCTGGTACGCTAAAAAGGTTAGTGGATCAAGGAAATAGAGTTATCTCGATCATTACAGCAAACGGTAGAAAGGAAGAGGCCCATCACATTCAGCAGCTTGCCCGGAAAGCAAACAAAGAGATTGGGATTAAAGAAGTTATTTTTCTGGAGCATCCGAACCTGGAATTAGAAATGATGCCTCTTCATCTATTTACCAAGGAAATTGAAAAATTAATTGATATCTATCAGCCTACTAAGATATTTACCCATCATTACGGCGATGTGAATCGTGATCATCAAATTACGTTTCAAGCCGTATTAACAGCAGTTCGTCCTCTACCAAATAAACAACCGATTGAATTGATTACATTTGAAACGGTATCCTCAAGTGAATGGAATACCCAGACAAATGATAAGCAATTTAAACCGAATTATTATGTGAACATTTCATCAGTGATTGTTCAGAAAATTGCTTCCTTAAAACATTATGAAGTGGAAATGCGAGAGTTTCCACATCCACGTTCCTATGAGGGAGTCAAACATTTAGCAAGTGTCCGAGGCATGACGGTTGGGGTACCGTATGCTGAAGCATTTGAAGTTATAAGGAGGGTATGGAAATGAAAGAGCTATTTTTTCCTTATCCTTACCTTGTTTCTGCTCTCGATAAATATTATGGAGTAAAGTCAAAACCCATAACAGCAAAAATAAAGGATAAGGGTAAAGATTCTAAACGAAAAAAAGAACGCAAAAAGAAATCCAAGACTAAGAAGATGAAAGGTAAACCTGGCAGTAAGAAATTATCCATTCTGATAGCGACTTTTTGGGACTATCCTCATACGGGTGGTCTTTCCAATTACATTACTACTCTACGAGAAGGCTTGAGGTCTTTAGGTCACAAAGTGGATGTCATTGCTCCGAACCAGTTTTCACAAGTGAATGTAGAAAAGCTGCGTGAGGTGATCGTTCCTGAATTAAAGACTTTTTTTGAGCAACGATACGGATCATACACAAGCAAAATCATACAAAGTTGTCGTTTGCTCTACATCTATGAACAGATGCTGAAATCTGTAAAACTGGAAAAGTACGATATACTTCATGCACAGGATTTGTTCACAGCCAATATATTAGGGAGATTCAATGAAGATTTGGGTAAACCTCTTCTTTTTACCCCACATGGCATGTTCACCTTCAGCAGGGTCAAATTTAACCGAATTGAAAAAGGCTCAGTAGAAGAAGTGTATTACAAAGAGATTGAAAAAAAAGCGATTGAATACGCGAACCATATGGTCATTTTAAGTGACTCTTTCCGTGATCCATTGAGTTCACTGGGAGCGAAACCTGTAAATCTGACAACCATTAATACAGGGATTGATTTTAAAACCATTGAACGCGTTAAAACGAGTGGGAAAATTGTGATTTCATGCATCGCGAGACTTGGACCTAGAAAGGGACATTCGGATTTATTTAATGCCCTTTCTCGCATGAATGGAACAAATCATCAGGTTGAGGTGCAAATTGTCGGAGACGGGGAAATGCGTGAAGCGCTTGAAGCTCAAGTCAAATCGCTGAAACTATCGAACGTTCGATTCCTGGGTAAACGCGATGATGTCCCTGCCATACTAAGTAAAACGGATATATTTATTCTTCCAACCGTCAATGACAACCTTCCCATTTCCATTATTGAGGCCATGCATAGCGGTGCAGCCATCCTGACAACTAATTGCGGTGGTATTAAGGAAATCGTTCATCATAATGAAACTGGAATCATTGTTGAGCCAGGCAATGTCAGCCAGTTGGCAACTCAACTCAAACTCCTGATCGGAAATGAAGCATTGCGTAAGAAGCTGGGCAGCAATGCGTATCAATATGCCAAAAATCATCTCACTCGGGAAGCCATGGTTGGCAAGATTGAAGGGATTTACCAAAATCTAATAGCTTCGGGGGATGAATAATGTTGTCATCACATCCAGCTGTTGTCCTTGACTTAAGCGCTAATGGAGTCGGCATCATTCATGCTCTTTCCAGAAAAGGAATTGATGTATATGCATTTGATACAGAAGGTCCCTATTCAAAGGGGAAATCAAGACTTGCAACATGTGGGGTATGTCCAAGCCCCTTGAACCAAGAAGCAGATCTGCTGTCTTTTTTAAAAGGAATAGCGATGAATCTTGATAAGAAGCCTGTGCTTTACGCAGGTGCAGATGATTATGTTGTCTTCATTTCAAAATACAGGGACGAATTATCCCAGTACTACCTATTTTTATATCCTGATCACTCTTTAATTATGGATTTATTAGATAAAAAGAAAACCTATGAATTAGCATTGGAATATAATGTCCCAACAGCCAAAACCTTTTTTGTGGAGAGTGAAGAGCAGCTTGATGAGGCGATTACTCAATTAGAATTTCCGTGTATCTTAAAGCCAGTGTTCGGACATGAATTCAGAAAACATGTTAATAAGAAAGCCATTCATATTCAAGACGCCATCCAATTAAAGAAAATCTATCCTATTTATCGCAAGTTCGGTGAGCTTATTATTCAGGAAATCATTCCTGGAGACAACCAATGTTTCTATAAAGTGGCGACATTTTTCGATGAGGATATGGAATTACTTGCCCTTTTCACTCTCCAAAAAAACCACCAATTCCCTGCACAATTCGGAACGGGAGCACACATCGTGAGCAAACGAATATCTGATCTGGTCGATGTCGGTGTTCCACTACTGAAAGAGTTGGGACTAAAAGGAGTAAGTATGATCGAGTATAAAAAAGATCCACGGGATGGGCAATATAAGCTCATTGAAATCAACCCCAGATTCTGGCTTACCCATAGTTTAACCGGTCACTCCGGAGTTGATTTTGCCCTTCAATACTACCAGTACCTTACAGGTCAACGTCCATCTCCAAAACTGCAGCAAATTGACGGGGTTCAATGGATTTACCTGGTACGTTACTTCCTTACCTTTCTTGAAAAAAGAAAAAATGGAGAAATGAGCTTAAAAGACTTCTTTTATGGATTCAGAGGAAAAAAGGTATTCGCTCTTCTTGCCTTTGATGACCCTATGCCATTTATAAGGAGTACCATGTCTCACCTGCGGAATGCGTGGAAAAGAAAACGAAGGAGTGATTGAGTATGTATACACCACAAGAACTGATATCCATGTTTCATAAACATGGAATCGAAGAAAAACTCTCCACATCCCTTGGAAGTAAAGTGACCATCCAGGCTTCATCAATCCAAAACCTTAAATCAACTAAAAGGAGCAGCATTTATCAGCTTCAGCTACAGAAACACACAGACACCTTCCCTATCATTTTTAAAATCTACCATTCTACCAAATACAAAAATGAAGTCGAGATTAATGTCTACAGTCAAGCCTACCCATTTTTAAAAGAGTTTCTTCCTGAAATATACCTGATGGAGAAACAAGGAAGTGATACTTGGGTGTTCATGGAGTTTGTTCGCCAAATTCGCGGACAGTTGACCTTTACACCCAAGCATTTTGATTATATTATCCCAACACTTGCTAAACTTCACGCCCACACCCATGAAGAAAATTTCAAGAAAGAAAAAAAGACTTTTCAACATTGGTTTCCCATTTACAACTCGGTAAAAATGAAAAACGACCGGGAAAAATTCATTTCAAATACAATGACATTTCTAGACGATGCCAAGAAGGATAAACAATTGAAGGACATCATCAAACCACATTATAAACCATTAAAAAACTTATACAGTAACGGTCCTGACTTCTTTCCGGAACTATTGACCAGTGGCTATTCCATTACACATGGAGATCTTCATATGCAGAATATCTGTTCAAAAGATGTCAGTAAAAATGAACCCTGGGCGATTCAATTCATCGATTGGGAATCAGCCAAATTTGCCCCGACATGGTTTGACATGATTGTCCTGGTAGAAATTTTACTAGGTTTTCGGAAGGATTGGCAAAGCAATGCAGAAGAAATTCGCACCCATGCGGTCGACGTGTACACGAATGAAATGAAGAAATATGGAATCGAGTTCAAAACCAAACCCATTCATTTATATAAAATGGCGTACCTTCAACGAACCCTTGAAAAAGGATTACACACTCAGCTGAGACGTATCTTTGACAACCGCGGAGGTGAGCTACTTCCCTACCATTTAGAAAAATTATCAACCTGGGGAAGTGAACTGGGAATCTATAAATAGATACGAAAGGATGAGAAAACTTGAGTCGAATGCCACCTTTCAACATTCATCCCTCTCTTCTTGCCATCATGGATCAGTATTATGATGTGGAAAGAGACTATAAGGAGCCTCTCGCTCTCCAACCATTCGGTCAGAAGACAAAAGGCGATGATTCAAGGCCAATGAAAATCTTATACGTTACATTTTTTCAATACCCCCATACAGGGGGATTATCTCATTACATCACTTCGATAAAAAACGGTTTTGAAAAGGTCGGTCATAGTGTAGATGTACTGGCGCCAAACCATATGTCTTCAGAACAGCTGGAAGAATGGATTCCTGAAGCTTCCTCTGAAGCCCGTAAATTTATGAATACACGCTACGGAAGAGTGAATGAAAAAATCGTCAAAAATCTTAGTTACCTTCATGTATTTGAAATTTTTCTCAAAGAAAAAAATCTTCAGCAGTATGACATCATACACGCTCAAGACCTATTTGCCATCTTCATCCTGGGACATTTAAACCAAACATACCAAAAACCTTTACTCTTTACGCCACACGGGTTCTTTACGAAAAGTCGCTTAAAATTCAACAAAATGCAGAAAGATTCCATTGAAGAAGCCTATTTTACTGAACTTGAGAAAGTAGGCATTGAAGCAAGCACTGAAATCGTGATGATTTCAGATTCCTTTCGCCCTAACTTAATGGATTTCGGTGCAAAAGATGAAAGGATGGTCACCGTTCATACTGGCATCGATTTTAAACCACTTCCTCATAAAAATCATGAAAACATTATCCTAACGTGTGTCTCCCGACTGTCACCACGTAAAGGTCATGGATTTCTCTTGGAAGCATTGTCCAGACTTCGTGAACACCTGACTAATGTGGAAGTATGGATTGTCGGAGATGGGGTCATGAAGGAAAAACTGATTGAACAAGCGAAAGAACTTAAGCTAAATAACGTGAACTTCCTGGGGAAACGACACGATATACCCCATATTCTTTCCATGTCGGACATCTATGTATTAGCAACTGTGAATGACAACTTTCCCCTATCCGTCATGGAGGCAATGTTTTCCTGTCAAGCGGTCATCTCCACCACATGTGGCGGAATCCCGGAAATGGTTCAACATGAAGAAACAGGCATCCTTTGTGAACCTGGTAACGTCGAACAACTCGCACATGCGATAAAGCGCTTCATAACGAATACGGAAGAACGTAATAGGTTTGCGAACGCTGCTGAATCCTATGCTCGACAACACTTAACCTGCCATGTTATGACGAGAAAAATTGAACAGATCTATCAAACATATTTATAAAGAAAGGAGACTCATCATGAGGGAGAATGAACGGATCCAGGATCATACATGAAGATATTAGTTACAGGCGGTGCAGGATTTATCGGCTCACAACTCGTAGAAATACTGCTCGCTGAAGGTCACACCCCAATTATTCTAGACAACTTCTCTAATGGCAGGGAGGAAAACGTGCCAAGTGGAGTCAAAATATATAGAAAAAATCTATTATCCGATAAAGTTGAAAAGATTTTTGAAAAAGAAAAACCCGACATCGTTATGCACCTCGCGGCCCAAGTGAGCGTAGCTAAATCACTGGAAAATCCTGCAGAAGATGCAGCAGTCAATGTATTAGGAACCGTAAAGTTGTTGGAGTACAGTACCAGATACGGTGTGAAAAAATTCATCTTCTCCTCTTCCAGTGCAGTATATGGTTATACAAATGAGGTGATTAATGAAGAGAGTCCTACTAGTCCGATTTCCTTTTACGGTACCTCAAAATTAGTATCAGAAACCTATATTAAACTATTTAATAAGCTCTATGATCTTCCATACACCATCTTGAGATACGCCAATGTATATGGACCCAGGCAAAGATCCGATGGCGAAGGCGGAGTTATAAGCATATTTATTGAGCAACTATTAAATATTGAAACACCCATCATTTTTGGGGATGGAAACCAGACTCGGGACTTTGTTTACGTAGAGGACGTAGCCCGGGCAAATCTTCTTTCCATCGCAAACGCTGACAACCAAGTCATCAATATCGGCACCAACACCCAAACAACCGTCAACCTACTCTACACCCTACTTTCAAACCAACTCCACTCTTCGCAAATGCCAAACTACGAAGCGAAACGGGAAGGAGATATTTTACACAGTCACCTCTCAAATTCGAAAGCTCTACACTATCTAAAATGGGAACCTCAATATGATTTGCACTACGGTTTAGAAAATACTGTTGAATATTTCAAAAGGAAAATGGAGAATGACGAATGATTTCATAGCTCGTGCAAACACAAAGGAAAAGAGCTTGGGAAATTCCAAACTCTTTTCCTTTATTCTTTATCTTCCTCAAACGTTCTCCTCTAACTCATCTATAATACTTTCTGCAGTTTTCTTCCCGTTTTGAATACACGCGCCGATGCCCACTCCAAAGTATGAAGCACCTGCCAACTTCACACGTGGCAGCTCGGTTGCGAGATTTTCACCTAACGATTGCACAGACTGACTATGCTCAAGATGATAGTTTGGCATCAGGTCTTTCCAGTTCGTTACTTCAACAGAAATCGGATCTCCGTAAATGCCGACACTTTTTCTGATATCTTCAAGTGCCGTGCTCACAAGTTCTTCCTCGCTAAACTCTTTCAACTCATTGTAATGAGGGTTTGTACTTTTATAAAAAAGTCTCAATAAAAGGTTTTGATTAATGGACGTATGCTTCCATTTCCGGCTCGTCCATGTGCATGCATTACATTTCACATCTCTGCCGCTTGATACGATAAAGCCTGTTCCATCAGCAGGAAGCTCCTCGTCTGGAATGTTAAATCCAAGGTAAATTGAAACAAGGGAAGAGTTTCTCAATTTATTAAAATCAGGTTCAAGTTTTTCATGAGTCAGAATCTTCTGGGTTACGTCATGAGGTGTTGCGAATACCACATAATCCGCTTGAATCCTCCCGTGACCATTTAGAGTCAGCTCATATTTGTCTCCTGTTTTTTGGAGCTTAGTTGTTTCTACTCCCTTTAAAATTGTCCCATTGGAACATTGTTCTTCTAAACGTTCAATGATGGTTGATAAACCATTTTTAAACGAGATGAACTTTTTATTGGATGCCCCTTGGAATTTTTGTTTATTTGCAGATAAACCTTTAATGATACTGCCGTATTCATTTTTATATTCAAGTAAGTATGGGAGTGTCGAAGCCATGGTGAGCTTATGCAAATTTCCAGAGTAGACCCCTGATAATACTGGAGCTACCTGCTTCTCAACAAGTTCCTTACCCAGGAACGCTTCTAAAAATTCACCGATGGAACTCTCTTTGGTAAATTGTGTATTTTCCGTTTCAAGGTCTTTAAGTGCGTCGATCTTCCCTTCTTCTGAGACCAGGGTGCTATTTTGAAGAGACTCAACGGACATGGGAATTCCGAAAATCGTGTCTTGGGGAATCTTATGTAATTCGCCATTTGTATATATGTAGGATGTGCCTGTTTCATTATAGACAAGCTCCTCTTGAAGTTGAAGTTCCTCAACTAGTGAAAGAACTCCTTCATTACGGGCAACGATGGAATCTGCTCCCGCTTCCATTATGAATTCGCATTCATTTATGGTTCTAATTTTGCCGCCGAGCTGCTGATCTCGCTCGATCAGGATTAACTCGATATCTATTTCTCGTTCAATGGACATTCTTTGAAGATGGTACAGCGCTGTTAATCCTGTAATTCCTCCACCTACGACAACCACTGTCTTCATACGATTCACTCCAATAATTGCGTTTATGTATACAGATTATCATGTTTTTTGTTGATTAGAAAAAGATTCTGTGTCTGAATTGGTAAAAAGTATAGGGATGAGGGTTAGTTCCAACATTTTTATTTTTAATTCCTCTCATCTATCCTATACCCAATATCCAATTCCTAGTTGACAACTATGAATACTAATATATATAATTATAAGAAATCCATGACAACTATATAGCCGCTTATCCAGAGAGGAAGAGGGACTGGCCCGACGATGCCTCAGCAACAGATTCTACATCGTAGAACACTGTGCTAATTCCACAAGCAATTCGCTTGGAAGATGAGTTGAAGTTTGATACATAAAGCCTTCTTCTTATCTACTAGGAAGAGGGCTTTTTTCAATGAAAGAGCCTCTTCCACTGTTCGTATACATTATAAGAGGAGTGATCAAATATGGGAGAAATCCTTCAGGAAGCGATTCACAATCGAAGAAACGAGTTAATAAACAAATTAATTGTCCACAACATATTCAAAAAAGGAGACAAACAATTATTTGAGTTGACCCTCCAGGAACTTGAGGACGAATACAAATATCTTCAAAAGGAATGCCATCCGCATAGCGATGTTGGCTCCATTCATTGGAAAAATTGTTCCAAATTAAGCAGTTAAAAAGCAGCAATCCAAGGAATTGGATTGCTGTTAATTTACTTAAACTAACTGTCTTACATCTTCACACTTAAATCAAAGAAAGATTGTATAATTGTTAACTCGTTTTCCTTTCAGTTTTTAAACTATTCTATCCTCCCTAGTGGTGATTCCAGTTTATTAACTGAGTGTTTTATAGAAGAGTATGCACTCATCACAAAATAAAATTGTTCCAAAAGGATTCCAGATGCATTATTCTGATAATCTAGTCTCTTACAAAGGAATTGAAATATGACGGACACACTGCAGCATTTCATGAACGAATTCATCGCCCTTGATAGTTGGTCTCTCATTTTCATCAGTATAACCATTAATATATTCATCAGTATTCTAGGTTTCCTACCAAGTGTTTTCTTGACGGCATTCAATATTTCCGCATTTGGGTTTTGGCCGGGAGTCGGGGTTTCCATACTTGGTGAATCATTAGGGGCCATTGTTAGTTTTTATTTGTATCGAAAAGGTATGAATTTTACAGGGATTGATCAGATTCTGTCTAACAAATATTTTCTCAAATTAAAAGAAGCGTCAGGTACAGAATGGATCTTTCTTCTATTCTTATTTCGCATGGTTCCATTTGTGCCTTCAAGTGTGGTTACCGTTGCCGCTGCCTTTAGCTCTATTTCTATTGTTGTCTTTTCTGTGATCAGTTCTGTCGGGAAGATTCCTTCTTTGTTGATTGAAGCATTTGTGGTGGTGAATGTGTTGGATGCGGATAAGGGCACGGTTATTATGGTGGCAGGTTCAATGGTGGTTGGGATGTTTTATTGGGGATATCGTTGGAGGAAGAACAAGAGAACATAATTGAGGACGTCATAGAAACCATTCTCCTTGAGAACAGAAAAAAGACGTCCACCACATGGCATACGTCTTTTTCCCTAACACTTATTGTGCATTTACTTCTACAGCATCCTTCTTGTAATATTCTGCAAAGATCTCGGCGAACGCTTCTGTAGAGTTATACAATTCCACTAAATTGTTTTCCACTCCGCCAAACTCAAGTAACATGGCTCTCTCGGTTAGGTCCTGATTGTAGACCCCGTTACCTTCTGCCCTTGTTTTGATGAAGACACCCCGGCTGATGCCGGGATATTTCTCCTCCAGTTTAGCATTTAATTCCTTTGCAATCTTAAGGTTTTTTTCGAAGTTTTTGTTTTCTTTTCCTACGATAAAAAATAAACGTGCATAGTTTTTCCCATTGATGGTTTTGGTAGTGATGCTTCGTGGCTGAGAATCCCGATGGATATCAATCAGGTACGTTAGGTCATCGTTTTGGGCAATGGCTTCTTGTACTAGACCCCTTGATAACTGATAGGATTCAAAATATGTCCATGACTTGTCTTTGAGAGCTTTGTTTATATCTGTCTTATCCTGGACTGCTCCAATCCCCCTTGCTTCAAGCTCTTGCTTCAATTTTGAGCCGACAGCAATGACGTTGACCTTCTCGTTGGTACTCGCTGGATCTTTCGAATCGTTATTCTTAATCAGCGGGCTGAACGCTTCCCAACTGTGTGAATGATAGATGTAGACGGATTTTTCATCAATCTCTTGAACGCCGTCTCCTGAGTTGTTGTTGGCCTGATCAATTTGACTCTGATCGATTTCCTGATCTTTCAACTGATCTTCTGTTGGAGCCGGTGATTCATTTGGGAGGTTCGTGATGTCTGTCCCTTTCCCGGCAACGGCTATGTGAGTATGATAATTTTCGATTCCGGGGATCTCCCGTCCAAATAAACTACGCGGATCAAGGAGAGATACGTTCGTGACGCTTTCCAACCAATCAAAATCACTGTTTAATGCTTCCTCATTGGTAGCCCGCAGTCCAGTCATTTCCTGTGACAACAACATAAGAAACGTTTCCTTTGGGACGAGTTCGGACATCGATGAATACAGTAAACTATCCACCCTCAATTTAATTGCCGTCGACGAAATCAACCAGACTGTCAAGTATATGAGGACAATACCGATCAATACTACCCGAATGATGGCCTTCATAGAGACGAATACTAGTGGGACTAAGCTATTGTTGTTTCGAGACTTATACGACATCATCAGTACCCCTATATAAAGTATTTAATAGTTAACTTTATGCAGGGGGTTGATAGAGTAGAAGGTTTTTTCCGAGGTTCGGTCGGATTTCCTAGATCTTAGCGGTTTAAACCTTCCCTCTTAACCAGAATCACATCAATATTTTTGATAATCGTCATCAGACCGTTAAATCATTTTCAGATTTTAGCTCAAGAGCATTCCTCAGTAATTCCTGAAGAACCGCTGCGAAAATCGAAATGGTGACAGACGCAAAGCTGATAATGATCCCAACCATAGCGATACCCGGATGAAGAGCATTTTGGATGAGTAGAAACACTATACCTGCCACATAGATGGCTGTAATCAGTAAGGCATACAGTTTAATTCGGTGAAGAGCCACTATTGCTTTACCTGAAAAAGCGTTCTCTTCAATACACGTTAAAAGCTTAAAAGCTTGATACAGCGCTAAATTAAATGGAACCGCTGTTAAGTATAACCCTATTAGAATCGGCCATTTCAAATAAGCAAATTCCGGAAATAAATCAGCCGAATGCTTTGCCATTGTTGGCAACCAGACAACACAAAGGACGAATACAATCGCACCTATTGCTATTACTGCCCCTTTTAAAAAAATCGTCGTTCCTCGTTTCATAACACACCTCTGATACCATGTTTTTCTAAATTATATAATGAGATTTATTGTTTTCCAATAAAATTTTATTTTTATTCTTTATTAAAAACTTCCTATACAAATAACAAACGCATGAGCAATCTCATGCGTTTTAAACCCTTATCTGCTATTCACTTCATTGGCTGCCCTCACCCCCGACTCAATCGCCCCTTCCATCCAACCATGAAAGGAGGACGTGTGCTCTCCGGCAAAATGAATTCTGCCTTCAGGTTTCTTAATATAATCGCCGATATCACTTGCCTGCCCAGGGGTATAAAGGGTAAAACATCCTGCGGAGAATGGGTTTTTACTCCAGTTGTAGACTACATAATTCAGCATTTCTGTATACACCTGTTCGCCATATATTTTAGAGAGGTCTTCTAAAACTTCTTTGATGATTACTTCTTTTGATTTGCTGTTCCATAAGAGTGCATTCTGTCCCCAGCTGTAACTCGCTAACATGACTCCTGGTTTGTTGCTACCCTTGTCGTGACTCGGCATATACGTAAAGCGTGTGGGGAGATCTGACACGATGTTTCCGTAATTCAAATCTTCCCAGAAGCGACGGCGGAATTCAATCCCTATTTTCACGGATGGGACATTCGGCACCTCACGGATCGCCTGCCACTTTTTAAAGGATATTGAATCATAAGGTATGACCTCGATAAACTGGAAGACAGTAAATGGAATGGTTACGATGACATAATCTGCATTGTATTCCCGCACCAATCCGTCTCCGGAGTTTACTGCACGAACGCTTACTCCGACATCGGATTGTCTAATGTGGGTCACTTTTTGATTAAGTAGAATGTGTGACCCAAGCTCTTGGACAAATCCATAAGGTAAGTGGTCGTTTCCACCTGTTATTTGATAAAATTTTGTTTGTTTCCTGAATATAGGAAAAATGATGTCTTTTAATATGTCCACGAATGAGAACTCAGGGAATCCTTCTATCCCGAGAATAACATTGATTTTTCGTATGGCATTTAAAGATAAGGATTTACCAAATGGATTGTTTGCTAAAAATTGTCCCATAGAATAACTTGAGTATCGTTTAATTAATTTTTGCTGTTCATCATGAGCACTGTTATTATATAAATCCATAAAGGGTTTTGTCGCTTCGATAAATAATTCCGAAGCCGTTCTCCCCTTTTCACCTTCTGGTAGCGGATACTGTAGTATGTCTGGATTTTTTTCATATTGTTCCCTTGTTGTTAGGATATTGTTAACTAGTAGTAAATCTCTTGGAGAACTATTGATGAATTCTTGATAGGGCAGGTTGAATTTTCTAATATACTCGAATACTAACTTGTGGTTATCGGGAATCCTCATGGCGCCCAGGTCCATATAGTTACCGGGGGTGAAGGGCTTGCGTACAGTATATACCCTACCCCCAATTCGCTTATTTCCTTCTAATATCGTTACTTCATGCCCGGCCTTTTTTAATAGAGAAGCTGCGACTAAACCACTCATCCCTGCTCCAACGACGATTACTTTTTTTGACTTAGCGGGCTTTAATCCATTTCGAATAATATCCAGCATGTCATTTGGATAACTCAATTTGGAAGGGTCATCCCTTGATTGTTGATTTGCCATCTGTCATCACCCGCCTCCCCTGTTTCTTTTATCATATGAAAACAAAAAAGGAGGTATACGTATATTCTCTGTGACCAAGAGCTCATTTCCAGTTGTTTTCAGAACAAACGTTTCTATTTATACGTTTATATGTTATACTTAAGTTTCATTGGGTCTACGAGACTGTATTTAGTCAATCCCTCGAGCAAGTAGAAGGGAGACATGTTATATGTCACTAGAAAATATCGTAACCATGCTCAAGACTCTTAAGGAATTCAAGGATAGTGAGATTGTTCATACGATATCAAGTCATGATCACTCACCTGTTATGACCGTTACCTACCAGTTGGACACGGATTGCTTTCAAATCACTTATATGGATTCAATGAAAGTTGAAGAGTTTACAGACATCAGCCTTTTGGCTACAACCATAGAAAGTGTTGTTCTTCTCGAACCTTCAAGATAAGATCATAAAATGGAATGCCATTACGTAAATCGTGATGGCATTTTTTGTAACTTATTCCATTATGTTGTGGAAAATTTTCTTAGAAGTCTGGCAATGTCATTTGACACTCAGTGTACTCAGGAAAAGAAGTCCCCCTAAGATTAAAATAGCTTCTTTTCACTTTCAGTCAATACCCATTTTCTTCTCTAAAAGTTCTTTATTATATAGTACATTTTTATCCTTGGGCCGGAATTTCCTCGCCAATTCATTATGCTCGTACGCTTTCTCTAAATTTGTAATTCTATCATAGCAAACACAAAGCTGCAGATGGGGATACCAGGTTGAATATGCAGGATACGTAAAGCTCCATTTATCAGGGTCCTCTTTATGGCTGGTGGCAAGTTCGTACCAATATATCGCAGACTCATATTCCCCTTTGCACTGAAATATATAGCCGACTCTGCTGCACATCTCAGGTCGTGGTGTCTTGGAATAACATAGAGATTCAAATAAAGATGACATCTCCCCCTGAGAATCATTCAAATAATGGTAACAATCTGCCCGGTTGATGCAAGCATATACTTTATCCTCAACCCATCCTTCCTTTAATTCTATATTTTTTGTGTAGCTTTCAATCGCCTGTTTATAGAGTCCATTTTCACGTAACTCATTTCCGTAATAAAAGTAGTCTCTAGGAGAAAACTCATCACCTCTGGCTATCTTATCTTCATAAATGGATAAATTCCTTCCTACGGAATGTTGGATTTTCATATGCGTAATGGATATATCAGAATTAATGATGTTGCCATATACATTCAAATAATTATGACAATCCCCTTCCCATCTATAATATCGGCTCCTTTTAACTAATCGATTCCGCCGATATTTCAAGGTTACATTCCCGAACTCATCGACTCCGGCGTTATAATACATGGAAACGGAATCAACTGCTGGGTCAAGGGAATTCTTTAACTTTTTTAACTTTGCCCTATCTTCTTCCAGCATCACATCATCGGCATCTAAATATATAATATATTCCTTGGTAGCATGCCTAAACGATTCATTTCTAGCGTCTGTGAATTTTCCTGTCCATTCAAAAAAATAAACTCTATCTGTATAGGCCCTTGCAATTTCTACAGTTCCATCCCCTGAACCGGTATCAACTATATTAATCTCATCTACAAGGTCTTTCACTGAGTCAAGACAACGGGAAAGTACTTGCTCTTCGTTTTTAACAATCATACATAAACTAATAGAAATCATTAATCTGCTCCTTCCTGAATGTTCTATATTTAACTTATGGAAAAGCGATTCAACTGCTTAGGTAATTGGACTAGTTACCTCTAAAAATCTACCCACCTCAATCAGATAAGCAGAAAAGCTCTCACACGATAAGAGAGAGCTTTTCTAACAAATCACCATTCTTCTGTCACGCGAAATACGGCTGAGATCGATACACTTCCCCCGAATGAACCAATGACCAACGATACTGTTTGATCATCCGGCAGTTCAAAATCCAATAGGTTTACTTTGGCAATATCTTTTGCTACCCCAGGAGCACTGGCTCCTACCCCTTGAAATACGACTTCTCCCCCTGTAATCGTAGTAGCAGTGTTGTTGACCAGCAAAGCGGTTTCAGAATCAGGAATATTAGTAGTTGCAGTCGGGAAGTTGACGAAGGCGGTATCGAGCGTCCCCCCCAATACAATCTGAAAATAGATATCCTCCGCTGTAATGATATCTGCTCCTTCAAGGGTTACGCTTACAGAATTTGCTCTGCCGGAACCTGCTGGGAAAATAGGCTTTCTTTGAAAGGATATGATAGGGGTTCCAGCAGTAGTAACGCTAGTGGATCTTCTTTCTGAAGTAATACGAAACTCAGGATCAAATTTTCCAAGGATGCTGTATTGGCGGCCACCAACGAATATACTCCGTGCTTCCGACGCACCTGTATTAACAATTTGAGCTCTCAAAGGTAGGTTTGGATCGGCAAAACTGGTTTCATTTGCGGGTCTAAAACGATGAATCGTAATCATTTCCTGGGCCAATGTGACTGGGTTCTGGACAACTACTTCGAATTCCACCACTCCGTACCCATACCAGGTAAAAGTAATGTTATAAATATTTCCTAATGCCAAATCCAAAGTATGGCCGCTTGGCCCGCTTCCGTCTAATGTATCCACATTCCAGGAAAGCTGTGGAATAGTGGTATCCACCCCTGCTCTTCGGATCACCAAATAAATGCCATCTGTTAAACTCTGGGCAAAAAATGCTCCATTCTCATCATCAAACAACCCCCATCTGAATATTTGATTTGCTGCCGCATCTTCAGGTATTCGAATTCCAATCCCCGCTTGACCGGCGTATCCAGGCATATAACGTCCCCTTTCAGCACTATCCAAAGTAGCGGTGTCGTTTGCCCCTGCCGTTACAGTTACTTGATACTCAACAGTTGTATTTGTAACGGTTCCAGCACCACTCGTTTCAACAATATCCCTTAGGGTTGATAATCCATATACTGATTTTAATTCTAAGACAGGAGTCCTTTGAGCAGTCATTAACTCATTGAATTGAGAGCTTACATTAGGTCCTATATTATTTATGATAGTCAAGTATTTCCCCCCTTTCTGGTTTAAATTGAAATGTTATTACCACTCTTCCGTTACCCGGAAGACAGCCACTACTGGTGTTGTTCCACTAAATGTACCCACTACCAATGAAACAATCTGATCATCGGGTAATTGAAACGATAATAAAGTAGCTGTTGAAAGATTTCTCGTATTTCCTTGTGCTCCAGCACCTACCCCCTGATACACTACTTGTCCTCCTGTTATGTTAGTAGCCGTATTGTTCACCAGCAAGGCTGTTTCGGTATTCGGAATTGCTGTATTTGCCGTTGGGAAATTAGTGAATGCTGTATTCAAAGTACCTCCTACTAATATTTGGAAATAAATATCAGCGGCATTGATTATATCTAATCCCTCAAGAGTTACACTTACTGAGTTTGGTCTTGCGGAACCAGCCGGGAAGACAGGTTTTCTTTGAAAAGATAAAACAGGTAACCCTCCCGTACCGACGGTTACTGCCCGTCGATCCGACGTAATACGAAATTCCGGATTGAACTTTCCGAGTATACTATATTGCCTTCCGCCAACGAAGATACTCCGCGGAGAGGATGCCCCTTGGTTTTCAATCTGTGTTCTGAGAGGCAAATTTGGATCGGTAAAGCTCGTTTGGTTAACGGGCCTGAACCTATGGACAGTCACTACCTCTTGAGCGAGGGTCAAGGGATCCTGGACTACAACATTAAATTCAACAACACCGTATCCGTACCAAGTAAATTGAATCTGAAAAACATTCCCTAAAGCAAGGTTCAGGGTGATACCACTGGGGCCGGATCCATCAAGTGGATCAATATTCCAGGATGTTTGTGGAGTGATTGTATCAACTCCTTCCCTTCTAATGGCCACAAATATTCCAACTGCTACACTTTGGCCAAAGTAAGCCCCGTTCTCGTCATCAAAAAGGCCCCATCTAAAAACTTGGTTTGTATCTGGCCCGGAAGGTACTCTCACCCCAATCCCTGCTTCTGCAGCATAACCGGGCATGTACCTCCCCCTTTCCACACTATCCAATGTGGCAGTATCTGCCGCTCCGCCTGTAACACTTACTTGATACTCGACAGAAGTACTTGTAACCGTTCCGCTTCCGGTAGTTGTTACAAGATCTCTCAGGTCGGATAACCCGTAAACCGATTGCAACTCCAATACAGGTGTTCGTTCTGCCGTCATCAATTCATTAAATTGTGAACTGACCTCGGGTCCAATGTTCTCAATGGTTACCGTGTCACTCAATGGACCGGTTGGTCCTGCCGGTCCCGTTGCACCTGTTGCGCCTGCCGGTCCCGTTGCACCTGTTGCCCCTGCCGGTCCCGTTGCACCTGTTGCCCCTGCCGGTCCCGTTGCACCTGTTGCCCCTGCCGGTCCCGTTGCACCTGTTGCGCCTGCCGGTCCCGTTGCACCTGTTG
>NZ_JBITPL010000031.1:0-1206 GCF_050467885.1 Rossellomorea sp. NRS-1567 | reverse complement strand
GTTCAATGTGTAAGTGCTTCTGTTTGAAGCGACTTGATTATCATATCATTTTCACTCTATTGGTGTCAATGATTTTTTGTAAAAACTTTTTGGTGGAGCCTAGCGGGATCGAACCGCTGACCTCCTGCGTGCAAAGCAGGCGCTCTCCCAGCTGAGCTAAGGCCCCAAAAGAAGTGGTCGGGAAGACAGGATTCGAACCTGCGACCCCTTGGTCCCAAACCAAGTGCTCTACCAAGCTGAGCTACTTCCCGAAATATATGGCGCGCCCGAGAGGAGTCGAACCCCTAACCTTTTGATCCGTAGTCAAACGCTCTATCCAATTGAGCTACGGGCGCTAAATGATTCTATTGTTCTTTCCTTATTGACTATCGCAAATTTAGGAAAGATATTTTGCTTACGCAAACCAATGAAGTTTATTTTGCTCTCGCAAAAAAACTTGGTGCCGAGGACCGGAATCGAACCGGTACGGTAGTCACCTACCGCAGGATTTTAAGTCCTGTGCGTCTGCCAGTTCCGCCACCCCGGCTAGTCTCTGGAGCGGAAGACGGGATTCGAACCCGCGACCCCCACCTTGGCAAGGTGGTGTTCTACCACTGAACTACTTCCGCGAAATATAATGGTGCGGGTGAAGGGACTTGAACCCCCACGCCTTGCGGCGCCAGATCCTAAGTCTGGTGCGTCTGCCAATTCCGCCACACCCGCATGTATGATTGATATTTTGCTTCCGCAAAAATCAATGGTGAGCCATGAAGGATTCGAACCTTCGACCCTCTGATTAAAAGTCAGATGCTCTACCAACTGAGCTAATGGCTCACAATATAAAAATGAGACAAAATAAAAAAACAATGGTGCCGGCAAGAGGACTTGAACCCCCAACCTACTGATTACAAGTCAGTTGCTCTACCAGTTGAGCTACACCGGCATATTTAATTGGTTTGCTATTAGATGAAGACTACTTAATGAGAAGTTGTTTTCATATAGGGAATTTAAGGAGAGATATTTTGCTTACGCAAAAATCTTTGGTGGAGGATGACGGGATCGAACCGCCGACCCTCTGCTTGTAAGGCAGATGCTCTCCCAGCTGAGCTAATCCTCCGAAATATGTATCGCCTGGCGACGTCCTACTCTCACAGGGGGAGATCCCCCAACTACCATCGGCGCTGAAGAGCTTAACTTCCGTGTTCGGCATGGGAACGGGTGTGACCT
>NZ_JBITPL010000030.1:0-225704 GCF_050467885.1 Rossellomorea sp. NRS-1567 | reverse complement strand
CTTGTAGCTCTGTCATTGAAAATACTGTTAAAGATGGTGAGGGGAACTGCGCAGACTCCTGCGGAAGTACGGGCGTGCCGCGACCCCGGAAGCGAAGCTGAGGAGGCTCGGCCGAGCGTCCGCGGAAAGCGGAGCAGTTCCCCTCACCATCCAGCATAAACTGGTTGACAGAGCCCTGGCAGATTCTATGCTAGAAAACTACAATCTTTACATTCAAATGGGAGTCATATTCATGCCGAAGGGAAGGTTAATAAATAAAGAGATGAGGAAAAATTTATAAAGAAAGGGAGGTCACGGTAATTATGCATGAGTTAGATATGCACCATATTTTTGAACTGGGACTTATTTTAGTGATGATCGCAGCAGGCATAACGGCAATTGCCAAGAAATTCAAACAGCCATATCCAATTGCCCTAGTCATTGTAGGTGCCCTTATCGGGTTATTCAATATACCAGTCCTTGGTCCCCTCAAGGATTTTATAACAGAAGGAGAAGTATTTAATTTTGTCATTATCACATTATTTTTACCAGCGCTTCTGGGTGAAGCAGCTTTGAAGCTGCCTTTTACCCATTTGCGTGCGAACAAGGAGCCGATTATTGCCTTGGCTTTTGGGGGAACATTCATTTCGTTCTTAATTATCGGCTTTTCAGCGTATTACCTCTTTGACTTTTCCATTCCGGCAGCATTTGTTTTTGGGGCATTGATGAGTGCGACAGACCCTGTCAGTGTACTATCCATATTCAAGAGTGTAGGAGTAAAGAAGAGGTTGGAGGTTGTCATTGAAGGCGAAAGTTTATTTAATGACGGTTTAGCCGTTGTATTGTTCAATATATCCGCTTATTATTTACTATCCTATATTGATGCAGGCTGGTCCGGACTCGGGAGTGGTATTTGGGAGTTCATCCGGGTAGTATCCTTGGGTGTCATTATTGGAAGTTCCCTCGGTTATGCGTTTTCCGTTTTAACGAAGTACTTCGATGACTATCCGCTGGAAATTATTTTTAGTGTGATTTTGTTTTATGGTTCATTCCTCCTTGCAGAGAGCGTCCATGCTTCAGGTGTTATCGCGGTCGTAATTGCAGCTCTTATATTCGGTAATTATGGCGGAAAAATCGGTATGAGCCCTACAACAAAATTGAACATAAATAGTTTTTGGGATGTAGCCGCGCTACTTGCCAATTCCCTTGTTTTCTTAATGGTCGGACTTGAAATAACGAGGATAGACTTTATTGAAAAATGGCCTTATATTTTCGCAGCCATTCTCTTAGTACTCCTGGCAAGAAGTATTGCAGTCTATACAAGTTTATCTCTCATCGGGAACTTCCCTCATAAATGGAAGCATATTTTGAATTGGGGAGGCTTGAAAGGATCGTTATCAATCGCCTTGATCCTCAGCCTGCCAAGAGATTTCCCAGGAAGAGAGGACGTCTTGATCCTTGGGTTTAGTGTGGTATTATTCAGCCTTGTCATCCAAGGATTGACAATCAAACCCTTGATCAATCTTTTAGGGGTTAAACCAAAAGAAGGGGGACATGTGGAATTTGAAAAATTGCTCAGTCAACTCCACAGATATGAAACAGCCATTGGAGAAATCCATCGTGTAAAACAAAAGCTTTATATTACAGATCCAGTATCCAATGAGCTTGTCGATATGTATACAAAAAGAATCGACATGTTAAAAGCCCAATTGGATGATTTATTCAAAAAAAATCCAGTAATAAAAGCAGATCAGCTAACGACACTGAGAAAACACGCACTATACGCAGAATATGAGGCCGTCGCAAAACTGGAAAAAGAAGAAATCATCACAAGCTCCATTGCGGAAAAGGAGTATGATGCAATAACGGATAGCATTGTTCACAATGAGGAGAAATAGCAGAAGTTTAGTTTAGTTGTTTTTCGGCTCAGAATATAGTAAAAAGAAAGTAAAAGAGGGGCCAAATCGGCTCCTCTTTTACTTTCTGATTTCAATGAGTTTTTGTTTTAAGTCGTTTTCCATAGTGACCATTTCCTGTTCTGCCTGCTGACGTTTCTGGCGTCCTTCTGCTTGTATGGCCAAGGTTTCTTCAATGGTGGAAATAAGGTTTTCTTGTGTTTTCTTCAATGTTTCAATATCAATGATTCCTCGTTCATTTTCTTTTGCTGTTTCAATGCTATTCGTTTTAAGCATCTCTGAATTTTTAAGAAGGAGCTCATTGGTGGTCCGCGAAACCTGTTTCTGAGCGGCTAAAGCCTTTTGTTGATTCAGAAGAGTCAGGGCTATGGCAATTTGGTTCTTCCAAAGAGGAATGGCTGTGAGTACAGATGCCTGTATTTTTTCTGCCAGTGCCTGGTTCGTATTTTGAATTAGGCGTATTTGGGGGGCAGACTGAATGGTCATTTGTCTACTTAGCTTTAAATCATGGATACGTTTATCCAATCGATCCAGAAATTGCATCGTATCATTGACTTCCTGATAAATTAACTCGTCATCCGTTTCTTCAGCTTTTTTGCGTAATGAGGGAAGCAGCGTATGCTGAATCTCTTCTCGTTTAATTTCAGCTGCTGCAATATACATATTCAGGGCTTGAAAATAGTCTTTATTTTTTTCATACAGGGTTTCCAATAGTCGATTATCATCAAGCAGGGTCTTTTTTGAATGTTCGAGTCTGACTGAAATGCGATCGATCTGTGAGCCGATCTTTTGGTATTTGGAAAGGACCTCCTGCATTGAGGAGGTGACTTTACGGAAAAGCTTTTTGAAAACTCCCTTTTGTTTGGTATTCAGTTCATCAGGATTCATTTGCTCGAGCTTTTTCATTAAATCTCCTAACACATCGCCAATGGGGCCGATGTCCCGTTTTTGTACATGATCGAGCATGGAGTGGGAGAAAGTAGAAAGCTGGGTCTGAGCGGCAGTTCCATATTTTAAAATCGCTTCATAGTCTTTATAATCGATCTGAGCAGCTAGTTGCTTTGCCTTTTCCTGCTGTTCTTTTGGTAAGCGGTCGAGTAGCAAAGGAGACTTTGTCTGTTCACTTACAGCAGGCATTTCATCTCCAAACGGGTTGGAAAGCAGAAGGTCCAGTTCAGATTGTTCATTTCGTTGCTCCATCATAAAACCTCCGATATCTATTTTAAGTCTTTTTTATGAGATAAATGTTGATTGGCGAAGTTTAGTTCAAACTGTAGTGTATCCATATCATTAGCCAATACGTTTTGCAGGTCTTTTTCCAATGACCCTGTCAGATCATCAAGTGTTGTCCTGGTTTGTTGAAGGGATAAGAATGCTTCTTTGTTTTTACCGGGTTGTGCAGCAAGAAACGTATATTTTTCTGTGATTTCAACAACTGAATCCAGATGGTAGAAGAAAAATGATTCTGCAGAAAAGAATCTTTTTGGCTCTTTCTTTACAAGTTGATAAATTCTTCTGCTCAATCTGTTCAATTCGAGGATTTGCTTAAAAGCCCCAAGTGACCTTACCCTTAATTGTTGTTTTTGAAGGCGTTTTACTTTTTCTTTCGCTTCTTTTAAATTCTTGTTAATATATCGAAATTCCTGTGAGGAAAGTCCATTTTTTTTCAGCCACCATCTCTTCTGGAGTCCTTTTACAAGGAAGAAAAGGAGAATACCCGTACCAAGACTTGACAAGAATGTAAGAGGGAATCCTAAGTCAAACAGGAGTAAGTAGGCAATAAAACTACTGGTCCCTATACTGAATGAGATGACTGTTCTTACTGAAAATTGAAGAAATGTATTCATTTCATCTACCCCTTAATAAAGATGCTTACGTTAAATACGATTTCATGTGCGAAAAGGTTTCATATTCATACTCTTATTTTATTGTAAATGAAGGTGAAATGGAAATATAGACACCTTTTATTATACAGGCTGAAATGAATGACAGGATTTGACACCATTCTTTCAATTTCTTAACATTTCTGAGATTCATGATTAATAAAAAAATATTTTTGATAGAATGGGTTAGTACATTGACAAGACAGGTGTGTGGATATATGAAAAAATGGTTCGTTGTGCTGATCTTAATCTTCTTTTCTTCCTCAATCGTATCAGCTCAAGAAAATAATGTAAAAAAACCTAAAAATATCATTAGTGATTCGGCTATCATTATAGATTCTAAAACAAAGAGTATATTGTATTCGAAAAATTCGACTCAACGGATGAATCCTGCAAGTATTACAAAAATTGCTACAGCTATTTATGCAATCGAGCATGCCAACCTGAATGACGAGTTGGTAATAAGTGAGAAAGCAAGTAATACAGAAGGCTCCACCGTTTACTTGGAAGCAGGAGAAAGGATTTCTTTGGAGCAGTTGCTACAAGGGCTGATGGTCAACTCCGGTAATGATGCAGCGGTTGCCATTGCTGAACACACCGAGGGCTCCGTTCAGCAATTTGTTGAAAAATTAAACGTTTTTTTAAAAAACGAAATTGGCGTAGAGAATACGAATTTTGAAAACCCTCATGGACTGTTCGGTAAGAATCATTATACAACGGCTTATGATATGGCAGTGATTACTAGCTATGCTTTAAAGAACAAACAATTTCAAGAGCTTTTTAGTTTGAAATCAATTGATTGGTCGACTGAGGGATGGAAGACTACTCTTTATAATCATCATAAGATGGTGAAAGGGGAACTTCCTTATCCGGAAGTGACCGGAGGGAAGAATGGGTTCATTGATGAATCCAAACATACGCTTGTGACTTCCGCTAAAAATAAAAATCTTTCTCTGGTCGTTGTTACTATGAAGGCTCAGTCGAAGAGAGCTATCTACTCAGATACCAGAAAACTACTTGATTATGGATTAAGTGGTTTTACCAGAAGCTCTATTCCAAAGGATTCGGTCTTTCACTATGAGGATACTTCTTTTGAGCTTAATCATGATTTCCAATTTACTCAGCCTAAGAATGGGAAGTTCACTGAGAGCCTGGATCGAAATGGAGTATTAACACTATATAACGAAGATCAGGAAGAAATGGCTTCAACAAAGCTCAGTCCTGTGATGAAATCTCCCGTAACACATAAAAACGCAGTTGCTTCGAGTGAAAGCTCAGGATTATTTTTCGGAGATGAATTACGTCAACAAATCCTTTTTTACCCGTTTTTTATTTACATGATCCTGCTTTTCATTATGGGAATTTCCATTTTCAGAATAGGATCCGTCAAAAAATAATCTTTTAAATGTAAAAAAGGGAGCTTGCAGGCTCCCTTTTTTCATTGACTTTCTTGTTTTTCTAATGATGGTTGATGATGATATAGAGTCTTACCAATCAGCGTTTGTAAGATGAGAAAGGCCCCTCCCACTGTCCAATATAGGGGTAAGGCAGCTGGCGCATTAAATGAAAAAATAAAGATCATAATGGGCGAAAGATAGCTCATTATTTTCATTTGGGCCTGCTGTTCTGCAGGAATATTCACCAAAGATACCCGAGCTTGGGCTAAATAGACCAATCCAGCAATAATGGCCATTATATAGTCCGGATGTCCCAAATTAAACCATAGAAAGGAGTGGCTTGCGATTTCAGATGATGACCGAATCGCATAGTATAACCCGATCAATATAGGTGTTTGAATTAACAAAGGTAAACATCCCATATTAAGAGGATTCACTCCATGTTTTTGGTAAAGCACCATCATTTCTTGCTGCAGTTTCTTCTGTTCATCTTTATCTTTCGCTTCTTTTATCTTTTTTTGCATTTCCGTCATCTCCGGCTTTATTAAAGTCATTTTCCCTTTCATATCCTGTTGATTCTTATACGTTTTAAGCATAAAAGGAAAAAGCACGAGACGTATGAAAATTGTAATGAGAATGATCGCAAGACCAAAGTTTCCATCCAGGAAGGTACCTATTTCATGGATAAGAAACGAAAATGGGTTAACAAGATAGTCGTGAAAGAACGCTCCTTCAGTTGTTGCACTTTGACACCCTGACAGAGTGAATAATGCCAGTAGCATGATGAATGAAATTTTTCTCAATGATAATTCCTCCTCTGTATAAATGCTTGTTGGTTAAAAACAAACAGAAGAGGATTCGTCGTCATTATCGGTATGATAAAATTGAAATTTCATGCATGTAATGAACCTGATCCCGATAGGAATAATATCATTAGCCTCAACGCACTTTGCAATGATATTTGGTCCTTCAACCCTCTTATCATAGGGTCGTACGTATAGATGAAATGTGCCAGGGAAGTGATTCCAAATCATAGCGAAGATAAATAGTAATACTATAGTTAAATGTAATGGACTAAAGTAAAAGTCTAATAAGTCTTGTATAATGATAAATGTCACTGGAGAAGACTCCTTCAATTTACTGATAAAATTAATGGTTAAAGCATAAACTCTATTCCAGTTAAAGTATACAGCTAAATGGAATAAGAAACTATGGTAATTGTACATACGAATAAGTGAACAAAAGGATTCAAAAAAATAATTTATTAAATAGGGATGTTATACAGGATGAAATATCTATTAGTCGGGATTGGTGGAGCGTTAGGAAGTTTGTGCAGGTGGGGAATTAGTTACCTCTGGACGATTCAAAATGGAATACCGTTTGCGACACTAACGGCGAATCTCCTGGGAAGCTTTCTATTAGCTTATTTCTATAGTCGATGTTCTTCTAAATATGAAAAATCGTATTTACTTATTGCAACAGGGTTCTTGGGCTCTTTTACAACTTTTTCGACACTCAGTATCGAGTTGATCACCTTTATATTGCAGAAGCAGTGGGGCATGTTTTTCGTGTATATGACCATAACTTCTTTTGGTGGGGTCCTTTTAGCATGGCTGGGTTTTGTTTCAGGAAGAAATGGGAAGGTGATCAGTCATGGGCGTTAACATATGGTTGATAGCATTAGGGGGTAGTGTTGGGGCAATAGGACGGTATTTGGTTGCGAACGTCGTTAAGCGGTGCAGTAGTTCGTATTTTCCGAAAGCGACCCTGTTGGTTAATGCATTGGGTTCTTTATTTTTGGGGCTACTGGTTGGAAGTGGTGCCGAAGAGAATGCTATGTTTTTTTTCGGAATCGGAGTGTGTGGAGCATTTACTACTTTCTCAACCTTTAACTGGGAGGTATTGAGGCTTCTCCAGGGGAAAGTAAAAATGGGGCTATTTTATTTCTTCGGAAGTTATTTCGTTGGAATTGTATTTGGAGTGGCTGGATATGCAATGGGTATGGCATTTTAAGTGATGACATACCCATTTTGAAAGATCCCCAAGGGGCTAAATCCCGCCTTTAGAGATCCCACAATTCATCCATTAATCAACTACTATATACGCAATCATTGGACCATTACGATCAATGGTTTCATGTGTTTCACAAATCAGTCTATACGTTCCCTCTTTTGAGAACGACACATTGACTACGGTTTCTTCCCCTTTTTTCACCGTACCTTTAATATCCGTTCCCTCAATATAAAATGGATGTTCCATGCCGTTGACTCCGTATATCCGTAATTCTACAGGCACCTCTTTTTCTACTACAATCGTTCCAGGGTCCCATCGATAGGCCTCAATCTTTTTTCCTGAGGCAGTTTCAGACTTGAATTCCCCAGTGACAAGCTGGATGACTTGTTTCTCACCCGTTTTATCTGATAATGAGACGGTAGGATAGGAGTTTTTAGAGGATAATGCCCATATCGTCCCGACAGTAATGATCATAATGGTCACTAATATGGCGATGATGGAGCCTTTCTTCAATACAATAAAATTCAAATGTTTTTCCTCCCTTTTAAAATTAGCTTTGATCAACATAGGTCTTTTCTAATAAATCTATGCTTGTACAGGGGGGAACTTGTCAATAATTTAGAGTAGTATAAGTTAAATATTTTTCTTTCGTTCGTATTTTATGTACAATTTGGACATGGGAAAAAGGAGGGTGAAGCATTGAATAATACATGGAGAGTCATGATAACCAAAAGTGATGCAGAGCCTTGGTGGTTTTTTGAAGGCTGGAAAAAAGATATTGTTCAAGAGTGGACATTTAATAACAGGGATGAAGCAATCGAAAGGTTTCTTGAAGAAATGAGACGACTGAGTAAAAGCTATCGTAAGTCAAAAAGTAAGAGGTTGCACTCAATTGCTTTTTGGAACCCGGGTGAAGAGTTTTTTTGCGAAGCGTGTGACGATGATCTACAGGTCTATTACGGCTTGATTATCTTCGAAGGTGATCGACCGATGGAAATTAACAATAAGTCAATCATCGATGAAATCGCAGAACGAATTCCACAGGAATAATAAAACAGGTCCCTCTTTATTGGATGGACCTGTTGGTTATTAATCAATTACTCCTGTTCGTATGATTTTATTCTCTACTTTCACATGAAAAGAAGCATCTTTGTACAGTTTATCCCACTTTTCCCTCGACAAATCTTCGTGGCCCCTTATACTTTTATACTCCGTGCCAAATCCGATTGGATCCGTGCCTTCGTCTTGAAGCATCAAAATAATTTCTTTAATGTTTTTTTCGATATAGACCCCAATTTCATCTTCAAGCAATCTTAACGCTTTTGGATCTGACAACTTCATTTCTTCAGACATTTCAAGTAAACGTGATTCGATCTTCAATTTCACTTCAAAGGATGGTGTTGCTTTTTTCTCTGCTTTTATCTTATGAGATGATTTTATACTATCAATCATAATATAAACCTTATCTTTTTCTTGTCGAAGATGAGGACTTGTTAAGTAAGGTTCGAACTTTTCCAATGGTAGTTCCACTTCGACGCTTCCGGCATTGTAATCTTCCATAAGAGATCGAATAAAAAAAATCTTGTCTTTTTTAATCTCTTTAATGAATTTATCCCTTGTAAACAATGCGAACCCATCCACACCAACCTTCCCGTCTGATGCCTTTAGCAATGGCAGGATGGGGTCTTTGCCAACACTTCCGTAGTCGGTGATGAATTCTTGTAGTGTTGGAGAAACCAGCAACTCCGATTCAACGTTTTGCCTGACCAAATTATATAAGTACGTCCCCATATTCGAAGGTCTTTCCGTCATTTGATAATTCAGGATTTGTTCGGCAGTCGTATCAGCTATTGTCAAGTACACCATATTCCCAATGGAAGAATCCCGTTCCAACGTATCAACCAAGTGGGAGATCCCTTTTTCCGCAAGCTCCCTTCCGTAAACAGTTATCCTCAGCTGACCGGAAACAAGCTTATGATCGGTTTCTAAATTCTGTGAGAGTCGGATTCCTTTACTGGTCTTTGACTTACTTATAAGGACCTTTTCAACATCCTGCATGGCCGGGTTAAACTGATAGAGTACCATTGTACCGGTTATTTTTTCTTCCTCAGCCTGATCATATCCAACTGCAGTGATCAATCCAAGCTTTTCTAAATATTTTTGCTCCACGCAGCTGCTTAAGAAACATGTACAAAGACAAAGCAGGAGGAGCATGATGTTTCTAATCATACATCTACACCCTTTTTCTTCTTAGAAATGTATTTTAATTTAACCAGCATGAATAGGAAGCATGGATAAACGAACGAAAGAATAAAACTGGAAGTACCAACTTTGTCTGTAATGGTATTCATCGTGATACGATCCTGCACGCAGAGGGATAATATCCAAAGCAGGATAGCGAAGAGGTAGATGGCTTTTTTTTGAGAAACATTAAATACCCTTTTCATTCCTCTTGAAGCTGTCCAAAAATAGAGACAAATGTTTGGGAGGATGACCAGCATCCAGAAGGAAACGGCAATAAATTCAAATCGCTCCAAGTTTGGGATCCTCAATATCTTGAACATGGACAGGACTGGCCAGATGGTCTTTAAAAGGGCATCTTCAGAGAAAAAACCGATACTGACAACGGTCACAACCGTAAAGAGAAAACATGAATACCCTGCACCGATCAGCCCAAATTTAAGTGCTTTTTTCTTATCCTTTATGTAAGGGTACACAAATAATATTAATTCAAAGCCAATGAGGGTAAAGCTTGATTTGTAGATCCCCATCATAATCTCCTTCGGGGAGGATGTTAATACAGGTTGAAGATGATTGAAGTCCATATATTTAATGGGGGTGTAGATCATGAATACTAACCAGAAGGCAAGGATGAGTCCTAAAAAAGCAATTCCGACTACTACCCGGATTCCCCCCAACACACAATAAACCATTAAAAAAATCAATAACCCCATCAAGAGCCATGTAGGCATTTTGGGGAATATCCAGGCTTGGACCATCTCAATATAGTTCATTAAGATCACGTAGGTGACACTGAGATAATATCCAATGTAGAGAATGTTAAATCCTTTGCTGATCCATTTCCCATAAACATCCAATTGAATGCCGTACAAGTCGGTACTATCGTAAGTTTCAAGCATTTTTATCATGAGATATAGAACAATCGAAACGAGAATTCCTGCTAATACGACAGAAATCCATGCGTCCCTGTTCGCCTCCATGTAAATGACTCTTGGCAGCCCTGCAATCCCGACTCCAGTTTGGGCAGTGTGTAAGATAAACATAATCAAAAAGGCATTAAACATTAACCGTTCCTTTGGATTCACATTAATATTCATACAATTCATCCTTTACTCATCAACGTCTTTCTTCTCTTTTGCTTTTTTCTCAGGGATTCGTCCCTGATCTATGGGGTGATTAGAAATGGGACGTTGGACTAAATACTGATAGGGTAAGCGGAATAGACTGTATTTGAAGTCTGCAAACCTAAATGGGTAAATTGGTGATAAATAAGGTCTGCCTAATGTTGTCACTTTCAGTAAATGAATGAGAATGAAACAGAGGCAAAACATGATTCCCACACCACCGTATAACCCGGCCATGATGATGATTGGGAAACGGATGATTCTCACGGCTGTTCCGATTGCATAGCTTGGAGCAGTGAAGGAGCCCAAGGCGGATATCGCGATGATAATAATTAAAATGTTACTGGTGAACCCAGCTTGCACTGACGCTTGACCGATGACGATACCACCTACAATCCCCATGGTTTGCCCAACCTTTGTTGGTAATCTTGCTCCAGCCTCTCTTAGGAGCTCAATGATGAATTCCAATAATAGAGCTTCAAAAAATGGCGGAAATGGAACGTTAGATCGTGACTGACCTAATGAAACCAGAAGAGCAGATGGAATTACCTCATAATGGTATGTTAATACCGCCACATAAGCAGGTGTCAATAGGATGGAGAAGAAGATTGCCACAAAGCGAACCAATCTTAAAAATGTTCCCATATTCCATCTCATATAAATGTCTTCCGTCGATTCAAAGAAATTCATAAACGTAGATGGTCCGATGACCGCTGTAGGACTGCGATCGACAAGTAAACAGATCTTTCCATGAAGGAGTGAGATTGTACAACGGTCCGGTAGCTCAGTCGTAATCAACTGCGGGAAGAACGTATAGGAATTATCTTCAATCATCTGTGCCAGGACAGTAGAATCAACAATGCTATCAACCTCTAATTCAGTTATCCGCTGTCTGAACGTATTTACGTTCTCTTCTTCAGCAATGTCTTTTATGTAAACCATTTGAACTTTTTTCTTCGCTCTTGAGCCAATCATGAATGTTTCAACGCATAGTTTAGGATCGTTAATATTAGAACGAATTAGATTTAAATTCTTCGTGATGGATTCTGTGAAAGAAATTTTTGGACCAAACACAAGGGATTCTGTTTCAGCTTTCTCCAACCCCCTTGTGCCTTTATCAGCAACATCCGCTAATATCCCATGGGTATCACCCTGCTTGAAAATATAAGCAGTTCCATTGACGATGTTATTTACAACGTCATTAATTTGATTCGTCTGTGTAAGTTTCGCAATATTAATGGTATCCTGGATCATTTGATAATTCAGGTCCCCTGTGGATTCCTCAAGAGGCCTGATGATACTATCCTGCATCGTTGTAGAATTGATTAAATCATCAAAATATACTACTGCAAGCTTCTGTTCTCCTATTGTAATGATTCTGAATACCAAATCTTCACTATTGCTTACCAATGAGAGGATTTCTTTATGAAATGTTTCTATATCAAAGCTATGGGGGGACCCGTTTTCAATATCTTTTTTTACTTCTCTACGTCTAAACATAGAATTCAACACCCTAAACCTTAATTTATAGATTAGACTTCCCATGAATCCTGTTCTTAATCACAAGGTGGCATTTTTTCATCTAGGATCTTTTAGTAAACTTAGTGGCAATTTTACAGAAGAAAGTAATAGTTGTTTCCGCTACAGGATGCTCCCTTTCCGCGAGGCGGGTGGTGAGGCTACTTGTAATTCTGCTCTTTCTGGGTGTCACCCATAGGTTTTGCGCAACTTTCAAAAACGTAAATTTGTTTTGGATAAGTGATTTGTGAACAAAATGTTGACCGTTCCTTTCCGTTCCACTCTGTGATACTACATTATTACTGGCTATAGGTATAGATAGACAAACACAAAAAAAGCTCCTATTTAGATAGTTTGTTCCCAAAAACATACTATCTAAATAGGAGTGCAAAAACACTACAAGATGGGATTTTCCCCTATATAATTCGTAGACAAATATATGTTGGTGGATCATTGAATTATTTTCCTGGATCAAAAATCCCTTCGTTTTGTTTAATGTAAGAAGCACCAAACCGTAAAAAATCTTTTGAAAGGCTGTTTCATTTAGATAGTTGTTTATGTCACTATTAAGCTCTGTCACGAAATTTTCTTATAGATGGTGAGGGGAACTGCGGAGACTCCTGCGGAAGTACGGTCGTGCCGAGACCCCGGAAGCGAAGCTGAGGAGGCTCGGCCGAACGTCCGCGGAAAGCGGAGCAGTTCCCCTCACCATCCAGCACACACCAATAGACAGAGCCCTAGCAGATCTTATGTTAAAAAACGATAACCATTGCGAAAAGTGCCCTTTATCAAAGAGAAAGGTGGTTGAAATATACATATTCTGTAAAGGTTTTGGGCAAGGTAGGAGTGGAGGTGAAGCAGATGAGCAAGAAGAAAAAAGATGCATCAAAAGCTATGCTGGGTTCTTCTCAAGTGGAAGGACAAGGTACGACCAACCAGGAATTATCAGGTGGAGTAAAGGCCCCTTCTTCCAGAAACAGAAAGAAAAAATGATGAAGGATCTTTTTTCTTCCTTCATTACATATGATGCGTTTGTTACCTTTACTGAGGAGTTCATATATTAAATTGGAGTCAAGTATGGTATAATGGAAACAATCGCAGAAATTGTACGATTACAATGGCTACACATAACTGACCACATACTATCTGCAGCATAAATTACCACAATCATTATTTTCCTGTTAGAAAGCATAGCAAGGAAATCCTACTTACCTTAAAGGAGGACGTTCAATGGCTTTTGGTCGTAGAAATCAAGTTGAGGAAGAAATTAAAACAGAGGATACAAAGATTTGGGCTTGTTCCGCCGAAGATTGTAAAGGCTGGATGAGAGATAACTTCAAAAGTGAAGATACTCCTAAGTGTCCGCTTTGTAAAGAAGATATGGTGACATCTACAAAGGTATTACAAGTTGTAGACAATCCACATCCTACAATTAAATCATCCTAGTGAATCGTAGAGAACCAATCTATTCTGATTGGTTCTTTTTTCTAGTCAAGGCAAAATGAGCATCATATAATTAGGTGTTTTTGAAAAAATTATTAAACTCTTTTTTTATATTTGAATAGGATGTAATGTATTTATGTATTAAAGGAGGTAGCACCATGTCTAACAAGAAAGAGAAAGAAGTTAAAAGTTCTTCAACTGAGAGTAAAGATACTGTATGGGATAGCTTTTGGAAGCTGTCGAAGCCTGTTGAAGTAAATAAAGAAGAAAAAACAGTCAAGTGGTTTTAATCTAATGATAAGGCTGTACATTGCGTATAAGAATACGAATGTACAGCCTTTTGTTTAAAAAATGGGAAACCCTATTGGCACGTTCCCCGTTCTGGAATACAATAAAGGAATAGTAAGATCTATTGGGAGGGGAAAATGTGATTGTAGAAGCAAAACAAGTATTAAAGCAGTACTTTGGATACGACGAATTCAGAGATGGACAAGCGAGTATTATTGAATACATAATTGATGGAAAAAACACAGTAGGGATCATGCCGACAGGAGGAGGGAAATCGCTCTGTTACCAAATTCCTGCTCTAATGCTTGATGGAGTTACACTTGTTATTTCTCCACTCATATCTTTAATGAAAGATCAGGTGGATTCGTTACTTCATCAAGGGATTCCAGCAACCTACATTAATAGTACGCTATCGAATAGTGAAGTAGAGACCAGGATGGAAGAGATTTCTTCAGGTGAATACAAACTCGTTTATATTGCTCCTGAAAGATTGGAATCATTTGGATTCATCCGATTCCTCAATTCTTTACCCATTCCCCTGGTAGCTGTTGACGAAGCCCATTGTTTATCCCAATGGGGTCATGACTTCAGACCAAGCTATTTAGGGATTTATAACGCTGTTAATAAACTACAATCAAATCCCACCATTCTCGCTCTGACCGCGACTGCAACTCCACAGGTACAAGCTGATATCCTTCATCATTTACATATTCCAGATCAATATAAAGTTTTAACTGGTTTTCAACGGACGAATTTGTTCTTCCAGGTTGTAAAAGGTGAAGATCGTAAGCGTTGGGTTGAAAGGTATGTACAAAAGAATCATCAGGATTCCGGCATCATTTACTGTGCAACACGGAAGGAAGTTGAAAACCTTTATATTTATCTTGATAAAAAGGGATTTTCCGTCGGGAAATATCATGGCGGGCTGTCTGACACGGTAAGGCAGGAACAGCAGGAAGCCTTCCTGAATGATTCCATTACCATCATGATTGCGACCAATGCATTTGGGATGGGGATCAATAAATCAAATGTACGCTTTGTGATTCATTACCAAATTCCGAAGAATATGGAGGGATACTATCAAGAGGCTGGTAGGGCAGGTCGTGATGGAGTGGACAGCGAATGTGTCTTATTATTTTCACCTCAGGATATCCAGACACAACGGTATATCATTGACCAGAATATCGTAAATCAGGAATTACATGATAATGAGATGCAGAAACTACGCGAAATGGTTGATTTTGTCCATACAGAAGCATGTCTGCAGAACTACATTTTAGCGTATTTTGGAGAACAAGTAGAGGAAGCATGCGGTCATTGCAGCAATTGCTTGGATGATAGGGAATCCGAGGATGTAACGAGAGAAGCTCAGATGGTATTATCCTGTATGATGCGAATGAATGAAAGATTTGGAACCTCACTCATCAGCGGTGTACTAACGGGGTCAAAGAACAAAAAGATTCTGGAATGGGGGTTCGATCGGCTTTCCACATATGGTTTAATGAAGGAACAATCTCAGAAGGATGTCGGACTCTTCATCGATTATTTGATTTCAGAGGGGGTCATACAAGTCGAGGGGGGGAGCTTTCCTATCCTGAAAGTTTCATCAAAAGGCAAAGAGGTGTTAATGGGGGAAAGAAGCATAACGAGAAAGGTCCAGCCTACTGTTTCGGCCATCATCCCTAAAGAAGATGGCTTGTTCCAGACCTTGCGAACACTCCGGAAATCAATTGCAGATTCTGAGGGAGTCCCGCCATTCGTTATTTTCTCAGATAAATCCTTACAGGATATGTGTGTGAAGATGCCGAAAACACCTGAGGAATTCCTCCAAGTGAGTGGGGTGGGGGAAAACAAGATGATTCGGTATGGAGAAGTTTTCATCAAGGAAATCTCTTCCTTTTTAGATGAAAATCCAGAGCATGAAGTCGAAGTGGTCAAACCGGCACCACCACGCAAGACAGGTAAATCTGACACAGCTTCCTATTTAATCAGCTATGAGTTGTTCAAAGATAACTTGGATATAAAAAAAATTGCGAAAGAACGGGGAATGAGTACAGCAACGATTGAAAATCACATTATCCGAGCCTATCAAGAACGCATCACGAATGACTGGACCATCCTCTTTACAGAAGAAGAAGAAACACTTATTGAAGACGCAGTCCAGAAAGTAGGGACGGACCTCTTAAAGCCCATTAAAGAGGAATTACCGAAAAAAATAAGCTATTTTCAGATTAAAGGATACTTGGTTAAACACGGTCAATATGAATGAAAAAAAGCAGGTGCCATCAGGCTACCTGCTTTTTCTGGTTCACATTAAGCTTTCATGGAAGCTTTCATGGAAGCTTTCATATCAAGAAATTCATCATAAGTCATTTCTTTATCGATGACACCATCTTCGGTGATTTCAATAATGCGATTTGCAATGGTTTGAATGAACTGATGGTCATGGGAAGCGAAGATCATCGCACCTTTGAAGTTAATCAATCCATTATTCAATGCAGTGATAGACTCCAAATCTAAATGGTTTGTTGGTTCATCTAATAACAGAACATTTGATCCACTTAACATCATCTTGGATAACATACAGCGAACTTTTTCTCCCCCTGAAAGAACACTTGGCTTCTTCAATACTTCTTCCCCTGAGAAAAGCATGCGACCCAAGAATCCGCGAAGGAAAGTTTCACTCTCATCTTCCGGTGAGTATTGACGTAACCAGTCTACAAGGGAAGGTTCATTTCCTTCAAAGTACTTGGAGTTTTCATTCGGGAAGTAAGCTTGAGTTGTCGTCACTCCCCACTTGAATGTGCCGCTATCCGGCTCCATCTCACCTGCAAGGATTTTGAAAAGAGTCGTTTTAGCAATTTCGTTGGCTCCGACAAGGGCGATTTTGTCTTCTTTATTCAGGATAAAGTTAACGTCGTTTAAGACCTTTACTCCATCGATCGTTTTTGTAAGTCCTTCTACACGTAGAACATCGTTTCCGATTTCACGCTCAGGCTTGAATTGTACATAAGGATAACGACGTGAGCTTGGCTTGATATCGTCCAATGAGATTTTTTCCAACGATTTTTTACGAGAAGTGGCTTGTTTCGATTTAGATGCATTTGCACTAAATCGGGCAACGAATGCCTGAAGCTCTTTGATTTTTTCTTCTTTTTTCTTATTCTGATCTTGAGCCATTTTAAGTGCTAATTGACTGGACTCATACCAGAAATCATAGTTCCCGACATAAACTTGGAGCTTTCCAAAGTCAAGGTCAGCAATATGTGTACATACTTTGTTTAGGAAGTGACGGTCATGTGATACGACGATGACTGTGTTCTCAAAGTTAATTAAAAAGTCTTCTAACCACTGAATCGCTTGAATGTCCAAGTGGTTGGTAGGCTCATCCAGTAAAAGAACATCCGGCTTGCCGAATAGTGCTTGTGCCAATAATACTTTTACTTTTTCTCCACCTGTTAGTTCGGACATTTGTTTCGTGTGAAGATCTTCGTTGATTCCTAAACCTTTTAACAGGATCGCAGCTTCTGATTCAGCTTCCCAACCGTTAAGCTCGGCGAATTCACCTTCTAATTCTGCAGCTCTCATGCCGTCTTCATCAGAGAAATCTTCTTTCATGTAGATGGCATCTTTTTCCTGCATGACTTCATATAAACGGGTATGCCCCATAATGACAACTTTCAGCACTTCATATTCTTCATATTCGAAGTGGTCCTGCTTTAATACAGCAAGTCGCTCTCCTGAACCCATTGATACGTGGCCGGTCTGAGCTTCAATTTCTCCTGAAAGAATCTTTAAAAATGTTGATTTACCAGCACCGTTTGCTCCGATAAGTCCGTAGCAATTCCCTGGATTAAACTTTATATTCACGTCTTCGAATAGCTTCCTATCACCAAAACGTAAGCTTACATCTGATACTTGAATCATGTGTGATATACCTCCTAATACTCAATCTAAAAGATTATAACACGCGAGTATGCTAAAAAGATAGAGTGTTAGCCGGAACAGTGAGAAATTCTTCAGCTTATAGTGAAGATGGCTCCTGAAGGTTACGGCATCGATACGAGCTAATGAGATGATGCAGAGCATCACTATGGATGGGCTTCTGGCATAGTCTATAAAAGGCTATGCTTTAGGAGGAGATGTTTGATGTACGATCAATATCCATATTACTTTGAAAATCAGGATGACCGTCAAATCGATCGACAACTGAGAAGAGATATACAAAAAGCCATTAATGATGAATTTTTAGCTATATCTTACTATACACAACTGGCAGAGCTTGCCCCGAATGATACAGCCAAGGTAGCAATCTTGGGAATAAGGCAGGACGAGATCCGTCACTTTAATGGATTTACACAATCGTACTTGCAACTGACAGGTCGATACCCACCCATTAATTTAGTCAATCCAAGAGACCTGCCTTCAAATTACCGGCAAGGGATAAGAGAAAGCATTAAAGATGAAAGTGAAACGGTATCCTTTTATTTATCCATATCTAATAAGCTTACAGAACCTAGAGCCAAGCGAAGGTTTTTGAGGGCTGCTTATGATGAACAGCGTCATGCAGAAATACTAAGGAACCTATAAATGATGAGAACCGAAAGCAGCCAAAAAATGGGCGGCTGCTTTCGGTTTTTTCTTTTGATTTTTTCTGATGAATCCACTACACTATAATTACATAAATTCCAATCAGAAAGGTATGAATTAAAAAATGGGTTCACCTTCACTCAATTCAATACCGAAACCTTTAGTTCAATTAAATCAGTGGTTCATCGTTTCTACAGTAGCCATTTCATGGGTGTTTCAAATAGAATTCTTCATATTGCTTCCATTAATGGTGGGGTTATCAGCTATGATATTTAAGTTCAATCCCGTCATAAAGGCAGGGAGGAGTTTCTTAAAGAAAGAGCTTTCATCGTATCCTCCTGAAGACGCTGATCAGCAGCGATTTAACAACATGATTGCCGTGATTTGCTTAGGAGCAGCGATCATGAGTGCTCTGGCTGGATGGAGTACAGGATTCTACCTTTTCTCAGGAATGGTATTCCTCGCAGCGATCGTGGCGCTTGGGGGATTCTGTGTCGGTTGTTTTATCCGTTTTCAATGGAAAAGGTTCCAATATAAAAGGTCTGTACAGTAGCCTATTGACAATGAATCCCATACATCGTAAACTATACATGAGTTAAATTACTGTATACAAAGGGAGTATGTTCTATGTTAGGTGTCGTTCTTAACTAACCGTGAAATGAATACGGACATTTTGCAGGCAATAGCCTTAAAAACAGGTTATTGAATAAGCTTATTTAGCTTTGCCTTCAAAGTGTAGTTAAGAACAATGGTCATAGCATACTCAACCCTTTAATAGGAGAGCTGTGTCTTTGTGCACAGCTCTTTTTGTGTACATGGATCGGGAATCTGTGCAGTCGTTTCTAACCTTCAGTTATGAACGATTCACGTTTTACGTAGACACATGCGATTATTATTGGCAAGTCAGTATACGAGTGAGTAAGACCACAATGGACATTGTTCGTTGTGGTCTATTTTTTTATATGGAGGAGAAAACATTGAACGAAAAGACGTTTCAAACATTAGAATTTAACAAAGTCAAGGAAGAACTGTCACGGTATGCCCTTACAGAAGAAGGGAAAAAGGAATTGATGAAAATAATGCCATCAATCAACAAACGCCAAATTGAAATGCGTTTAGGTGAAGTAACGGAAGCCGTAAGAATCCTGGAGAAAAGTGCGAGTATACCGATTCATGCTTTGGATGGCGTGGAAAACATTGTAGCAAACCTGAATAAAGGGGTGCCATTGAAACCAGATCAATTTACAAGCCTCTATTATTTTCTGGATGCGTGTAAAAAAATCAAAAAATTCATGGAGGATAAACAGTGGGTGGCTCCAAGGGTATCTTCATATGTCTATTCGATTGAAGAGATCCCTGAAATTGGGGAAGAAATCAATCGATGCATCCGTAATGGCAGAGTGGACGATCACGCCAGTAAAGAGTTGTTAAGGATTAGAAAACAAATGGGGGTTCAAGAGGATCGGTTAAAGGATAAAATTCAAGCGATTGTAAAGTCAGCTAAATATAAATCATTCCTACAAGAATCGATTGTTAGTCAGAGAAATGGCAGGTATGTTCTCCCCATCAAGAAAGAATATAAAGGAAAAATGAAAGGATCCGTTTTGGATTCATCTGCTTCAGGATCGACTCTTTATATTGAGCCTGAGGAATTAAGCATTCAGCAAGATCAGCTTTTATACTATAAGCTTGAGGAAGACCGTGAAGTTGAGAACATCCTCTGGATGCTAACAGGGCTGGTTCAAACGTACGAACCACAATTAAAGCTGGCGATTGAAACGATGGTACATTACGACGTCCTATTTGCAAAGGCCAAATATAGCCGCTCCATTAATGGTGTGAGCGCCCTAGTAAATGAAAATCATCAAATACATTTAACAAATGCGGTTCATCCCCTGCTTGGAAAACAGGCAGTGCCATTATCCCTTCAGATGGGTGAGGATTTTCATGCGTTAGTCATAACCGGGCCGAATACTGGAGGTAAGACAGTCGCCATTAAAACGGTGGGCCTTCTCACCCTCATGACCCAATGCGGTCTTCAAATTCCGGCAGAAAAGGGTAGTGAAGTCAGTATTTATCAAGATATTCTTTTAGATATTGGGGATGGTCAAAGCCTTCAGCAAAATTTAAGCACATTCAGCTCCCATATTAAAAATGTTATCGATATATTAAAGAATACAAATGATCGAACCTTGGTTCTGTTAGATGAGCTTGGTTCCGGTACGGATCCCCTAGAAGGAATGGGGCTGGCCACAGCCATCCTGGATCAATTATATGAAAAAGGAGCCTCGATACTCGCAACTACCCATTACAGTGAAATAAAGCATTTCGCAGAAGAGCATGAAGGCTTCGTGAACGGGAGTATGGAATTCAATATTGATACATTACAACCTACCTATAAGCTCATAGTGGGTAAGGGAGGAGAGAGTCAAGCATTTGCCATTGCATTAAAGCTGGGAATGCACCCTGAAATCATTGAAAAAGCCCATGAAATTACGTATAGGGAAAAGAAATGCTATGACCTGGGAGAAATCGATTATCATGCGAAGAAGGAGTTGGAAAAGCAGGTTATCGTAAACAAATATAAAAAAAGGAACCATAGTAAATCTTCCTCAAAGGGGGATAGTGGAGGTCCATTATTTAATAAAGGTGATAATGTTAAGATTTCAACGAGTGGAGAATTCGGGATTGTATATGAAGGACCAGATGATAGAGGTGATTACACCGTGCAAATTAAGAGTGAAAAAAGAATAATTAATCATAAACGTCTGTATCTTTATGTTTCGGCAAAAGAGCTATACCCCGATGGTTATGATTTTGATATTATTTTTAACAGTAAAGAAAATCGGAAAAAAGATAAGCTGATGGGAAAACGATTTGTTGAAGGTTTAACCATAGATTATGACGAATAAACAAAATAAACGTCCTTAAGCGATCGCTTAAGGACGTTTTTACGATACCAAAGGGATTAAAAGGAAATGGTTTACGACAAGTTTGTCAGTATATAAGAAAGTATGATACCTAATGAAGACAGAAATCCGACAATGGGACCTCCTTCTTCAAACGCCTCTGGCAGCATCGTAGAGGATACCATGGCTAATAATCCGCCTGCCCCGAACGCTCCGATTATGTAAGATATGCTCTCCGACGCATCCTGTAAGAGTACATACCCGAGCAAGGAGCTAAGGGATGAGAGAACGACTACGCTTCCCCAAAGGGTAAGAATTTTACTTGTACTATATTGATCAAGCTTGAAACCGATACTGCTTGATAAGGATTCAGGTAAGTTACTGATGAAAATGGCGATGATAAACACCCATTGTATAGGTTGATCTCCTATAAAGCTGACTCCAATAATGATGGATTCGGGTATTGCATCCATTATCGTTCCTACATAAATAGCTAATCCTGAGTGACCATGGGGATTCTTCTTTGACCTCTTTCTTTCACTTCCACCTTTCTTTGAAATGAAGATTTCGAAAAGAGTGAATAAGAGCGCCCCTAGTAAGAACATAGAGGTGAGATGGAAAAGGTTCGCTTTCCCTTCTGCCTCACTTAGTAAATCAAAGGTGGCAGAACCAATGATCAAACCCGTTCCTAATGCCATGATATAAGCGACTATTCGTTTTGATATGTGCAAATAAATCCCCATAACAGCACCGATTAGGAGGGATAAACTGACAATCCCTCCCCATAAAGCAGCCTGGAACATTTCTCCACCTCCGTAAACATTCTACATAATGAGTTTTCCCTAAATGTGAGTGGAATTAAACGCAAAATCAGTCCTTGAATAGTTTTAAAGTACTGTGGGGATAGTAAGGGTGAATAATATTTAGGAGGTAGTCAATTTGAAAAAATATCTATTGATATCCCTTTTGGGATTAATGTTCATGAGCATTGCAACAGGCTGCGGTATGGGGAATGACATGAATGAAGAAGGACAAGAAATGAATAACCGTAATTTGGAAAAAGTGAACTACAAAAACGATCAGGCTAATCGTGATTATGTGAATAATCGTGAGTATGTAAATGACGGAACAAGGAGAGAAAATTATTCACTGGCGGAAAAAGAGGCAAATAAAGTGGCCAGTCTTAATGAAGTGAAGAGCGCATATGTTTTGACAACAGATCAAAACGCGTATGTAGCGGCGGTACTTGAAGATAAAATGAATGGAAAAGTTTCGAAGGATTTGGAGAAAAAGATCTCGGATCAAGTGAAAAGTCAAAACGGAAACATAGATAACGTTTATATTTCAACTAATCCTGATTTCACTGATCGTATGAGAGATTATGCAAACAAAGCAGAGAATGGAAAACCGATTGAGGGTCTGGGAGAAGAAATGGCAGATATGCTGAAACGCATTTTTCCGAACAGAGGGTAATCCGAATAATAAAAAGTCGAACATTGCTTCGGCTTTTTTTATTTGCCTGTAGGAAATGGATAGGGAATTCAGTATACTATTTAGAGTAACGAAATAAATGGGAGGAGTGACAATATTTGGCCCAAGCAGCTGTGAAACCCCTGCAGAATCCTACTATATACGGTATTCTATTAGCCATTAGCTCTGGTCATTTTATAAATGATACGTTACAGGCAGTTGTTCCGGCCATGTTTCCGATTATTGAGAAGTCCTTGCAGCTGAGTTATACCCAAATTGGCTGGATCGCATTTGCCCTCAATATGACCTCTTCATTGTTGCAGCCAGTATTCGGTTATTATGCGGATATACGTTCAAAACCTTACTTACTTCCATTAGGAATGCTGTCAAGCTTAATTGGTTTGGTGGGCTTTGCATTATCGGGTCATTTTTTATGGATAATCTTATCTGTGTTATTCATCGGATTCGGCTCTGCCATCTTTCATCCCGAAGGTTCCAGGGTGGCATATATGGCAGCCGGAAACCGCAGGGGCCTGGCTCAATCGATATATCAGGTAGGTGGGAATACCGGGCAGTCACTTGCCCCATTGATTACGGCGTTTATTTTTGTTCCATACGGTCAAAAAGGGGCATTATGGTTTTCCATTGTAGCAATCCTGGGGGTCATTGTTTTATTTCATGTATCCAATTGGTATTCGGAGCAATTACGTTCTAATGAAAAGATGGACCGACATAACAAGACAAACGTGAAGAAAAATCCGATTCATCCCAGAATTAAATGGGCAATGGTATTAGTGGTGTTTTTAGTGTTTGCCCGTTCGTGGTACGGAGCCGGGTTATCCAATTACTATCAGTTTTATTTAATTGACGATTACGGTCTTTCCATTAAAGAAGCGCAAGCATACATTTTTGTATTTATGCTTGCGGGAGTACTGGGAACCTTCTTGGGAGGGCCGCTTTCAGACCGCTTTGGAAAAAGGAATATCATATTCTTTTCAATGTTGGGTGCTGCCCCGTTAACCCTTGCTTTACCTTACTTATCTTTGAGTATTGTCTATCCATTTATCTTTTGCATCGGGTTTATCTTGTCTTCAAGCTTTAGTGTAATCGTTGTGTATGCACAAGAGCTTTTGCCACAAAAAATTGGAATGGTATCGGGACTAACCGTTGGACTTGCCTTTGGAATGGGAGCTGTAGGTGCAGTCATCTTCGGGGGACTCGCAGATCTATACACCATTCGTTTCGTCATGATCCTTTGCAGCTTTCTCCCACTACTGGGAATGATGACGTTCCTGCTTCCTCCCGACGAAAAGGTGAGAAGTTTTCATAAACTTCCATAGAATAAAAGAGAGAGTGATTGCCAGGGTGATAATCCGACAATCACTCTCTTCGTCTTAAGAAAAAGCAAAGTAAATAATGAATAATGCACAAAGGATGTACATGATCGGATGAACGTCTTTCCATTTTTTTAACGAGATCATCGCTAATGGATAAAGGACAAATCCTAAGGCAATCCCGGTTGCAACACTGAAGGTTAAGGGCATCATAATGATAGTTACAAATGTAGGAATAACGATTTCCAAGCGACTCCAGTTAATATGCCTTACCTCGGTAGACATTAAAGCACCGACAATAATCAATGCGGGTGCAGTTACCTCAGGAGTAATAACAGATAATATAGGTGAAAAGAAGAGAGCAATAGAGAAACAGAATGCAATCACTATAGAAGTGAATCCCGTTCTGCCACCAACGGCTACTCCTGCAGAGGACTCTACAAAGGAGGCTGTCGTTGAAGTCCCAAAGATCGCTCCTGCCACTCCTGAAGCGGAATCAGCTAAAAGCGCTCTACCTGCATTCGGAATCTTATTATCTTTCATTATACCTGCTTGACTGGCAACAGCAATCAATGCCCCTGCAGTGTCAAAGAATGCTACAAATAGGAATGTGAAGATCACCGCCATGATTTCAAGGGTGAAAATGTCACCTAAATGAGTAAAAACAACTCCAAATGTAGGCTCTAAGCTAGGAACCTTCCCAATAATAGAGTGAGGCACCTCGATCTTCCCAGTAATCATACCCAGGACGGTGGTTGCGACCATTCCGTAGAATATTCCGCCTCGAATGCCTCTAACTAACATCATCATTGTAATAACGAATCCAAAGACTGCAAGAAGTGTAGTAGGAGAAGAAAGATTTCCGATAGAGACAAAGGTTTCTGGATTGGCAACCACAAGTCCGGCATTTTTAAAACCTATAAACGCTACGAAGAAACCAATTCCACCTGCAATCGCATATTTTAAATCCTGTGGAATGACATTGATGATTTTCTCGCGTATTTTCATGACACTTAGAATCATAAAGATGATGCCTGCAACAAATACTCCTGTCAGTGCAATTTCCCAAGGGACGCCCATTCCTATGCAAACTGAAAAGGTGAAGAAAGAGTTAAGTCCCATGCTGGGGGCAATACCTATCGGAAAGTTTGCAAGTATCCCAATTAGAAGGGACCCTACAATCGCCGAAAGGGCAGTAGCCGTAAATAAAGCGCCTTTATCCATTCCCGCCTGGCTAAGAATGATTGGATTGACGACAAGAATATAGGCCATTGAAAGGAAGGTCGTTATCCCTGCTAACGTTTCTTTTCTATAAGTTGTTTCTCTTTCAGCAAATTGAAAGAATGTTTTCATGTATGATAACCCTCCAATAAGATAAAATAAAAAAACTCTGGTTCAAAATCAACCAGAGTTATATCCACAGGATAAAATAATTGTTATAGAATTACTTTATTCTTGTAGACAAGCCATTTAAGGTAGCTGGTAGAAACGTTCAAGCCTTATTCTTGAACTTATACAAGGTGTATGAGAATTTGTTATAATTGAATTAGAAGCATCATATCAAGTCACTTTCATCAGGTCAATGGAACGACCAAATGTTCGTGAATTCATTATTTTCTAAATTGATGGTTTATTATAAAAATCGCCTCATGTACTATACATAATCACTGAAAAAAGCTATATTTAGTGAATACAAAACTTGAGTAGAGAGAACTTAAGTTAATAAGTAATTGAAATAGGAGGAACTAGAATAATGTCTTCTTTAAAACCAGGTACGGTAGTGGATTTATTCGTTGATCATGAAGTACCTTATGGTTTCTTTCTAACGAATGAAATAGATCGTGTGCTATTGCACCATTCTGAAATAACAGAAGAAATTCAAGAAGGAGATACTGTGAAGGTATTTCTTTATCATGATAAGGATGTTCGCCTTACAGCGACAATGCGTATCCCTAAAGTACAAGTCGGTGCTTACGGATGGGCTGAGGTAGTGGATAAACGGGAGGATTTAGGTGTTTTCGTTAACATTGGCCTTCCTAAGGATATTTTAGTCTCGGCAGATGATCTTCCTAAATTCCTGGAACTTTGGCCAAACCCGGGTGATCAGTTGTTTTTAACACTGAATCGTGATAAGCAGGACCGCTTATACGGACGATTAGCCACTGAAAATATCATTGAGCAGGTGTCTAGAAGAGCATCTACAGAAATGATGAACGCAAAAGTGCAAGGACGTGTGTATCGACTGCTTAGAGTCGGAACCTTCTTCTTATCCGAACAAGGATATCGATGCTTCGTTCATGAGAATGAACGCAAAGCGGAACCAAGACTGGGAGAGCTGGTTGAAGGGAGAGTCATCGACGTTAAGGATGACGGGAACTTAAATGTATCTTTCTTACCGTTAAAGCAGGACAAAATGCTGGATGATGCGGAGGTCATTCTGGAGTATCTTGCAGAAAGGAATGGAGCTATTCCTTTTTGGGATAAGAGCCAGCCGGATGACATCAAAGATCGTTTTAATATGAGCAAAGCATCCTTCAAACGAGCCCTTGGAAAACTCATGAAGGAAGACCGGGTTTATCAAGAAGAAGGCTGGACTTATTTAAAAAAGTAAAAACAATAACGGGAGGCCTGCCCAGAGGGTGTAGTCCTTCCTGGTTTTCTTGAACATATACAAAAGAGTGCTGACCATAACTGTCAGCACTCTTTTGTATTATGATTCTATTTGTTTCACATTTTGCTGGGCTTTCTGCATACTTACGGATTTAATAGGCAGGATTGTGCCTATCAATGCGATGAATGCACAACCGATCAATACAGTTGAATATCCTGTTACTGCCATAATGGATAACACCCCGAACACCATAAGGTCCAGGCCAGAATCTACAATCGATAGCAAGGAGATGGTTGTTGCCCTGATCCCGGATGGAATCAAATCATTGCTTAATTGAGCGTATATCGGATAACGGATGGCTCGAACGAGTCTTAATACGAAAAAAGATCCCAGAACGATCCATAATGATGAACCAAATAAAGCGGATAATAGTAAACCTATTACGGCTAACAAACCAGATACACTCATCAGCTTCACCCTCGAAACCCTTTCAGTCATCCATCCGATGGAATTAGAAGCGAAATAACCCATGACTGCCGAAATGGCATAAAAAACACCAATTAAATAAACAGGCAATCCAGCCTCCTTCATCAATGGCTGATCAAAGTATGGATAAACAGCTCCTGCTGGAATGAAGACCAATGTTACGTTTAGAAACATCAGCAAAAGCTCCGGTGCTTGACGAATCACACGCAGACCACTCTTAATTTGAGAAAAAGGATTCTCTTTTGTGAAGGAGTCCATAGAGGGCTGCTTAATTTTAAGGACGAAGAATACCTCTATTAAATGGAATGCCAAGCCTAAGATAATGAGTAGAGTAAATTGGCTGTCAGCTAAATCTTGAGCTAAATAAGAACCGAATATAACCGCAATCAACATACTGATAAATGTGGCAGATTGAATTTTGCCCATCGCATGATCCATGCGATTTTCTTCATTGGATTCTTTGAGTGAGTCATAGATAAGTGCCTCATCAGCCCCGGAAAAGAAAGTCACGCTAAACCCATTTATAAAGCTGTATAAGAAAAACAACCAAGGCTCATAGGCAAATAAAAGAAGCGCAATACTTAGGATTTTAAGCACAGATCCAAATAAAAAGGAATACTTTGCCCCAAACCGATCAGCAAACATTCCGGTTGGAACTTCTCCAATTAAAACAGCTCCACTCCAAAACATGAGTAGAATCAAAATTTGAGAAGAAGTTAATCCTCTCTCAAAATAGAATAAAGTCAAGACTGGTTGAAGAAAACTGATCGTACCAAAAAAAGAAATCCAAAATAGCATCCGGATATTATGGGATGCAATCGTTCGTTTGTTCATATATGTCTCCTACTTCCTGATATTGTACTATTTGTCCCGGAAGAAGGAGCGTCGTTTCATGTATATGGAACTTAAACGTTCACTCCTCCTTGAAATGGTGAAAGTGTTTTGAACGTTTTTTGCATGTTATTTCCTCCTCATTGTTGATGCAATAAGTTTAGCATAATGATGAGAAAAAGAAGAGACTTATTTGTTCGACAAATACCTGCATAGTGGTTAAATGAAAGAAGGAGGGAACAAGAAGAGGGAACCGAGCAAATCGGGTGATGTATGGCTATTGAAGTGGAGGACTTCCTCGGTTCTTATCATTAAAATGGTCTAATTTTTAAAAATTTATTCACTATTTGTAAAATGGTTCGAAATCTGGGGACTTAAATTCCTTGATGGGCGAGATTTTGAAGGAGAATATTGAACCATTATCTTAACGATCCTCATTCGATTGTAGCGCTGCACGAGAATAAGGGGCAGGTTAAATAAAATTCCGTATAGGAACATTACCCAGGACTCGACTCTATTATTTAGAATGAAAAAGAATGGTGCCGGCATTATTTGCAGCCAGTGGGATAATTCGGCACGATTCAATTCAAGAAGGAAGGTGATCCGGCCTTGTTGAGAAGAAAGTCCGATTTCATTCTTATTTACACCACCACGAAACCATCCCCCTGCGTCAGATATATATTTCTTCCATTTTTTAATCTTCAAAAACCTATACATGCCACCCCCGGCTTCCATTTCAAGAGAATGAAAGAGGGGAGACAACCTTTGGAGTTGTTTGGGGGTCAATCTGGATGTCAAAAAGGAAAAAACGATATGAATACTTACCCATGCAAAAATATTTAAAAGGATGATCATTTCATCTTTTCATCCTTCCCTTTCTCTAAATAAACGTATCGATCCTTCCACTTTGTGTCTTTCGTAAAAAATGTTGTAAACACCGAGTGGGAAAAGGTCATGACGAAAAATAGAATATGGACTGGAAATAGGAGCGTTTCAAAAATGGTGAAATTTCCAATCCTACTAAGGATGAAATACAAGTAAACACTTAAAAATAAGTACTGAATCAAATAAATATAGGGGTCTGTCCATACCATTACCGGCGAATGTATGACAAAAGAAGTGAGAGAGGTAATCCACAAAGAAGATAATCCCAAAAGGATGATGTTTGTCGATTTTGCCCCGGAAGCGAAACTCTTCGACCATCCGTAGAATAACTCGCTCAACCCGTTCCCATACATTCTCATGGATATGGCATTGCTTCCGCTGACTGCTTCTACTAATTCTCCACACTTTTTTGCACGTTGACTTAAAGCAAAATGCTCCACCATATCTCCTTTGATTGCTTCGTGCCCACCGATTCGCTGATACACATCTCTTGAACACAGGAAGCACTGGCCAAACCCACCCGAAGGTTTGACCAACCCTGAAAGGAGATGGGTGACACTCGTTGCGGCGAATACGATTAAATGAAACATCATGGATAATGTTTCATATCCACTATTCATCTTATGATAGGGATGAATGCTGAGAACTCCCTGACATTGCTGTCGTTGATAAGTCTCGCAAATTCTTAGAAGTCCTGCTTGCTCGAACCATGTATCTGAGTCAACAAACAGTAAGAATTCACCCTTAGATGCTTCCGCCCCATTCCAACAAGCCCAAGATTTTCCGTTCCATCCATTTGGAAGAGGGGGAGTATCCACGACTGTTGCACCGAACTCTTCAGCTATTGCCTTTGTACGATCCTTCGATCCATCATTTACCACGATCACTTCAAAAGGCTGAATAAATTGCTTCTGAATACTTGATAATAGATTTCCAATCGTCTGTTCTTCATTTCTGGCAGGAATGATGATGGAGCATTTTTTTACGAGAAAACTATTCCTTACATGAATGGACTTTTTGACTGTAGGGATTCTAGTAAAAAGGAAAACGGTAAGAATAATAGATCCTAACCAAATATACATTTTTTCACCCTCAAATCTTTTGATTATTATCGACATTTTAACCATTTTCGGTAAAGGTGATACCTTCATTCATCAGGATTGGATGTTTTGTGTGTATAAATTCAAGCCGAATTTGTTTGAAGTCGTACAAAATGGGCACAATGGAAAGCTGAATAGGAGATTCATTCGAATACGATCTTTCCCGTAAGGAGGAATTGAAAATGAAAAAGAAAGTAATCATCGTTGGTGGCGGCCTGGGTGGTATGTCAACAGCCATCCGCCTTGCCTCAGAAGGATATGACGTTACGATTATCGAAAAAGGAGAAAGACTTGGCGGGAAATTAAATAAAAGAGAAGGAAAAGGTTTTTCTTTCGATACGGGACCATCGATCCTTACAATGCCGTGGGTACTGGAAAAAGTCTTTGCTCATGCAAAACGTGATCTGAATGATTATGTGGATATTATCAGAGTGGAGCCGGGCTGGAGGACATTCTTTGAAGACGGAAAGGTACTGGATGTATCTTCGGATCTTCCAACGATGTTAGAAGAAATAAATAAGACCTCTACGGAGGATGCGAATAACTTCTTTAACTATTTAGGTTATTGTGGAAAAATGTATGAGCTCACAATGAAAAGCTTCTATAAAAAGAGCATCAATGGACTGCAGGACCTACGCACGATGCATCCAGTCAAAGAATTACTGCAAATGGATCCGATGAAATCCATGGATGCTGCAAATCGTAAATTCATTAAAGACAAACATTTACAGCAGCTGTTTAATTTCCTGATCATGTACGTGGGGTCTTCTCCTTACCATGCACCAGCCATCATGTCACAGCTTACACATGTTCAGCTGGGGCTCGGGGTCCATTACGTAAAAGGCGGAATGTATAAAATTGCAGAGGCAATGGCCAAGGTGTTGGAGGAACTCGATGTAGAGATCCGCTTAAATTGTGAAGTTGAAGATATTCTCACCACAGGCAGCCGTGCTGAAGGAATACGTACGAAAATAGGGGAAGAGCTGATGGCGGACCTCGTTGTATCGAATTTAGAGGCCATCCCTTGCTACAAATCCCTTTTGGCTGATTATCATGAGTCTGCAAAAGAAGTCGACGAATTAAGCAAGTATGCCCCTACGGTTTCAGGATTGGTTCTGCTCCTCGGGGTAGATCGTGAATATGATCATCTTTCTCACCATAACTTCTTTTTCAGTAAGGATCCTAAAAAAGAATTCAAGCAAATCTTCGATGAGAATCAGCTGGCTGATGATCCGACGATTTATATTGGTATCTCGTCGAAGTCGGATCCCACACAGGCTCCTGAAGGAAAAGAAAACCTGTTTGTGTTGACACACGTACCACCATTAAAAGAGGGGGAGGATTGGACTCAATACAAAGAATCTTATCGACTCAAAGTGCTGGATAAGCTGGAGAAAATGGGCGTAACCAATTTAAGGGATCATATAGAATACGAATATACCTTCACTCCAAACGACCTTCAAGCCCTTTATGGGGCGAATGGTGGATCGATCTATGGTACTGTCACAGACCGAAAGCTTAACGGAGGTTTCAAGATTCCGAATAAGAGCAGAGTGCTCTCTAATATGTACTTTGTGGGAGGTTCAACCCATCCAGGTGGAGGTGTGCCAATGGTTGCACTTTCAGGACAACTGACAGCGGAATTAATCATTAATGAGCAAGTGAAAGTGAATCGTTTCATTGGTTAATATGAAAAGGTGAAGGTTACATTTAAATAATCTTCACCTTTTATATTCTTACTGTTTTTCTGAAGAATGATTATCTACCGTATCCGAGTTATTTACATTCTCTTCATCTTCATCTGGATAGGGGTCAAAGAAATTGACGACTTTCCCTGGGCCTTCAAACCCGATAACCTGCTCATTGTCTTCTGTATTTTTCTCATTTTTCTTCATACAAAAACTCCTTCCTGCCATTAGTTTGGCGAAAGGAGTTTTTTTCATCCCACTATTTAGTTCTTCCAATGATTATCTATAAATTCATCGCGACCTGACTTTGACCGGTCTTGTTTATATTCATCTGGATTTTTCTTGTAGAATTTTTGATGGTATTCTTCTGCCGGATAGAAAGTGGAAGCAGGAAGGATGTTTGTGACGATAGGCTTCTTGAATCGTCCACTGTCTACTATTTCGTTCTTTGTGTTTTCAGCTAATTGTTTCTGGTGTTCATTATGATAGAAAATAGCTGTCCGGTACTGATTCCCGCGGTCATGGAATTGTCCCCCATCATCCGTTGGATCAATCTGAGGCCAGTATAGCTCTAATAATCTTTCATAAGGGAATAAATCAGGATTAAATGTGATTTGAACAGCTTCGTAATGTCCACTATTTCCTGCTTTTATATCTTGATATATTGGGTTTTCAAGGTGGCCCCCTGAATAACCTGACACGACATCAATTATTCCCGGTAATTCATCAAATGGCTTTACCATGCACCAAAAACAACCACCTGCAAAAGTAGCGATTTCTTTTTTTTTATTCATTGCTGAACCTCCTGTACCATATGTGCTCCTCTAAAGCAGTAAAGCGATTGCTTGAAAAAGATTTTATCACGAAAGAATGGAGGGGACAATCTATTAGCTCGAAAGGTTGCATCGGGAAAAGATTCGAAAAGAAGTATTCCTGCTATTTTCAGCAAAGTTTATCAAATTTCATTCACTATCCATAGAATCTTGTGTATAATTCTGTTGAACGGAATAATTACATACGATATGAGATTAGGTGAAGCGGAAGTTTCGGTAGCAAACTTTTTAGCTTCATAATAGGGAAGTTGGTGTAATTCCAACGCGGTCCCGCCACTGTAAATGGAAGTGAGCTGTATGAATACCACTGTACCAATAGGTATGGGAAGGTGCAGCAAACAATGACCATGAGCCAGGAGACCTGCCTAATGTCTTTCGCACCAAATCTACGCGGATAGAAAGGTGTAATGTGCATGTTTAACGGTTTAAAGCCTTTTATGCATTTTACACAACATCTCTAGTCCCACTGGAGATGTTTTTTTGTCTGGAAATAAGTTCATTCACAGGAGGAAAACGTATGAAACACACATTCAAAATCATTCTTGCTCTAATAGTATCTCTAGGACTCCTTTCAGCTTGCGGTACTGACAATGAAAATGTAGAAAAGAATAAAGATAGCGGGGAAGTCAGCCAGGGACAATCTGCTTTTCCTTTGTCAGTAAACGACGCCCTGAATAATAAAGTCACGCTGGATGAGCAACCTAAGCATATTGTTTCATTGATTCCGAGCAACACAGAAATCTTATTCGAGTTAGGGTTGAATAAGGAAATCGTAGGTGTTTCAGATTTTGATAATTATCCAAAAGAAGCGGCGGAGAAAGAAAAGATAGGTGGAATGGAATTTAACGTTGAGAAGATTATCAGTCTGAATCCGGATTTGGTTCTTGCTCATGAGTCCACTGCTGTGTCGGCAGAAGAAGGGTTAGAACAGCTTCGAGGTGCAGGGGTAAAGGTCTATATCGTACGTGATGCCAATAGCTTTGAGGAAGTGTACACCACGATGGAAAACATCGGCACATTGGTCGGCAAGAAAGATGAAGCTGAGTCTGTCATTTCTGAGATGAAAGCGGATCTTGAATCCATTAAGGGAAAAGTCAGTGGTGTATCTGAAAAGAAAAAAGTGTATGTAGAGGTTTCACCTTCCCCTGACATATATTCGACAGGAAAAAATACTTTTATTGATCAAATGCTTTCACTAGTAAATGCCGAAAATGTGATGAGTGATCAGAAGGGATGGGTCCAAGTAAATCAAGAAGCGGTCATCGCTTCAAATCCTGACGTCATCATTACAACCTATGGTTTTTATAGTGAAAATCCTAAAGAACAAGTGATGGGCCGAGAAGGTTGGAAAGATGTAACTGCTGTAAAAAATGAAGATGTCCATGATGTTCATTCAGATCTGGTCACACGTACTGGTCCGAGATTAGTTGAAGGAGTAGAGGAAATTGCAAAGTCAATCTATCCGGAGTTATTTGCAGAATAAAATATGGATAACATACGGGTTGGCTGTATCGTTTTTACTATTCGCAATTCTCGCCGGTATTTCGATTGGAACCGTCTCTGTCCCGCCAAAGGATATTCTGTTCATCGTTGGAGCTAAATGGTTTGGATACCCTTTACCGGAAGAAATTGATCCAATGTTTGCAAATATAGTGTATGCCATAAGATTGCCCAGAGTATTATTGGCATTATTGGTTGGAAGTTCCTTAGCAATTGCAGGAGCTTCCTTTCAAGGACTATTGCGCAACCCGCTCGCAGATCCATATACATTGGGTGTGTCTTCAGGAGCATCGGTCGGTGCGGTTATTACATTGTTCTTTAATTGGAGCATTCCGTTCATTGGGAAGTTTACGCTTCCCTTTCTCAGTATTCTTTGTTCGATTATAACCGTGTTCCTCGTATTATGGTTTGCACAGAAGGTTGAAAGAACCATGAAGGTAGAAACCATCATATTAACAGGAATCATTTTCAGCTCTTTTTTAGGTTCCCTTATATCCTTAATGATTGCCCTGACGGGAGAGGAATTAAGACAGATCATCGGTTGGCTTCTTGGAAGTGTATCCATGAGAGGGTGGGATTACATTACGATTATATTGCCCTTTTTCTTAATTGGAGTGATCGTTTTGTTTCTCAATGGCAAGGAACTGAATGGCATGAGCTTTGGTGAAGAACAAGCCCATCATATCGGGATATCCGTACAAAAGAGAAAACTCCTCATCTTAATTGCAGGAAGTATACTGACGGGGGCGGCTGTCGCCGTTTCAGGTACAATTGGATTTGTGGGGCTTGTAATCCCTCATTTTCTAAGAAGGATGGTAGGGCATGACCATAGACACTTACTTCCTTTGTCCATCGTTGTAGGAGGAGGCTTTCTCGTGTTGGCCGATCTCATCTCAAGAACCATCATTGCACCAACCGAGCTTCCGATTGGAGTGATAACAGCTCTTATCGGTGCCCCGATGTTTGCTTATATTCTACTGAAGAAAAGAGGGCTTTCATCATGATAGATCTAAAAGGTGTCACAGTAGGATATAACGAGAAAATAATCGTGGAAGATATGAATTTTCATATAGATAAAGGAGAATTCTTTGGGATTCTTGGACCGAACGGAAGTGGAAAGACGACCTTGTTAAAAGCCATGACGGGTCTGCTTACATTAATGGATGGAACCATCACATTAAAAGGAAAAAAACTGCATCATTTTACTTCAAGGGATTTAGCCACACAGATAGCGGTACTTCCTCAGATATCGACGGAATCCTTTTCCTATGAAGTGAGGGAGACGGTTATGCTTGGGAGATATGCTCACCAAAAAGGTTTTTTAAAAGGAACGACTGAACGAGATGTTGATATCGTAGAAAAGGTAATGGATCAAACGGGCATTACGTCCTTTCAGCACCGCTACCTTCATGAGTTGTCCGGGGGAGAACGCCAGAGGGTATTCCTTGCACAGGCTCTCGCTCAGGAACCACAAGTCCTGTTGCTTGATGAACCTACTAATCACCTGGATCTTTCGTATCAGAAATCATTGCTGGATTTAATTAAGAATCAAACGGTACACGAAAAATTAACAGTAATCGCGATCTTTCATGACTTGAATTTAGCAAGTTTATACTGTGATCGCTTACTTCTCTTAGACAAAGGAAAAACCAAACTTCTTCACCACCCGGAAGAGGTTCTGAAAGAGAAGCATATCGAAGAGGTGTATCGTACAAAGGTTCAGAAGCAAGCTCATCCTTTAGTGGCAAAACCTCAAATGGTCATTGTTCCTGAGGAGAGTGCGACCGAGGACTTTGTGTTAGATGAAAGCTTCCTGAACGTGAGGGAAGAATACATACATTTCTCTGCCCCTTACCCATTAAAATGTATGTCCTCAGGGATCATTGGGGCAGGAATCGGGTGGTACAGGCACTTTATCAATCGTAGAGTCCCTGCAGATTATGACTGCTCAGATTATCAAGAGGATATGAAAGAATTTCTTGTTCATAAAGACCTGGATCCCTCATTTTCTGTAGGTATGATGACGGCTCTTCCTTTAAATAATATGGTATGCGATCGCTTCGAAGTTCAGGGGCATTCCGTATTCGTTGTGGTTACAGCCGGTGTCGGAAATGCGATTGATGTCTCAACAAGTTATCAATATGATATTGATTTAAGGCCAGGTACGATTAATACGTGGGTGTTCATAAATGGGAATCTGTCAGATGAAGCATATATAGAAGCCCTTGTAACCTCAACAGAAGCGAAAGTGAGAGCCCTTCACGACATGAATGTGAGGGACAGAAGAACAGGTCAGCTTGCAACCGGGACACCGACGGACAGTATTCTGATCTCCTCGAGTCAACAAGGTGAGCTGGAGCCTTTTGCCGGGCCGATTACACCGATAGGGAAGTTGATTGGGCGTGGAGTGTATGAGGTAACGAAAAAAGCCATTCAACGCTATTTGGATCATACAGAGTAGAACTAATTTAATGAAGGGTGATTGAGGAGAGGGGGAATCGACTTGGGAATCCTATATTTTATAACCGGAGGGGTTAGAAGCGGCAAAAGCTCTTTTGCTGAAAAATGGGCAATAGAGAAGAAAAAGTCAAACGTTCCATTGGTCTATCTTGCTTGTGGAGTGAACACTGACAGAGAGATGGAGGAAAGAATCTCGAAACACCGGCAGGACCGGCAATCGTCTAAGGTGGAATGGACGACGATTGAGTGTCCCAATTCGATTGAAAGGATCATCAACCACATTCCTCAACACTCCGTTGTTCTGTTAGATTGCCTCACGACTCTTTTAACAAATGAGATGTATGGTAATAGAGAGGAGAAAGGTGAGTATATAGAAGAGAAAATCTATCAGTCTATCATACAGTTGCTAAATAAAGTTGATGTACTGCTCCTGGTTAGTAATGAATTGGTTTATGACCTTCCAATTGATTCAACCGATATCCTTACTTTCCAGAAACGGCTTGGTGCATTGCATATTAGAATGGTGAAGAAAGCATATGTGGCGATTGAAATGACGGCGGGAATCCCGGTTGTGAAAAAGAGGGGTCCGAATGAGGAAGGACGGTTTGTTCATGATCCTATTTAAAAGCTTCCTCCTTAATCTGCAGTTTTTTACGATTCTGCCAATCCGTAAAGAATTTTCAATCGGGAAAAGGGAAATGAAGTGGATGGTCCGGACATTTCCAATGCTAGGTTTATTTGTAGGTGTGCTTCTTTTAGGAGGATATGTTTTTCTGAATTCTCTTACCCACATAAGCCCTTTAGGAATAGCATTCTTTATTTGGGTAATGCCAATCGTATTAACGGGTGGTATCCATTTAGATGGCTATATGGATGCAAGTGATGCCTTTTTTTCCTATAGAGATAAGGAGAAGCGATTAGACATCATGAAAGACCCGAGGGTAGGTGCCTTTGGCGTTTTGTCACTGGTGGTATTGCTTTCTTCAAGGTTTTTATTTATTTATGAAACCATCCTGCAAACCCATTCCACTATTTTTATTATTATGATCCTTGTGTCCATTCCCTTTTTAAGTCGAATGATGATGGGAGCGAGTCTAATTCTTATCCCTGCAGCCCAGACGTCTGGCATGGGATATGGTTTAAGTAAGAATATGACGGGTTATGATCTTATATGGATTGTTTCTGGTTTATTGCTGGGTGGAGTCGGCAGCTTCTTTTTAAATTGGTTTTATTTTTATGCTTTATTCACCCTGGTGACGTTAGCTGTTTTCTGGTTTGTTTATTCTAGGTCCATCAAATGGTTTGGCGGTATGTCCGGCGATACAATCGGGGCCAGTGTAGAGGGAGTGGAGTTGTGTTTATGGATGACTATATGGTTATTGCATGTATTCGCCATGGTTTAACAGATGAAAATGAGCAGGGGAAATACCTCGGCTGGACCAATTCCAATTTATCTCAAAAAGGAATCGAATTACTTAAAAGGCGAAATACTCTTTTTGAAGAGTATGAACGATGCTTTTCAAGTGATCTTAACCGCTGTTTAGAAACCGCTCATATTCTGTTTCCTCATGCTCCATTGATCTCTTCATCCCTTTTAAGAGAGCTACACTTTGGAAGCTGGGAAGGTTTAACCTATGAAAGCTTAAAGGAAGATGATGTATATCAAGAATGGATATTGGACCCATCCATTTCTCCACCTAATGGGGAAGGGATGAATCAATTTGGAAAACGAGTCGAGCTAGCCTGGGCACAGATCATAAAACAGATAGAAGAGCACAACGGGAAGCGGTACGCCGTTATTACTCATGGTGGAGTCATTCGACATCTATTAACATCGTTATCTCCCAGAAATGTTCACAGAACGTTTTGGGAATGGGAGGTCAACCATGGGGCAGGGTATGAATTGGTATGGAAGACAGAAAATGATTGGAGGAATCAAACATGTACTTCGTTACGGGAGGTTCCTTTAATGGGAAAAGCAGATGGGTGAAAATCCATTTTATTCTTAAAGAAACGGATACAACCTGGATTCCATTATTTAATGGAAAAAGGATTCATTTGGATGAGATCAACTTTTCAAACTCTGTCATCGTAATTGAGGGACTTGAGTATGGAATTCGATCAACCATTTTAAATAATGATTCAGAAATCAGAAAGTCTTTTACCATTTTGATACAATCCTTAAAGCAGTGGGAAGAAGAAGACCCTGATCGCAGAGTAATCTGGATAGGTTCAGATATCGGGAAAGGAATTGTCCCAATGGATAAGCTGTCCAGGGAGTGGCGGGATATGACAGGTTGGGTTTATCAAGATCTGGCGGAAATGTCTCAGGAAGTTTGGCTGGTTTGGTACGGCCTTGCTACATCATTAAAAGGATAAAGGAGAGGGTAAACATGCAGCTTTACACAAGAACTGGTGATAAAGGTCAAACGAGTTTGATCGGTGGAAGAGTAGATAAAGATGATATTCGTGTCGAAGCATATGGAACATTGGATGAAGTGAATTCTTTTGTTGGGCAAGCCATTTCAGAACTGGATGTAGAGGGTTTTCAGGATGTACTACAGGATCTTGAGACGATTCAGCATGAACTATTTGATTGTGGCGGTGACCTATCCAACGTTTCTAAGCATAGAAAAATCAAGCTTCAGCCCCAATCCGTCCATGCGTTGGAGGAGAAGATTGATAGGTTTACGAAGGAAGCGCCTCTACTTGAGAAGTTCATTTTACCAGGTGGCGTGAAAGCATCATCAAGTATTCACATTGCCAGAACGGTTACAAGAAGAGCAGAGAGAATCATGGTTTCACTTTCAAAAACGGACGAGGACTTTCCCATTGTGACATTGCAGTATATCAATCGATTATCCGATTACTTTTTCGCATTGGCCCGTGTGATCAATTATCGTTGTAATGTAAAAGATGTCGAATATATCCGAAGCGCAAACGTATTTTCAACCAGTAAAGTTCAGAAAAAAAATGAAAAGTAATCTTAAGACTCTTTTGCTACTTTCATTGTTTATGGCTTTTTCTGCGATTGGTGGAATGGTGAAGATACCTGCCGTAATAGGTACGGTTGCATTGGATAGTATGCCTGCATTATTGATTGCTTCCCTTTACAATGGGAGATGGGGGGCAATCGTTGCAGGCGGAGGTCACTTGCTTTCGAGCCTGTACTCAGGCTTCCCCCTTGGCCCATTTCATGTGCTCATTGCTGCTGAAATGGCCTTCTTTGTATGGTTATTTGGATATGTGTTCTCGAATGGGAAACGGGTACTTGCAGCCATCCTTTTTTTTATAGGAAATGGTCTACTCGCGGGAATTCCATTTATATTTATCCTTAGTTCTTCATTTTACTATGCCATTCTTCCTTCCTTACTAATAGCCAGTTTCATTAATTTAACGATTGCCCACTTCTTGTATCCTCCTCTTCGTTCAAGAGTGAAAAAGGGGGAAATCGCATGATCAAGCTTCGGGATATTATATCCATTTCAATTTCAGATGAAGAAGAGTTGATCCTGGCTTCTGATTGCAGCGGAGGGATTGGAAATAAAGAAGGAGATGTGGTCCTGGCGGATCCGGAGACAGTGGGTTATTACTGTTTCCGTGTAGCAGCGATGGAATGTTTGGCCGTGGGAGCAAGGCTCAAAGCTATTCAATTACTGAACTTTACAAGTGATGCTGTATGGGATCAGTATTGCAATGGTGTGAAGAAAGGTTTAAGTGAAATGAAACAGGAAGGTACTCCCATTACGGGGAGTACTGAATCGAATATCGGTCTTAATCAATCGGGCCTTGGAGTTACGTGTATTGGCATAAGAAACAAGAAGAGAACCTATCCCTCTTGTACAAACCTTGCTTATGCGCTTATCGGAACCCCCTTGGTAGGAATTGAAGTGATGAAGCAACATGCTTCCATTGCACCACTGGCTCTATTTATGAACTGTGTTCAACACCCTTCTATCATCGAAATAATGCCAGTCGGCTCTAAAGGCGTTTTTCATGAACTTTCTCTCTTATTAGGGAAGCCTTTAAGAAGAGAGGATGTCACCACATCCCAAGACTTGGACAAATCCAGCGGGCCTTCTACTTCATTCATCATATCTTACAACAAAGTGGAGGAACCAGAAGTAATAGAGCTTACGAACGGTTACTTCCATTCACTTCATTTGCAGGGATAGGAACAAATAAATACTTTTATGGATATTTGTGATAAAATAAACTTTCAAATGGTATGGAGAAATGTGTTAGTTTATCCAAGATTCTTCGATTGTCAATTTCATAAGAATAGAGTACTATTTCATACTATCATCAGTAATTCATGAATGACATAAAAGTAGGTGTAGAAATGGATTCACGATTAGATCGAAAGTCTAAAAAGAAAAAACGCGGAAGAAAAGTGATATTGGTATTATTATTACTTATATTTAGTTTACTCGGTTATGCAGCGTTTCAATTTTATAGTGGATACAAAATGGCTGGAGACGATAAACTTCAAGAAGATTATAAATTTAATGGTGTGAAAGATAAGGACGGCAAGGTCAACGTACTGCTATTGGGAGTCGACAGCAGAGGCGAGGAGAAATCCAGGACCGACACAATGATGCTCGCACAGATCGACCCCAAAACAAATGAAACCAAACTCGTTTCCTTTATGAGGGATATATATGTTGAAATACCGGGATACCAAAACTATAAGCTGAATACAGCATTTTATTTAGGTGGACCAGAATTGCTTAGAAAGACCATCAAACACAACTTTGATATTGATATTCAATATTTCATGGTAGTCGACTTCAAAGGATTTGAACAATCCGTTGATGTACTGGCACCGGATGGAATTGAAATGGATGTGGAAAAGGCGATGTCGGAAAACATTGGCGTTTCCCTTCAGCCTGGTGTTCAAAACTTAAATGGGAAAGAATTATTGGGGTATGCAAGGTTCCGTGCTGATGCAGAGGGAGACTTTGGCAGGGTTGAAAGACAACAAAAAGTCATAAATGCTCTTAAAGATGAGGTACTCTCAATAGGTGGAGTTACAAAGCTTCCTAAAATGGCGGGATCCATTCAACCCTATATCCAGACAAATATGAGTAAGCTTGATCAAATTTCCATCGCTAAAGATATTCTGTTGAGTAACAGCAGCGATATGGATAAGCTCACCATCCCAGTTGAAGGATCGTATGGTTTTGGTAGCTATAGCGGTGTAGGGTCTGTACTGGATATTAATTTTGAAGAAAATATACAAGCTCTGAAAGACTTTCTTAATGGTAAGAGCTCAGACGAAGCTACAACTGAATGAATGAATGAAAAAAGCCCGTTAAGCTGAAAAATGCTTAACGGGCTTTTTTTGTGGATTGGGAAGTAGTAATGAATACCGCGTTAAGAACTGCTCTGACAGTATGTGTTGGAAAAGTCGACTCTCATTCAAGCAGTAAAAGCAAAAGCAAAAATTCTGATTATACGCTCTCTGAGCCAATATATAGCCTTTAGAAGGAATCTGATTAACATAAATGGTAATGATAACGCTTCCACTTCGTATTACGGCTAATTCCTAACTACTTCCTTTAATGCCCTTGATATCATATACCAGCATGTTACGATTATAAACGTTGTGAACAAACACACGACAACAAAGGTTTTTAGACACATTAACCAGGAAATTTAACAACATAAAATTCTTTCATAATTATTATTAAACTTAAAAAATGAATGTACGATTAAAAACCCGACAATTAATATAGGAACAGGAGTGGATATGATTGTTAAAAAATAAAACGATAGCTTTTCTAGGTGCAGGAAACATGGCGGAAGCAATGATTTCAGGTACTGTACAAAGCGGAAAGATCCCATCAGAACAAATTATTGTTTCTAATCGAAGCAATCAAGGAAGACTTCAGGAAATGAAAGCGAAATATGATATATCGGCTTTAACAAAAGATGATCTACCCTTTAATGAGATAGATATTCTTATTCTCGCGATGAAACCAAAGGATATTGATAAAGCATTAGATTCCATTAATCACTTAGTAAGAAACGATACAGTGATTATGTCGGTGCTTGCAGGAATCACTACTTCTCATATGGAAGAGCAACTACCTGCAGGTCAGCCTGTTATCCGGGTTATGCCAAATACGTCAAGTATGTTGAAAGAATCTGCTACAGCCATTAGTGCTGGTCGCTTTACTTCAAGAGAAGATATGGAAAATGCAAAAGAGTTATTATCAAGCATTGGTGAAGTGTTCGTGATTGAAGAAAGTCAGATGGACATTTTCACTGGTATTGCCGGAAGTGGCCCAGCATACTTTTACTATTTAATGGAACACATTGAAAAGACAGGTGCCGAAGCCGGGTTAGATCCGGAATTAGCACGTAAAATCGGAGCTCAGACCATTTTCGGTGCAGCCAAAATGATGCTTGAGCGTGAAGAATCACCAACTCAACTAAGAGAGAATGTAACATCCCCAAATGGTACTACAGCTGCAGGACTTGATGCATTAGCAGAGTTCGGCGGAGGTAAGGCTATCTCAGAAGCTGTCAAGGGAGCAGAAAAACGTTCGAAAGAAATAAGCTCATCCTTACAGTCCAAACAATTAGTAACCAGCTAACCAAACATCGAATCGTAAGCACCCCAAATAACTAATACCAACCATACAAGAAATACAAGTCCGTCCCCTCACACATAAAGGGGGCGAGGGACGGACCTTTTTACTAGGAGTGATTGAATGTCCCAAAATAATCAGAAGAAACGTATCGTAATCAAGATTGGAAGTAGTTCATTAACAAGCCTGCATGGAGAAATGAGTCGTAGAAAACTGGAACGTCTCGTTGATGAAGTCGTCCGTTTAAAAGATGATGGCCATGAAGTATTGCTTGTTTCATCAGGTGCCGTCGCTGCCGGTTATCGTAAATTAGGATGTTTAACACGTCCAAGCTCTCTTCCGGAGAAGCAGGCAGCAGCAGCTATTGGTCAAGGACTATTGATTGAAGCGTATTCCGATCTGTTAATTTCCAACGGATACGTGGCTTCTCAAATTCTGATCACTCGTAGTGATTTTTCTGATGAAGACCGATATAACAATGCAAGAAATACAATCAATGTCCTGCTTGAAAGAGGGATCATCCCAATTGTCAATGAAAATGATACAGTAACGGTTGATCGACTGAAATTCGGAGACAATGATACCCTGTCTGCCAAAGTTGCGGCATTAGTGGATGCTGATCAACTCATCATTCTATCTGATATTGACGGACTGTATGATTCTGATCCACGTAAAAATCCAAATGCTGAACTGCTAGAAAGCGTAACGGAAATTACTGAAGATATCGAAGACATGGCAGGAGAGCCTGGAAGTTCTGTAGGAACTGGTGGCATGAGATCGAAAATCGATGCATTTAAGATCACAATGGCTTCTGGAATTCCTGCGTTTCTAGGTAAATCAGGAAACTCAGATGTTATTTACGATGCTGTCCAACATACAGCGAAAGGGACGTACTTTGAAACAGCAGAAGATTCCGTAAACCTTGATTCCAAAAAGCAATGGATTGCGTTCAACTCAGGTCCCGAAGGTGAAATCACCATCGATTCAGATGCGAAAGACCGTATTCTGGAACAAAAAGAAAGCTTAACAATTGATGATATTTATACTGTAAAAGGCCGATTTAATAAAGGTGCAGTCGTACGAATCCTTGATAATCGAAATGAAGAAATTGGTTTGGGAATGGTCAATTTCCGTTCAGGTCAACTGAAAAATCCAACAGACATCAAAGCGGATCAAATCGCAGTCGAAATTGACCAACTAGTATGTCATGTGGATTTACCCATTCCAGTAGGAGTATAAAAGAAGGAGTTAGTCTCCTTCTTCCCCTGCACAATCCGGTCGAATTCTTTTCAAAAAAATCAGGAGGTATTTGATGACTTTAACTATAGAAAAAACGGATGTAAAAAAACAAGCGATGCTTGCAAAGAAAGCTTCTAAAACACTAAGTATGCTGACTACCGACCAAAAAAATAAAGCCCTTCATATCCTTGCCGATCATTTAGAGGCGAATTACGAATCTATACTAAAGCAAAACGAAAAAGACCTTGAAAGAGGGAAAGAAAAGGGCTTCGAAGCTGCATTTATGGATCGTTTATCACTTTCTAAAGAACGTGTTGAAGATTTTGCAAGTGGTCTCCGTCAAGTTGCTGACCTGGAAGATCCCACTGGTAAAGTAGTATCCGATTGGACTCTTGAAAATCAACTGCAAGTTCAAAAAGTAACGGTCCCACTTGGTGTCATTGGAATGATTTATGAAGCCCGTCCTAATGTAACGGTTGATGCAACTGGATTAGCACTAAAATCCGGTAATGCCATTGTCCTAAAAGGTGGTTCTAATGCCATTACTTCGAACAAAGCAATTGTGGACGTCATGCATGAAGCACTTGAGAAAACCGATATTCCTAAAGATGCCGTACAATTTATCAATACAACCGATCGAGAAGCAACAAGTGAGCTATTCACGATGAAAGAGCATATCGATGTGTTGATTCCGCGCGGTGGAGGTGCATTAATCAATGCTGTCGTTAATAATGCAACTGTACCTGTCCTGGAGACTGGCGTAGGAAACTGTCATATCTATATTGACAAAGAAGCTCAAGTGGAAAAAGCATTAAACATCATCATCAATGCAAAAACAGACCGTCCAGCGGTATGTAATGCAGCTGAAACCGTCATCCTGCATGAAGACTGGTTTAAAGAAAATAAGGGTGCATTTGTAGAAAAGCTTAAAGAACACAATGTAACCATTCACGGAGATGAAAAAGTGGTCGAAGCGATTGAAGATGCGAAGCTTGCAGGAGAAGAAGATTGGGCAAATGAATATCTAAGTCTGGATATTGCCGTGAAGATTGTCCCTTCTTTGGATGAAGCAATCGATCACATCGAACAATATGGTACAAAGCATTCAGAAGCCATTGTCACGGAAAATACAGAATTAGCGAAGAAATTCATGATGCTCGTTGATGCTGCCGCTCTCTATCATAATGCTTCCACTCGTTTCACTGATGGAGGAGCGTTAGGATTTGGTGCTGAAATTGGAATCTCTACACAGAAACTTCATGCTAGAGGACCAATGGGGCTACCAGCTTTAACAACCGTTAAGTATATGATGCATGGAACCGGACAAATTCGATAATAAACATGGAAAAACGCTTGAGGAAATTTTCTCAAGCGTTTTTTTCATTTATCAGCTGTCAGGAGGGAGGAGTTCAGATCAGAACCCGGAGCTTGTCTCCTCCAGAATAAACTCATTCAATCCCCGTATCGTGTGAACCTCTTGCTGATAACAGATTTTTAATAGCTCTTCAAAGATTTCGGCGGTCATGATCGCGTCATTCAGAGCATGATGTCGTGTCCGGTAATCGATGTCAAACCGTTTTACAAGGGCGTCCAGGTAGCAATCGTCCCGTTCCAATAACCCATTGGCAAGCGAAAAGGAGTCGACATATTCAGGATCAAATGAAGGGAGCTGCCACTTATAGATCCTTTTTTGGAGAAAATTTATGTCGAAACTGGCTGGGTGAGCGACAAGGATCGTTCCTTTACTGAACTCAATAAATCGCTCCAATCCGATAGGTAACGTAACACCATTCAGAAAGTCTTTTCGTCTCAGACCTGTAAATCGCTTCGTATCCCTCGAAACCGTTTGAAGGGGATTGATGACCTGATAGAACGTGTCTTTCCGTTGAACTTTACCTTCCTTAACCTTAACCGCTCCGATCGAGATGATTTCATCCCCGACCTCCGGAAAAAAGCCCGTTGTCTCCAGGTCAAATATGGTAAAATCACAATCGAACAAATGTTTTTGTTGAAGCGTGGGTTTTTCTTCTTCAAACTCTTTTAGGGCACGAGATAATTTATGGTAGGATAGCTTTTCTTTTTCCCGTTTCACTTGAAAGCGAAAGAAAAATTGCTGCCATAAATAATATTTCAGAATGCGGTAGCCCACATTAATTCCAATATCATTCATTAAACCACCCGGTTCCTATTAAAACTAATTTCCATCACTTGTTGAAGTCGATTAGCAATCTGGATGGATTCTTTTAATTTCTGACGATCCTCTTTTGAAAGAGTACGTACATCAATATCATTACTTAATGGTTTTCCTTCTATAAGTTCAAGAAGGTTTTGCTTTGTACGGAGAGTGAGAAGAATGTGCATAGCTGTTTTTACATTTTCAGCATCCCTTGGATGGAAAGCCTGCATCTTCTTCAATGCTTGAACCCTCTTTATCGTATTAACTTCTTTTATTCCGTATTTTACAGAATGAATGCGAATCATATTGACGATTTGTAAAAGCCCGGACTTTTTGATGTTAAACAAATGATTCCTAGGCTTCAGGTTCACTCGTCCCAAAGGGCCTACAGGAAGTTTGAAACGAAGGGCATCTTTTCTTAATAGTTGTTGCATATTTAGAGACCGTTTCGATTTTTCCGCTAAATAATTTCGAATTTCCTCTGCGATGGAGTAATCACCATAAATGGGGCGGAAATCATAGAACATCGTAATGTTTTGAACTTCCTGTGCATCTATTTCGTATAGCCATTCATCAATCGCCTTTTTCCAATCAGTATAGGATCGTTTCCATTTCTGTTCCTTCGCCATGATTCCGCCAGTACATTCAGGAAAACCGCATGCAGCAAGCTTTAAATTGAGTTTTTCCGTGAATGCCTGGAAATACAAATCAACCTTGTTAAGATCGGACAAGTGGTTATAATCATCGAGAATGATTCCATTATCCTGATCCGTATGAAAGCCTTGTTCGCTTCTGCCTTGACTGCCCATTACGATAAAACAATAATTGATAGGCGCAGATCCGAATCCTTCCTGACGCATTTCTTTTTCGGTTAATTGAATGATTTTTCGGTGCAGGCGATCATTATAGTTTGAGATCACTTCGCAAATATCGTAGCCAAAACTATCTTGAAGGAGCAGATCTTGGATGAACTGTTGAAAAGTATTACTTTTCACCGTTGCCAGCTCTACCAGTTCGTCGTTGGAAACGGCTTTTTGGATTTTATACGAAAGATCTAAATAATTTGAATCCTGTATATTGAGAAACGAAGTACTGGTCAGAACTCCCACAACTTCATCGTTGCGAATAATGGGTACAAAATCCACTTCTTCATGCTTGAAATAAGAAAGGGCTTCATATGCAAAGGATTCATCACGAATCCAAAACGGTTTTTTCTTCATCCAGTCTTTAACTGATTCACTGATTATTGGGTTTGTAATATAAGACAGGATTTCCCGTTGGGTAAGAATGCCATGCATTTTTTTCTCTTGATCTACTACCACTAGTCCATATGTATCTTCTTCTTTCATCTTTCTGGCTGCTTCAAGAATAGTGGCATTTTCGTCAATGAAGGTGGGGCGATCCATTAACGTATGCACTTTAGTACGAAACAGATTGATATTTTCGTCGTCGGATTCAGTGGCAGATTTCACTTTTATTTCATCGTACAATGTTTTCATACGATTTCCGATGCTTTCGAAGATGATTTTTGAAAAGTCATTGTTCTTGGTCATAATCTCCAATAGTCGATCCTTTTGAATGCGGAACACGGTACAATCCTCTATTGCCTGTACGGAAAAGGTCATTTCACCGCTTGTAAGCATAATCATAATCCCGATTAAGTCTCCTGGATAGTAGAATCGGAGTGAATACTGTTTGCCGCTTGAGCGATGGAGAACATTTTTCGCAAGTCCCGAGACAAGGAAGTATATATCAAGTTCTTCTACCGTTTCATCTTCGTGAAAAAGGAATTCACCCTTCTTGAAGGTGGTGTATTTAGAACCGGAAATAATGTAATCTAACTGTTCAGTGGTTAGAACATCAAAGGGATAGTGATCTCGTATAATTTGTAATAATTCCTGCTGGTTCATCAAATACCTCCCGTTCTCATTAGTCCCATAGTACTTTACCATAGAATTCCCTATTTTGAAAACGATAAAACGGGATCTTCCGGACGTCCTGACGGAAGTTTGAATGGATATACTGAATGGTCGAATTTGTTAAACTCCACGATATCGATTAAAGACCAAAAGGGATGAAAAAAAGGTGTCCCGTTTTTGGGACACCTTTAAGACTTACTTATGAGTGACGATAAATTCAGCAGCTTCCATTAAGTTAGTAAACATGTGATCGGCGTTATATAGGTGAGAGGGACCGTCTGCAAGTAAGATAGTATTGCAACCCGCTTTGCGGCCAGCTTCAATATCTACCTCGCGATCACCAACCATATACGATTGGGCAATATCAATATCATGCTTTTTTGCCAGGTCCAAGAGCATCCCTGCTTCAGGCTTCCTGCATTCACAACCCTCATGCGGCTTGTGAGTACAACAGGAAACCTCTTGAATGAACCCCCCGGCCTTTTCAATTTCCTTTAACATATGTTCGTGAATGGATTGAAGTTGTTCATGAGAAAGATATCCTAACCCAACTCCACCCTGGTTGGTAACGACGAAAACTTGAAAATCGGAATCAGTCAATAAATTGATAGCTTCAAGGACTCCCTCCAGGAAATAAAATTGTTCGGGTCGATTCACAAATGTCACTCTCTCTGTTTTCACCTCATTGATTACTCCATCACGATCAAGAAAAACAGCTTTTTTCATCAGTAAACCTCCTTATTCGATCTTTTTCTCCAATAAACCCTTACTACATGTCGCTTTATGCGGTTTCCGAGGAAATAATGACAGATTATTCTGTCATCTGCGGAAAGAATAAACCTTAACACAGATTCCAAAAAGTATATTAATCGTTTGAATGAATGAAAGTGTGAAAACAGAGGCCGTGACCGTTCCTTTCCGCTCCAGGCACTTTCTTTCCGCGGGGAGGAAGTCGAGCCTCCTCGGGCTTTGCCCTGTGGGGTCTCGACCTTTCCTCTATTTCCCGCAGGAGTAAAGTGCCTTCCGCTCCAATCCACTCTGTGCTACTTCATTTTACTGCCTAAAAAGGTAGACAAACAAAAAAGCTCCTATTCTAGATTTGATGAGCGTTTATTTCCAAAATAAAGGAATAAAAGAAAATGAAAGAAAACTTTTAATATATACATATAGGAGGAGGCTGGGACAAAAGTGTTTTGTATAAGTTAAACTAAACTAAATTGCATTCAAGAGGCAATTTAGTTTGGTTTTTTAATTGTTCAATGTACATTTAGATTCTAGCTCTCTCAAGCGGTTGATTGGAGTGCAAGACGAAGACTCCTGCGGGAAAAGTAGCTTATGTGAGACCCCGCAGGCTTGCCGAGGAGGCTCACGAGCTACCCGCGGAAAGCGTAGTCTTGCACGGAAATCATTAGCGGTATTAAGAACCAACACTACTTATTTTCGTCTTTATATCATGGTTTTTTAGTTTTGTCCCAGTCCCTATCCATTATAGTTTTTGAATAAAGGCGACTTTAAGGTAATCACTTTGTTTGTATTGACTGAGGGTTTTAAAGTCTTCGGGCAGTGTGTATTCTTCGAGTATTTTATATTTTCCATTGGTTTCTTTAAAGGCTGTTTCAATAAAGCTCTTGAATTTCTTCATATTGAAGGTGCTGCAATTAGTGGATGCCACAATGGTACCCTTTTTTTCAGTGATGGCAATTGCTTCTTTTAACAAATCTTTATAATCCTTAGCTGCACTGAATGTATGTTTCTTGGAGCGGGCAAAGCTTGGCGGATCGAGAATCACAAGATCAAAGGAGAGTTCTTTTTTTAAGGCATATTTAAAGTATTTAAAGACATCTTCCACAATGATGTTTTGTGCTTCGTAATCGATCCCGTTAATGCTGAATTGTTCGATCGTTTTACTTAAACTGCGATTAGCGAGATCTACGCTGGTCGTTTCCAGGGCACCACCGAGTGCAGCGAAAACAGAAAATGCGCCTGTGTAAGAGAACGTATTCAATACACGTTTGCCTTCAGAGTACGAGTCACGAATTCGTTTACGCACTTCACGTTGGTCAAGAAAAACCCCTACCATTGCGCCGTCATTTAAATAGATGGCAAATTGAACGCCATTTTCCTTGACAAGAAGGGGGAAGGAAGGTCGGGTTCCCTCAACGAAATCATCTTCTTCCACATATTTTCCTTCCTGTGCAAATCGCTTTTTCTGATAAATGCCTTTGTAATCCGTTAATTCTCTTAACCCTTGCATAACTTCTTCCTTAAAGGCATAGGCTCCTTTTGAATACCATTGAACGAGGTAGTAGCCATCAAAGTAGTCAATGGTGATCCCTCCAAATCCGTCTCCTTCACCATTAAACACTCGAAACGCTGTCGTATCTTCACTATAATAGAAGTGAAGACGTTGATTGATGGCAGCTTGAAGCTTTTTTAAGATAAAGTCTTTATCTATTGCTTCTTGTTCCTTCCAACTCAGCAGCCATCCGATTCCTTTGTTCTGTATTCCAGAGTAGCCTTTGGCGATAAAGCCATTGTTATTGTCTACAAGTTTAAGAATTTCTCCCTCTTCAATATTCTCAATCGATGATGTCACATTTTCTTTATTAAGAAGGGGGAATCCTTTTTGGAAATGTTGTATGTATTTTGGGTTTGCTTTAATGATTCTTTCTTTTGTCATTCTACTCATCCTAACCTTGAGGTTTAGTCTTGTGTAGTATAGAACGTAAAGGAAGTTTACGCAACTGCACAATAAAAAACTTCCCTATTCAGATATAAAACGGTCTGAATAGGGAAGCTGGTCATTTACCCCATAAGTGATCTCCTACAAGCCGGTCTACTTTTATCGTTTCATGCAGGCCGCTATGAGAAATGGATGGATCATACACTATCCTGGATTGATATTGGTTTTTTTCAAATAGTAATTGACTGCCTATAGCACTTTGAACATTCACCACATCATCACCCGATCCCGCTATGGATAATATGTTTATATTGGAAGGGATTAAATGGCGATTCAAAAACATTTCTTTCAATGCACGTGATTCAGGTTTTAAGTCTATAACAGCTGCACCTGTATTGATTTCATCATAGGATTCCTTCGTAACACCAAGGAAAGGGGTAGCAATCGTAATGAATTTATGGGTCTTAGGGACAAACGAGCTATCCCTGGTATTTAGAATATATTTTGTTGACGCAAGGCCGCCCATGGAGTGTCCCACAATATTTACATTTGAAACGTCAAACTGATGATGTAAAAGCTTCATGGCATTTTCTAACCAAATCGCCTGTTTCTCCAATGATGCCCGATTATCTTCAAAAATGACTTGAACGAGTGGAGGTGAAGTGGGATTTGTGGGAAGAGATCCTTTATACACTACACTGCCATTCTCAGACACATAAATCTCCAACGTTTTTTGACCCCAGCCATGTTGGTTTTCAAAACGTTCCAGCATCGTTCTGAAAGAATTGTATGTACCTTTATACCCGTGCACAAAGACAGTGGGGTATTTTTCTTCAACGGTTAAGGGTTTTTCACTGGATTGTACATTTGTAGTGCGAAATATTATATATAAAGTGAAGAAAGAGAGAATGATGCCACTCCATAAAAACGAATGTTTGTGATTGATCGACAAGAAAATCGCTCCTTTAAAAAAGGTATACTTCTATTGTAAAGTATTCGTGAAGTATTGAATATGTTAAAAAAGAAATTTGTTTGTCATATTACATGTAACTTTTACCAATAATGATACAGTGGTTTATATTAAAAACTCTTTTCTCCAAAAGTATTGTTAAGATAAACCTCAACAAAAAAAAGGCTTAAATAAATTATTTAAGCCTTGCACCATTATTCTTCCTTCGAAATCAAATTTTAAACCCAATCACCGGCTTTGAAGATAGGTTCAATCGACCCGTCTTCCTTTTCGCCGTCAATATCTAACTGAGCCGATCCTATCATGAAATCTACATGAATCATGCTTTCGTTAAAACCTACTTTCCGTAATTGTTCCGCCGTCATATTTTTACCTTCCTCCACACACACTGATAAAGCTCTACCCAGCGCTATATGACATGAAGCATTTTCATCAAAAAGTGTGTTGTTGAAGATAATATTTGTATTAGAGATAGGTGAGTTGTGAGGAACCAATGCCACTTCTCCTAAATAGGAGGCCCCTTCATCTGTTTCCAGCAGATTTTTCAGGGTTTCATATCCTTCCTCAGCTGTGAATTCTACCACTTTACCGTCTTTAAAGGTCAGGGAAAAGTTCTTGATTAACGTACCGCTATAGTTAAGTGGTTTCGTACTTGAGACAGTCCCATTCACACCTTGTTTGACTGGGATTGTAAACACTTCTTCCGTTGGGAGGTTCGGAACAAAGGGAATTCCTTGATCATTTGTGAACTGGGCACTGATCCATTTCGTTTGTGGGTGGAATTCAATGGAAAGATCTGTTCCAGGTCCTTTGTAATGAAGCTTTTTGTATTTGCTTTGATTTAAACGGTCAGCGTTCTTATTCAGATTACTAATATGAGATTCCCAAAGTGCGACCGTGTTCTCCTGATCCGTCCGGGTTGTATAAAAGATGTTTTCCCATAGTTTATCGATTGCTTCGTCCTGAGAGAGTTCAGGGAAAACAGTTTGAGCCCATTCGATTGTAGGGAATGCCGCTATTAGCCAGCTAATTTTGCCACCGCCGATATAAGCAGAAAAATCTTTCATTGCTTCAGCGGAAGCTCGGTTCAAAATGGCAACCCTTTTTGGATCCGCATCTCTTAATAGGGAAGGGTTTGGTGCCGCTAAATTTAATAGCGCTACATTGTTTTCCGCCATTTCAATAAACCCTTTTGCCTTCCAATCAGGAAACGCTTTCAGGCCTTCCTCAGAAGAATTGTCTAAGCGGATTTTCTTTAACTCTTCATCGTAGAAGTCCGTTAGTACATTTAATACACCCGCTTCATAGGCCTTCTTAGTAACAAGTCGAACAAATTTATACGCTGTAATAGGTGCAGAAATCAGAAGTTCTTGATCCTTTTGCAGGTTTAGTCCTACTTTTACGATTAAATCTGCGTATCTTTCTAATTTACTTTCAAATGCAGTATTCATCTAAAATCCCCCTTGATATGTATTCAATACTAACTATATCTCTTTATTCAGAAAATTTCATTGAATAATTATATTTTCAAATCAATTGATTAAGTATACGTAAAGGATGTGAACCTTCTTTTAACGTGATTTGTACGAGTTCACATATGGTAGATCGACAGATGAGCTGAACGATTGAAAAGGACTGGTCCTAAAAAGGGCCAGTCCTGATGGTTATGTTTTTATAATTTACTTGAGAATGGTGGGAATTCTTCTTCCGGGGAGTTGATTACCACAACACCAGAGAGTGCCATAGCCGTAAGGCTGGTGATTAGTAATAATTTTTTAACCTTTTTCATCATTTCACCTCCTATAAAGTTAACATTTCTTCATAAATGAGATTGGCTTCATTTAGATGAAATGCTGCATATTTATATTTTCTAACCCCCTGGTAATATTGGCCAAGGAATTTAGAATATTCAGCGTATAATAGATGGGATCCGCTCTTTTTAAAGAAGGGCAGTGCATACTCCTTCATAAAAGCTTCAAAACCTTGTGGAAAATCATTTAAAGCAAACTGATAATAAGATAATTGATAGAATTTATCCGGGAACTTTTCTTTAGAGCAAAGATGTAATCCTTTAGGTAACCAGAAACGCACTTCGGAAAATTGGTTCTTTTTATAATATTCCTTAACCAAAGAGAGAATAGAGTACAGCTTTCCTTCTTCGTCTGAGCCTTTCAATTCAATACTTCGCAAATAATGCTGAATAGCTTCCTCGCTCTTGTTCATAAATGATTTTAAATATCCTAAGTTTTGCTCTACCTTTGAATTTAACGACGTATAGTCTATGGATTGAGAAATGAAATTGGCCCAATCATAATGCTTTATCGCTTCTTCGCTATAACGTATACGCCTATAGCAAATTCCTAGAATCAAATGCACCTCGGCGCATCTTTTCTGGTAGTAGACGCCCTGGAAAATGGAGAGAGACTTCTCCCCGTAAAAGATTGCTAATCGGTACATGCTTAAACGGGTCAAGACCAGGCTGAATAAATAATATAGATCTGCTCTTTCTTCTTCATTAATCACATTTCCAACTACATAGCAGGTTTCAGCTTCTTTCAGTTCTCCTTTGGCTTTATCGTACTCTTCAATCAAATAATAATAGTTCCCTTTGTATTTGTGATAATAGAATTTCAGCGTATCGGTCAGTTCTTTATAATTGGATTGGATTTGTTTCATGTGTTCCAACGCATTCTGAAGGTTCCCTTGAATTAATTGAACACGGAAGCAAAGGATTTTATAGAATAAATGTGGAATGAGATCATCCGTCTGTTCCAGGTCCTTCTTAACGTCCACATTGATCGACTTAGCTTCCTCTGTTTTATTCCACAGTAGGGCATGGTTCCAATTCTGAAGTAGTTTGTTCAAATGGGCAGTCGTATCAAGCAGACTATTTACACCTAATCGGCCACAGAGTAAATTAATGATGTCATTTGACGGAGTAACTTGATTGTTTTCCAGTTTGGAAAGGTATGATACGGAAATAATCCCTTTTGATAAATCTTCTTGTGTTAAATTTCGTTTAAGTCTGTGAAAGCGGATTTTAGAACCGATTGTCATATGATCCTTCTCCTCTAACTGGCTTTAATGGCTCTTCTATTTTAGGTAATTGATTATTAAAATAGTAACATATTAAAAAGAGAAATGTTTTGAATATTCCTATAATTATATTTTTTCTGGGTATTTTGTATGGTCTTTTATTCATCTGAACCTTGATTCATCAAACGCCTTACTTTGATATAATGACACTAGTGAAAGTTTTAAGAGGAGGTATTTCATTTTGATTGATTTAAGAAGTGATACAGTAACAAAACCAACGGAAGAAATGCGTAAGGCTGCGTTCGAGGCTGAAGTAGGGGATGATGTGTATGGAGAAGATCCTACAGTCATAAAGCTTGAGAGGGAAGCGGCCACCTTACTTGGTAAAGAAGCGGCGCTATTTGTAACAAGTGGTACTCAAGGTAACCAAATTGCTGTTTTAACACACACACGTCCAGGGAATGAAATTCTATTAGAAGCGAATTCCCATATTTTCTATTATGAATCAGGAGCGGTTGCCGCATTGGCAGGTGTTCAAACACGTACGATCCATGGGATAAATGGTGAGATGGATCCGATTGAAGTAGAAGCAGCTATACGAACTGAAGATCAGCATTTTCCAGAAACAGGACTCATTTGTTTGGAGAATACACATAATCGGGCAGGTGGAGCCATTGTGTCTCCAGAGAATATGAAGGCGATCTATACACTTGCGAAAAAACATTCAATTCCCGTGCACATGGATGGAGCACGGCTCTTTAATGCAGTATATGCCAGTGGGAGAGATATCAGGGAGTTCACTGACCATTGTGATACTGTGCAAATTTGCTTATCCAAAGGGTTGGGTGCCCCTATAGGGTCTATTATCGCAGGTGATCGTAGATTTATTGATCGTGCCCGAAAGTGGAGAAAACGGTTAGGGGGTGGCTTAAGACAGGTAGGAATGATTGCAGCTCCTGGATTGGTTGCATTAAAGACGATGAGAGAACGATTAGTGGAGGATCATGAGAAAGCGATAGTACTAAAGGAAACCCTTCAAGCCTGTAAGGGTATTGAAATAATCAATCATGTTGATACGAATATTGTCGTTGCAGATGTAAAGGGAAGAGGGATCACATCAGAGCAATTTATTGATGAGTTAAAAGAAAAGGGGATACTGGCAGTGACCTTTGGACCTACTCTTGTACGTTTTACCACTCATTATGATGTTTCAATGGAAGATATAAACAAAGTGTCTGGAATCTTAAGGAGCCTTTCTTAATTACGGGAGGGTATTTTCTGGTCATTTGAGGAGGGAAGGGCCAAAAATAGCCCTTCCGCTTACTCTTTGTGATCTAGTTTTTTTCCATGGTGTGGATGGGGATGCCATCTCATCATGTAGTCATTTTCTTTCAGTTTTTGATACTTAGCTTCCATCATTTTAAGTACGTTGTCTCCCTGTTCTTTTGAGAAGACGCCATATTCTACATATTTCTTCACAAGTTCTTTTTTTGTTGAATACATTTGTTCATGCAATTTGGCAAGCTCCGATTTTTGTTCTTCAGTAAGGTTTACCTTAGGTGTTTGTGGTTCACCTTCTGCTGCTGCAAATGTACCGACACTCAGGCTAATCAAGAATACTGCTAAGATAGATACAACCATTTTTTTCATTTTATTCACTCCTTTCCAATGTTTCTCTCATATTCTTTGCCGAAAACTCGCAGAATATGTAGGAATAGATGAATAAGAGGGGTACATGTTAGGGTAAAGACAATTAGGTATAGGAAAGGTGGCTGAAATATGTTTAAACAGTTTTTGTCCAGTATCGGGATAGGACATGTTAAAGTAGATACAATCGTGCACAAAACTAAAATTTCTCCCGGAGATTCAATTGAAGGGGAAGTCGTTTTGATCGGCGGCATGGCCGATCAGCCTATTAATGAAATTCATTTATTGCTTCTTGAGAAATATGAGGAGGATAAAAAAGATAGTGACTTTTCCTATCATGAAAAAGATTTAGATACGATTGTCCTTGATAAGATCGGTACAATAGGTGCGGGTGAAGAAAAGAGGATCTCTTTCACTTTTCCTACATCTTCAGATCATCCCAAAACAACGGATGCTAACAAAACCATACTAAGAACGACAGTAGACATACCCCAAGCGGTAGATCCGACAGATGAGGATAGCATATACGTCGTTTAACTATAGGGCAGATTCTATTAGAATCTGTCTTTTTATTTGGCTTATAAGACCAATAAGAGTAAATGTTCTCATTGAAAACCATAAAAACCCAATGTAAAATGTAGTAAGCGTATACATTCTAAAAATTCAGATATTTAAATGTATGCACATTAAAAGATGAAGGAGGAATTTGATGAGTGGAATATGGTTAGCGGTAATAGGAGGGCTTGTCTTTTTGTTTGGGTATAAATATTATTCTAAGCTTATTGCTGAGCGGGTGTACCGTCTGGATCCGAATTATGTGACACCGGCACACCAATACAAAGATGGTGTCGATTTCGTCCCAACGAATAAGTTTGTTCTGTGGGGTCACCATTTTACTTCAGTAGCGGGGGCGGCTCCGATTGTAGGACCGGCAATCGCCGTGTACTGGGGATGGCTTCCTGCATTTCTGTGGGTCATTTTAGGGACAGTATTTGCAGCCGGGGTGCATGATTTTGGAACTTTGGTTCTTTCAGTTCGAAATAAGGGACAATCCGTCGGTTCATTAGCCAATAAGTTAATTGGAAAAAGAGCAAAAGTACTATTTCTGTTTATTATATTAATTCTTGTATTAATGGTTAATGCAGTATTTGCATGGGTTATCGCAAATCTTTTTATTACATTCCCTGCAAGTGTCGTATCAGTTTTCATTCAGATCCCGCTAGCGATATGGATTGGATATTCAGTTTACAAACGGAATGGCAGCATGTTAATACCTTCAATCGTTGCACTGGCAGTCATGTATGCATCAGCTGTCATTGCCAGTCGGGTTGAATTTTTGCAAATTGATTTAGTTCGTTATTTTGGAGGACAAGAAGCCACATCATTGTTTGGCTTGAGTTCAACAAGCATGGCTTTCTTGGTGTGGATCGTCATTCTGATGATTTATGTGTACATAGCTTCAACTCTACCTGTCTGGAAGCTATTACAGCCACGTGATTATATCAACTCCCATCAACTAATTGTTGGTTTAGGATTGCTTTATCTTGGTCTTCTATTTACAAATCCTGAAATTACCGCTCCAATGACAAACGGAGCAGCAGATGTATCCTGGTTCCCGTTACTATTTATCACGATTGCTTGCGGTGCCATTTCCGGATTCCACGGGTTGGTTTCATCGGGCACATCGTCCAAACAGTTGGATAAAGAAACAGATGCACGCTTTGTAGGATATTTAGGTGCTGTTGGTGAAGGAGCGCTTGCATTGATCGCAATCATTGCATGTATTACATTTTTTCCGAATGTGGAAGAATTCCAAGCGACATACAGCGGTTTTGCTGCAGCAAGTGGAGCAGGGCTGGGTGTCTTCATCCAAGGAGCCGGACAACTTGCAACAGGTGTAGGAATTCCTGCTGATATCGCAGCTACGATTGTTTCAGTGATCATTGTGAGCTTCGCTGCAACAACATTGGACTCTTCTGTACGACTGATGCGATATATCATTGCCGAGTTGGGAGAAGAGTACAACGTAAATCCTTTAACAAATGCTCATGTTGCAACGACGATTGCCGTAGTTTCAAGTGCGGCCTTAACTTTATTGCCTCAAGGACCTAAAGGATTCGGGTCGGGTGGATACCTTCTATGGCCGCTTTTTGGTACATCGAATCAATTGCTTGCGGGAATCAGTTTACTTCTGATTACCATCTGGCTAAAGCGCCAAGGCAGGAATTATATCGCTACCTTAATCCCAATGGTATTCCTTATGTTCATGACCTTATGGGCTATGATTAACCAAGTCGTGTTTGAATGGTCAGGTGTCGGTGAATCAGAAGGGAATATGCTGCTCTTTATCTTTGGAAGTATCATTCTTATTTTCACCTTATGGATTTTAATAACTGCGGCATCTTCCCTATCTAAAAAGGGAGATGATCCTTCACAGTTCTCTGCTTAGTCGGGAGATAGATAAGGGGGACCTGGGCTATTAGTCCCCTTTTTCTACTTATTTTTGAAGCAGGAACACGGTTATCGAAATTATCACGCCACATCACAGAAACAACTATAAGGAGGGGAACATGAGTGGAATCGTCTATGAAAGAAAAGTTCAAAAGAATCATACAGCTATACGATGAAATGATTCGCCTTCCTCACAAAACGGAAATCGCCAGGGAATTGAGAGATGAGGATGATTTATTCTTATTATTGCTCTATTCGGATATGCTTGGCCTGCCGAATCCCGTTTTTTATTACACATTGGAACATTATCCATATATAATAGAGAAATTTCACGATTGGCATTTAAGAATGGGAATGGAGCACTCCCCCTTAGATGGAATCAGATGTTGTTGAAGTATGGGGAGGGGGATATATACATGAACGAATTACAACAACAGTCAATTCTTTTTGTAGGAGGTAAGGGAGGTGTTGGGAAATCCACATCTGCTTCTGCTTTAGCCGTAATGTTTGCGAATATGGGAGAGAAGACGCTAATCATCTCAACAGACCCCGCGCATAACCTGGGTGATATTTTTCACCAGGAAATCAAGGGGGAGAAAACTCCCCTACTCAAAAATCTATGGGGGATAGAAATTAATCCGGAGATTGAAACAAAGGATTACATTAACGGAGTGAAACGAAATTTAAAGGGAATGGTTAAATCAAAGATGGTGAATGAGGTTCACCGTCAAATCGATATGGCTGCTTCGGCACCAGGGGCAGAAGAAGCAGCATTATTTGACCGGATGGTTTCCATCATTCTCGAGGAAGGAAATGAGTTCGATAAGATCATTTTTGACACAGCACCTACAGGCCACACGATCCGACTTTTATCTCTTCCTGAACTCATGGGAGTCTGGATGGACGGGATGCTTGAAAGGCGGAAGAAAACAAACAAGAACTATTCACAGCTATTAAATGATGGAGAGCCGGTAGAGGACCCCATTTATGATGTCCTGCAAAAGCGTCGTGAAAAGTTTTCAAGAGTACGGGGGATCCTACTGGATCAAAAAAGAACAGGATTTATCTTTGTCCTCGTTCCTGAAAGGCTCCCGATACTGGAAACGGAAAAAGCCATTGAATTGATGTCTAAGCACGGATTGAATATTGGGGGACTGATCATAAATAAGATCCTCCCGAATCAGGCAGATGGAGAGTTCCTGCAAAAAAGGAGGGACCAGGAAAAGTTATACCTAAAGCTCATGAAGGAGAAATTCACAAACCAGACGTTATATCGAATTCCTCTATTAGAAGAAGATATCTGTTCACCCCGTCATCTCGAAGAGTTTGTCGACTATCTACAGAGAGAAGTAATTAGTAGTGAAAGAACCATCTAATTTAAGAGTATACATAGGAACTTGCTGACCATTGGGGGTATTTTATCTAATGGTCATTTTTATTTTTCAGGAGGGAAAAATCATTTTTTGTCGAAAATGTAATGAAATCAATGAAATGAGGGAGTGATACCCATGAGTGGAGATAAGGAACATTTACCGGGAATTCTTCCGTTGAAGAAAAGAGAAGAAACACAGAACCGATGGTTGTTTCATCGACTTAATACCCTTTTACCTTCCTTAATGAAAAAGCATAATCTTGATATGTGGATTATTGCGGGCAGAGAGTATAATGAAGATCCTGTTTTGAAAAGTCTCTATCCGGCATCAATAGATGGTTCCGGGAGATTGACGATTCTAGTGTTTTATCTTGACGGAGATCAACAATTGAAAAGGTGGGTACTGCACCCTAATCCTAACTTTGAGCCATTTTATGAACGGGTCTGGAAGCCTGAAGACTGTGATCAATGGGAGTGCCTTAAACGACTTGTAGAAGTTCATTGCCCTGATACCATTGCCTTGAACTATTCCCCAACGTTTGCTGCAAGTGATGGTTTAAGTCATTCGTTTTACCAACATTTAAGCATACTTCTCGATGAGTACTCACATAAATTTGTGTCTGCCCAACACATCATTGTTGATTGGCTGTCGATAAGGTCATCGAAGGAACTCACAGCCTACCCTTCAATAGGGGAACTTGCGAGGAAAATAGCGGCAGAAGCTTTATCCGGAGCGGTGATCCATCCTGGTATCACAACGACTGAAGATGTAGTTGATTGGACAAGGCAATGCGTATTGGATTTAGGAATGGAAACGTCATTTTACCCTACGGTGGATTTACAAAGAAAAGGGGCAGCGATGGAACGATTAGAAGGGGAAATCATTCGATGTGGAGATATTGTACATTTGGATTTTGGTATTCGTTATCTCGGTTTAGCGACAGACACCCAGCAACTCGCATACGTTCTCTATCCAGGCGAGGAAGAAGCTCCTGAAGGACTTCAATCCGCATTACAAACAGCTCTAAGATTTGAAGATATCATTACAGAAGAAATGAAGGTGGGAAGAACAGGTAATGAAGTATTTCAACGGGCAATGAACAAGGCAAGAGGTGAGGAGATAGAGGCAATGCTTTATTCTCACCCCATCGGATATCACTGTCATGAAGCAGGGGCCTTAATGGGATTATATGATCAACAAAGGGACATCCCCATAAAAGGGGATCTGCCTCTAACAGCAAATACATGCTATGCCTTGGAGTTCAACATCAAGCAATACGTTCCAGAATGGAATCAGATTGTCCCAATTTATCTGGAAGAGCCCGTTGCCTTCATACAGAATCAATTGAAATATATGGCGAAAAGGCAAATGGGCTTCTATTTAATATAATGAAAGAATGAGTACAATGAAGGGACTTGTACTCATTTTTTTTCTGCAAAAAACTCTACAAACTACTGCACTCTTTACATCATTGTTAGATTCATTTGAAAGATAGTACAATGATTCACCGATTTATTATCAAAATTTTCATTTACTTTTTTGTAGATAGTTTGTTTTTGAAACAAATGTTCAACAATATACATTAGGAGCTTATTTGTATTTGTGTATCTATAATTATTGGCAGTTAGGATGTATCAGCACAGAGTGGATTGTAGCGGAAGGCACTTAACTCCTGCGGGATATAGAGGAAAGGTCGAGACCCCACAGGGCATAGCCCGAGGAGGCTCGACTTCCTCCCCGCGGAAAGGAAGTGCCTGGAGCGAAAAGGAACGGTCCATATTTTCGCATTATGACACATTAAAAAGAATCATTTACATTTGTTATACAAGAGCATAATCAGTGGAGGGAACTAAATGAAGCAGCGAGTCATCATTTTCACGAAAAGAGCTCAAAAAAAAAATGGTGATATTCTCTTGACTTTATACCTAATGGGGTATATTATTGTAATTGTAGCAGGAAACAACAAGCCAACAGGAGGTGTCTTTATGGAATACAATTCACAAGTTAAGAATCGAATTAAACGTGTTGAAGGGCAGCTCCGTGGAATCGTAAGAATGATGGAGCAAGGGGAAGATTGTAAAGACGTTATCACTCAACTTTCCGCAGCAAAAACAGCTCTGGACCGTTCCGTAGGCTTAATTGTCAGTATGAATCTTGTAGAATGCGTAAGGGATTCACAAGAGACGGGTGAAAATACAGAAGACCTTGTAAAAGAAGCAGTGAATTTATTAGTGAAGAGTCGATAAAAAAGAAGTTGACATCTTTTTTTATATCATATAATATACCCTTATAGGTATTTTAAAAACAATCATTCTTAGGAGGAATTATAAATGAACGCAGATAAAGTACTAGATGCTAAAGGATTAGCCTGCCCGATGCCCATTGTAAAAACTCGAAAGGCAATAAAAGAAATTGAAGCTGGTCAAATTTTAGAGGTTCAAACAACGGATAAAGGTGCTAAAAGTGACTTAACAGCCTGGGCTAAATCTACAGGACATGAATTGCTCGATTCAAATGAAGAAAATGATGTATTTACATTCTGGATTAAAAAAGGATAATTTTTTTAAGGGGATCAATACCCCTTACAGTAATTAGGAGGAGATACAATGTCAGAAAGAAAAACAACCAATATTATTCTCTTTAGTGGAGATTATGATAAAGCGATGGCGGCATATATCATTGCGAACGGTGCGGCAGCGTATGATCATGACGTAACCATTTTCCATACATTCTGGGGATTGAATGCTTTAAGAAAAGAAGAAATGGTACCTGTGAAAAAAGGATTTATGGAGAAAATGTTTGGGCGTATGATGCCTCGTGGCGCAGATAAGCTGGGATTATCCAACATGAATTTCATGGGCATGGGTCCTAAAATGATCAAAGGTGTTATGAAGAAGCATAATGCTATGCCTTTACCTGATTTAATTGACATGGCAAGGGAACAAGAAATCAATCTGGTTGCGTGTACCATGACAATGGATTTATTAGGTTTACACAAAGATGAATTATTAGAAGAAATCGAGTATGCAGGAGTAGCTGCGTATTTAGCGGATGCTGAAAATGGTAACGTGAACTTATTCATCTAATTTTTTTGAAATAAAATATACCCTATGAGGTAATTGGAGGTTTTATAAATGAACACGATTGAAACAAACTTCGTATTAGATGCAAAGGGATTAGCTTGTCCAATGCCGATCGTAAAAACAAAAAAGGCCATGAATAACCTGGAAGCAGGACAAGTGATTGAGATCCAAGCAACAGACAAGGGTTCTAAGGCGGATCTTCAAGCTTGGGCAAAAAGTTCTGGCCATGATTATCTCGGAACCATTGAAGAAGGAGATGTTCTGAAGCACTTTGTCCGCAAATCAAGTGGTGAAGAGGCTGTAGAGCGTAAACATGAATCAGTAACGGATAATGATACATTGGCCGGAAAATTAGGCGATGAAAATGTCGTTGTTCTGGATGTCCGTGAAAAAGCCGAATATGCATTCAAACATATTCCAGGCTCGATCTCGATGCCATTTGGAGAGCTTGAAACACGTGCAGACGAATTGAATAAAGACAAGGACATTTATGTAGTTTGCCGTACAGGAAGCAGAAGCGACATGGCGGCGCAATTATTAGCTGAAAAAGGATTTACTAATGTTATCAATGTAGTTCCAGGCATGAGCGATTGGACTGGAGACGTTGAATCGAACGTGAAGTAAAGTATAAACACTAATACTGGGAGGTTAAATTATGTCAGTCAAACCAATGAATTCAAAAGAAGTAGCTCAAAAAGTCATGAACAGAGAAGGTTTATTCATTTTAGATGTTCGTAATGCAGATGCCTTTGAAGATTGGAAAATTGAAGGTGAAAAATTTGAATACCTGAACATCCCATACTTCGATCTTTTAGATGGTGTAGAAGAAATAATGGATAAACTTCCTAAGGATAAAGACATTCTTGTTGTATGTGCGAAAGAAGGTTCTTCTATTATGGTAGCGGAAATGCTTTCAGATGAAGGGATGGACGTTTCTTACCTTGAAGGCGGAATGAAAGCTTGGAGCGAACATTTGGAGCCTGTTAAAGTGGGTGAATTAACAAAAGGCGGAGAGCTTTATCAATTTGTACGTTTAGGAAAAGGTTGTCTATCCTATATGGTCGTGTCAAATGGTGAAGCAGCGATCGTCGATGCTACTCGTATGACTGATATCTTTATCGACTTTGCAAAAGAAAAAGGTGCAACGATTACAAATGTATTTGATACTCACTTGCATGCCGATCATATTTCTGGAGGACGTAACATTGCAGAAGCAACAAATGCTACCTATTGGTTACCTCCTAAAGATGCTGAAGAAGTTACCTTTGAATATGCTGCACTCGAAGACGGGAATAAAGTCGTGATTGGAAATACAACGATTGATATCACAGCTCTTTACTCACCGGGGCATACAATCGGTTCCACTTCATTTGTGATTGATGAAAAGTATTTACTATCTGGCGACATTCTATTTGTGGACAGTATCGGACGTCCGGATCTTGCCGGGAAAGCGGAAGATTGGGTAGCTGACCTTAGAGAAAGTCTTTACAAACGGTATAAAGACCTTTCTATGGAGCTTACCGTTTTACCGGCTCACTTTATGATTATTGATGAATTAAATGAAGATGGCTCCGTAGGTGAAAAGCTGGGAACATTATTTGCAAAAAACCACGGTTTAAATATCGAGAGTGAAGAAGAATTCAGAAAGCTGGTATCTGAAAACCTTCCACCTCAACCAAACGCGTATCAGGAAATTCGTGAAACGAACATGGGTAAAGTAACTCCAGATGAAGAGAAACAGCGTGAGATGGAAATTGGACCAAACCGTTGTGCCGTTCGATAATCAAGCGTACTAATCTAAAGAAATAATCAAAATGGGAACCTGTCAGAGAGGTTCCCGTTTTATTAGAAGAGGAGGAACAACACGATGGATTTGGCATTTATCATGACTATCTTTCTAATTGGATTTGTCGGCTCGTATATATCAGGAATGGTAGGGATCGGCGGTAGTATCATTAAATATCCCATGCTCCTTTATATTCCACCATTGCTTGGAGTAGCAACATTCACTGCTCACGAGGTTTCAGGTATTAGCGCAGTTCAAGTCTTCTTTGCCACACTGGGTGGGGTCTGGGCTTACCGTAAAGGAGGCTATCTTAATAAAACCCTCATCACTTACATGGGTGTAAGTATTTTAATTGGTAGCTTCATTGGCGGGTATGGTTCGAAATTCATGAGTGAGGCTGGAATTAATATTGTGTATGGAATTCTTGCATTAATTGCCGCTATCATGATGTTTATTCCCAAAAAAGGCATTGATGATATAAAACTCGAGGACGTTACATTTAATAAGTGGTTAGCGGCGATACTTGCCTTGATCGTCGGGATTGGAGCAGGTATCGTTGGAGCGGCAGGAGCTTTCCTATTAGTTCCGATTATGCTGGTGGTCCTTAAGATTCCGACAAGAATGACGATCGCTTCATCCCTTGCCATCACGTTGATTTCTTCAATCGGATCAACAATCGGAAAGATATCGACAGGTCAAGTGGAATATCTACCAGCTATGATTATGGTCGTAGCTAGTTTAATTGCATCTCCACTGGGCGCTATGGCAGGCAAGAAAATGAATACAAAGGTTCTTCAAATGATACTAGCCGTTTTAATCCTGGCTACAGCGATTAAAATCTGGCTCGATATACTTTAAACATTTAAAGCTTAGTTCTGATTCACCTAGTATCTTCTACCCTATAGAGGATTTCTAGTGAACAGAACTAAGCTTTTTTGTGTTGTAGCTTCGTGTCTGTTATAGTAGTGCACAAAAAAGTCATTGTAACTTTCCTCTGGCATTGTACGTCTAATCAACAGAAAGAAATAAGACTCTAGATGGATGAACATACTTAATGAGACTAGTACAATGGAAGAGTGGAATAGCTCTATTACCTATCCATCATGAAAAAGGGAGAATGATTTATGAAGAAATTGATTACCATTGCCTTACTATTATCACTAATGGTGGGCCTCATTCAGCCAGCATCTGCTGCAGATAATGATAAAAAAAGCATCAATGAAAAATTCGGCCTGCCTATCGTTGTATATGGAGAAACCCTTACCGGCGAACAAAAGAAAGAGGTTCAAGATCAATTAGGAATTGAAGACGGAACCGAAGTGGAAGAGTTCACGGCAACAGGCGAAGACCTTGTGAAGTATATTGAAGGTGAAAACCGTAATGCCCGTATGTTTTCCTCCGCCATGATTACTCGCAAAGAGAAAGGCGAGGGTCTGAAGGTTAATATTGTGACACCGGAAAATATTACGGAAGTGACGAATTCTATGTATTCCAATGCTTTATTAACTGCAGGCGTCGAGAACGCAGTAGTAGATGTGGCCTCTCCTGTAAAGGTAAGTGGTCATTCTGCATTAGTCGGAATTTATAAAGCGTATGATGTTAGTGGAGAGAAGCTTGATACGGTTCGTATGGAGGTTGCCAACGAGGAATTAACCGTGGCAACAGAACTTGCCAAAGAAGCTGGGATTGATAAGGAAGAAGTCAGCAACCTGTTAACCGAAATAAAGAAGGAAATAGCCGAACAAGATCCCGCTACGAAAGAAGAAGTGGAACAAATCGTTGAAGAGAAGCTTCAAACTCTGAACATCGAGCTAAGCCCGGAGGATCGCCAGTTATTAGTCGATTTGTTTGAAAAAATGAGGTCACTGGATATTAACTTTGATAATGTTCAACAACAATTAGATGACCTGACGAATGACATCCAAACCACGATTAAGGAGATTGTCAAAGATGAAGGATTCGGGCAAAAAGTGTCTGACTTCTTTACTGGCTTATTAAATGCCATCGCTGATTTCTTTAAATCCATTAAAAATCTATTTGGGTAATGGACTATTTTGTATTCATAATAAAAAAAGACTGAGTCTGCAATTGACTCAGTCTTTTATTTCAAGTAAAGGAAACCTTAGATAGACCGTTGTTCCTTTGCCTTCTTCACTATCTATAGACAAAGAACCATCGTGTTTATTCATGATTTCTTTGGCGATGGATAAACCGAGGCCATATCCTCCTGTATTTCTTGTTCTCGACAAATCCGAGCGGTAAAATCTTTCTCCGATACGGGATAAGGAACCTGCAGGAATGCCAATACCGGTATCCCTTATTTTTACAACAGCCATTCCACCTTCTTCGTACGATTGAATGAGAATGCGACTCTCTTCAGGAGAATATTTCAAGGCATTATCCAAAATATTATAGAATACTTGCATGACCCGGTTGGGATCCCCATTAATAATGGATTCTTCATTTAAATCATGTTGGACATCCATTTTTTTATTTTTTGCATGAGGGCGGATAAGTGTTAAAGAATCCATAATTAACTGAGAGAGTACAATCGGTTCAATATCTAAAGAAAAAGAGCTATCCTCCAATTTATTCAATTCAAGTAGCTCTGTAATTAATTTCTGCATCCGTATCGATTCTTTTTGAATTAGGTGCAGGCTTTCTTCCATTTCTTCAGGGTTCGTTTGAACCTTGTCGGTCAGTGCCTTTGCATATCCACCAATATAGGTAAGGGGAGTCCTTAATTCGTGGGCAACATTCGAAAGAAACTGACGTTTCCGTTCCTCTTGATGCTGAAGAGAATCGACCATACTATTAAATGTCAGGGCAAGTTCTGCCATTTCATCTCTCGAGTTCACATTGAGCCTGTCTGAAAAATCACCTTTAGCCACTTTATTTGAAAATTGTTGCATTTCCCTAACAGGTTTAAATAATGATCCTAAAGAAGATTGAATGATCAAGAACAATACAAAATAAAACATGACACCTGTGAGTACCAATATCGGAATCCCTTTACTAAACACTTCCGTCATTTCAGCCAAGGGGATGTAAATGAATAAATACCCCATTAATCTTTCTTCGTTCATAAGAGGAAAGATAGCTCCAATCACATTCCGATTAAATTCTGCTACATATCCTTCTTTCATTACCGGATTACCTTTAGCCAATTCTCTTTTGTCATCATTATTGATGAGAGGATTTGGGTCAATACGATATGGAAAGCTTTTGGTTAAGTCTTCAAGTTTCTCCACAACAGACACTTCGTAAGGGGAGATCACATTATACCAAAGGATTTTATCCCTCACACTCCCGCTTACGTCACCATAGTGATAGTGATCAGCTGTTCTCTGTCCTTGATAAAGCAGTGACTCCTTAACGGTCCCAATATATAGATCCTTATAGAGAAAATGAATAAATAGAAATGAAAAGACAATGGTTAAAAATAAGCTGCTTAATAATAGAAGAGAGACTTTTTTATTGAGAGTCAGATTGGAATTTTTCAAACGGATCCCTCGAACTTATAGCCAAGGCCCCACACGGTTTCGATCAAAGGTCCATGGTTCTTCAATTTCAGCCGTAATGTTTTAATATGGGTGTCCACTGTACGATCGCTTCCTTCATAATCACTTCCCCATACTTGATCGAGAAGCTGATCTCGCTTATACACTCTTCCTTGATTACGGGCCAGGAACAAGAATAGTTCATATTCTTTTAAGGTTAAGCGAGGTGAAAGTTCACCAACTGAAATCGTCCTTGATGCCAAATTAAATGACACCGGTCCATATCGTTCAATCATTGAATGTTGGGACGATTGAGTTCCGTAGGATCTTCTCAGGATCGTTTCGATTCGTGCAACAAGTTCCTCAGCATTAAATGGTTTAACCATATAGTCGTCACTTCCGAGCCTAAGTCCTTTCACCTTGTCTAAATCATCTCCCTTTGCCGAAAGGAAGAGGAAGGGGACCTGGCTTGTTTCCCGAACCTCTTTTAGTAATTGATAACCATCCATGAATGGCATCATGATATCCACAACCATGATATCCACATGTGTTTTATTCAGCTGATCAAGGGCAGCGAGTCCATTCTCTGCATCTAAGCAGAAATACTGATCTCTATTTAAATACAGTTTGATCAGCTGCCTCATTTCCGGCTCATCATCCACAATCAGGACATTCCATTTTTTCAACGTAAACCACTCCTATCCATACTGCAATGGCATAAGTTTTATTATAGACGAAATTAGTGAATTTTTTATGATATAAGAAACATTTACCGTAGTAGCTTTTTCCATTTTAGCATGAATTACGGCAGGGGTCGGAAACGGAAATCCGTTCATGGCTCACTACTTTTCCCAAACAGGGACATTTGCCCTTCCCTTTTTCCCATTTCTTAATAGGCTAATAAAGAGGAGTGACGAAGATGTATGAGAGGAGAACCATATACAGAAAGAATTTGATGAGCCTATTTAATTCCGGATCCGGATTTCCAAACCTTGGGACTGGATATGGCGGCAATCCTCCAGGCGTGTATCAAGGCTATGTACCATGGGAAGGTAACCAGGGTCAAGGAGGGGGATTCGGTGGAGGACCAGGTTATTATAATCAAGGACCTTATGGTAGTACTGTGGGACCCCAAGGTTTTCCGCCGCCAGGATTTCCACAGCCCGGTTACGGTCCACCACCATTTGGGCCGGCAGGAGGATACGGGTATGGTATTAATCCAATCGGTGCAGGTTTAATTGGTCTTGGATTAGGCTTTCTTGGAGGACAGATTGTAAATAGCCCATTTAAGGGCCCACATAAACGCTACTATTATTATCTATAATATATCAAACCGACTCTATGGACAGAGTCGGTTTTTCTATGGATATATACAGCACTTGACTATATACCTAGTAGGGTATATTATAAAACTATAAAGTAAATGCTTTGGAATCAGATTAATTCAAACAGATGAGGTGATATTTTGGAATTTATTGGAGTGATTGTTCTAGCTATACTAATTTATCTTTATGTGATGATGAAGAAACCAGGGAAAAATATCAAACAAATTTCAACGAATGAATTAAAATCATTGTTTGGTAACACTGACAAGCAATTCATTGATGTTCGTACGCCGGGAGAATTCAGACAAAATCACATCAGACACTTTAAGAATATGCCATTACAGTCTTTACAACAACACGCTCACAAATTATCGAAGGATAAAGAAATCATTGTGATTTGTCAAAGTGGAATGAGAAGTGCCAGTGCCTGTAAAGTACTTAAAAAGCAAGGGTTCACAACGGTTACTAATGTTAAGGGTGGAATGAATTCTTGGTCCAAATAATAGAGTGGCTATAAACTTTGAGGGAGAGGGAATATTAATGAGAATAATTTCAGCAAGTAGGGTAAATGAACGATTAACAGCTGGAGAAACATTAAATATTATTGATGTTCGCGAAGCAGCTGAGGTAAGAAGTGGGAGAATTCCAACAAGTATCCACCTTCCATTGGGCCTTCTGGAATTTCGAATGAATGAATTAGACAAGAAGAAAGAGTACATCGTGGTTTGTCAATCCGGCGGCAGAAGCAGTCAAGCTGTAAAGTTTCTCGACTATCAAGGATTCAATGTAACAAATATGGACGGCGGAATGCTCGCATGGGAAGGTAAAGTAGATTAAATCATTCTTTCTTCGATTTTCATTATTGGAAAAAAATTAATTTAAATACCCCTGTAGGTTTAAAAGGTGGAATATAGGATAATTTATATACGATGGGATGAAAATAGTAAGAGGGAGGAATTCATCATATGACAAATGTAAAAGAATTGACGGCAAAGGAACTAACGAAAAAGATACTCAATGGAGACAGCATGTTTATTCTGGACGTTCGTCCACAGGATGACTTCGATGATTGGAAGGTAGAAGGGAAGAACGTAAAAATAATAAATAAGCCCTTTTCCGAACTGAAGGACAATCTTGGATCTGTTCAGTCCACTTTACCACGTGATGAAGCCATTTACGTAATATGTGCAAAAGGAAATTCTTCCACGAAAACGGCAGAAATGCTGGTAGAAGCAGGAATGGACAACATTTATTCCGTAAATGGAGGCATGCAGGCTTGGAGTGAATATTTAGAGCCTGTAAAAATTGGGGATGTTTCAGGTGGTTCACTCTATCAATTTGTCCGTATCGGGAAAGGTTGTCTATCTTATGCTATCGTTTCAAATGGAGAAGTAGCTTTTGTTGACACCAGCCGAATTTTGAAACCTTATAAGAAATTTATTCAAGACCATGAAGTATCGGTGAAAGCAGTTCTTGATTCGCATCTGCATGCAGATCATATCTCAGGCGGACGGTCTTTAAGTAATGAATACAATTCTCCTTATTATTTGCCTCCTAAAGATGCAGAGGACGTTCAATACGAATATAAAGAATTAAATGATGACACGGTCATTAATGTGGGTGATACGACCATTAAAGCTGTATACTCTCCTGGACATACGATTGGGAGCACTTCCTTTATTGTGGCCGATCACTACTTGTTAACAGGCGATATTTTGTTTATTGATTCAATAGGCAGACCTGATTTAGCTGGTAAAGCAGAAGACTGGGTAGGGGACTTAAGGAAAACTTTGTATAAGAGGTATAAAGATCTTGCGGATGAATTGATTGTCTTACCTGCCCACTTTATGACAATCGATGAGATGAATGAAGATGGATCGGTGTCTCATCCTCTAAAAGCTCTATATAGAGAAAATCATGGATTAAACATAGAAGATGAGCAGGAATTCCGAAGAACAGTTACGGAAAATCTTCCTCCTCAACCAAATAGCTATGAAAAAATTCGTGAAACCAACATGGGTAAAATGCATCCGGAAGAAGAGGAACAACGTGAAATGGAAACTGGCCCAAACCGATGTGCGGTGCGATAAAATAAAATGGTGGTTTGAAAAGAGCATAGTTAAATCATGCAATCATCCTCAATAAGGATGATTGCATGTATATGGAAGAATCAGGGAAGTGGACATGCATGAACGGAACAAATGAATCAAAATATATTCAGCAGCACCTAGCAAACGAACGAACATTCCTGGCTTGGATTCGTACAGCGATTGCAATTATCGGGATTGGTTTCCTCACAACAAGCTTGCATTATAACTCGCTTCAAGGAGATGCCGTCCAAGATCGAATCGCCGTCTCCATAAGTGCTGTATCGATCATTATCGGGTTAGTTATCATTATTGGATCGACCGTTAACTACTACCGGACGAGGAGGCATATAAACACACAAACATTTGTATCTGCAGATGCCTTCATCAAGATGATGGCGATTGTAGCAACCATTGTCCTTATTTTTGTAACCGTATATTTTTTTATCCTGAATTGAAAAAGCTGAACGAGGGGGTTTAACCCACTCGTTCAGCTTTATTAATCTTGTTTTTTTTCATTGTAATATTGAACCGAAGTCATGGCTCCTTCACTCACCATGGAATTGTCTTCAATATTTCCAGGGTCTGGATTTCCGCCTTTTTCAACAGGTAAATCTTCTTTTCTTCTCTTTTTGAATTTCGTTACCAATCCTTCTTTAACATTGTGCAGCTGATTACGCTTCTCCTTCGATGATAAGATCCATCCTAATGAACCGGCCGTAACCGTTGCACCAACAAGTAAGGTTTTATTTACTCTCATTTTCTTCTTCCTCCTTCAGGGAATATATAGTTTGTATAGTATGTTCTTTATTTTCCCGGCATACATGAATTTAAACATTAGTGATTGATTCAAATAATTACAGGAGTGGACAATTATAGAATTCTAGTTAAAAATATACATAATAGATGTAAAGCAAAGGGAGGAAGTAATCAATGAAGGATATTACCAAACAAAGTGTCATTGGATTTATTGGAACAGGTGTAATGGGACAAAGCATGGCTGGTCATCTGCTCGAGACAGGTTACCAGGTGGTCGTATACAATCGTACGAAAGAGAAAGCATCGAAGCTTATACATAGAGGTGCAAAATGGGCAGACACACCAAGGAAAGTGGCTGAAATTTCGGATGCAGTCATTACGATCGTAGGATATCCAACAGATGTAGAAGAAATATACCTCGGTGAAAATGGAATTCTTCATCATTTAACACGTGACTCACTTGCCATTGATATGACCACTTCATCTCCAAAATTAGCAGAGAGAATCTTTGAAGTGGGCAAGGATAAAGGAATATCGACATTAGATGCCCCTGTTTCAGGTGGAGATATCGGAGCCAAAGAAGCTAGGCTTTCAATCATGGTAGGAGGAGACGAGGAATCATTCGAAACGGCAAAGCCCCTTTTAGACCTTCTGGGTTCAAATGTTGTGTATCAAGGAAAGGCAGGAGCGGGACAGCACACGAAGATGTGTAACCAAATCACGATTGCTTCTAACATGATGGGAGTAAGTGAAGCCCTTCTTTATGCAAAGAAATCAGGCTTGAATCCAGATAATGTGCTTAAGAGTATCACCTCGGGAGCGGCAGGCAGCTGGTCCCTTAGTAATCTGGTTCCGCGAATGATTAATGAGGACTATGCTCCCGGTTTTTATGTAAAGCACTTTATCAAAGATCTTAAGATTGCCCTGGAATCATCCAGGGAGATGGGAATCAATACACCGGGGTTAGAGCTGGCCCTCTCATTATATGAAGAATTGGCTCAGAATGGTGAAGAAAACAGCGGCACTCAAGCTCTTATAAAATTATTGGAGACATAACAGCGACTGCTGCCTGTATATCATACTTCACTATTAATTGGGAATGATAGGAGGGTGTTGTTACTAATTTGAAGGTATGGTGATTCTTTTGAAAAAAAATACGTTTAAGCAATTTTCGACACTTATATACACGTTTGGTTCTATCATGACCGTAGTTGCCTTCCTTGTATCCTATTTCCAAACGAAAACGATCATTCAAGCAATTAAGAAGTATAGTCCGTATAATTAAGGTCTAATGTTTGCAATATCTAAACGTAAATTAGACAATGATAGTGAAGATAAGTGAGGAGGGGTCCTGTTGAAGTTAACGGGAAAAAAAGTCATTCAATTAGTAAGTGCAGATTTTGAAGATCTTGAACTGTGGTATCCTGTATTACGTTTGCGTGAAGAAGGAGCAATTGTACATATTGTCGGTGAAAATGCAAATCAAGAATACATCGGGAAATACGGGGTTCCGATTGTTTCAGAATACGCGTTTAAAGATATCAATCCGGAAGACTATGATGCCATCCTCGTACCGGGTGGATGGTCACCTGATAAGTTGCGCCGCTATGAAGATGTGATTTCTATGGTTCAAACCATGGATAAGAGTAAGAAGCCGATCGGTCAAATCTGTCATGCAGGTTGGGTTTTGATTTCAGCCAAAATTCTTCAAGGTGTAAAAGTCACCAGCACACCGGGAATAAAAGATGACATGGAAAATGCGGGGGCAACCTGGGTAAATGAATCTGTCGTCACAGATGGTCATATTGTTTCAAGCCGCAGACCACCCGATTTACCAGACTATATGAGGGAATTCATTGAAGTATTAGCAAAATAAATGCACAATTAAAAGGACTGGCGACATGAGAAACTGTAATTTTAGTTTCATGTGGACCAGTCCTTTTTCGTCCCTATTTCTTTTTTTCTCTTTTATTTCGATCATTCACCCGTGCGAAAAACGTCTGTTTCACAGATTGATGGGTCGTAATCGCTGCACCCGTTGCGATGAATCCATTGGCAATACCATTGAAATCAAACCCCAAAGTCCAGCCGCTGGCAGCAACCCCTGCGAGTAACAAGATCCAAATAATCAACCAATCCGGAATGTGAGGAGTCCGCTTCAATGCATACCCTAAAACCCATAGCACTGGAACGAGTACAGTGACTTGGGGATCGATTGAAATGCCACTTAATAAATTTTCGATCATATGTTTCACTCCCTAAAAGAAAAATGACTTCTATTAAAGCTTATTCGAACAGGATGATGTTTCATGACAACCTGTACCCGAAGATTTAGGGGAAAGTGAAAACAGCAAGCACAAGCGGTGAAAATAAATGAAGTGGTACTTTCATTGAAATGTTTCCAAAAGAAAACTGACCTATAAAGTGACATAGTAATTGTTCAATGATATTATATTGATTGACCTAATATAAAAAGGAGCTGTTTATAATGGCGAAAAAAGGATACATACAATTTCAAACAGGTGAAAAAATCGAATTTGACCTATTTCCAAATGAAGCACCTGGAACAGTGGCAAATTTCGAAAAATTAGCAAATGAAGGTTTCTACAACGGTTTAAGCTTCCACCGTGTCATCCCTGGTTTCGTAAGCCAAGGCGGATGCCCTGATGGTAATGGTATGGGTGGTCCTGGTTATACAATCAAATGTGAAACAGAAGGAAATCCACATAAACATGAAGAAGGTTCATTATCCATGGCCCACGCTGGTAAAGATACTGGAGGAAGTCAGTTCTTCATCGTTCATGAGCCACAGCCTCACCTTAACGGCGTTCATACCGTCTTCGGAAAAGTGACTTCAGGAATCGACATCGCGAAATCAATGAGAAACGGCGACGTTATGGAGAAAATGGAAGTATACGACGCGTAATGAAAGAGGGACGGACCTTGGTCCGATTCTTTTGTGAACGAATATCTATTGATGGAAAAGAAAAACAATAGTTGAAATGCCATTCATGATGATGTATTATACTAATACAGGCTGCGTTGTACGTAATCATAACGAAGTTTTAACCTTTAAACTGTAATAGGGAGTTTTACATCGAAGTTGGAATGTCAAGCCTCCACGATTTGAGGACGACAGGAAACCTTCTGCAAACACCCACTTTGAGGAGTGGTGGTTTAAAACTTTCTTATATCAAATTACGGCAAATGTGGCTCCTTACATTAGTATCTCAAGCCAGTTCCCAATCGGGGGCTGGCTTTTTTATATCTATAAAAATAATCAGTCAATAAAAAAGACCGAATTCCTAAAGGGAATTCGGTCTGAAGGTTTTTATAGCGAGGCCCCTCCCGTCCGTACATGGTTAAGTGTCCCGCAACAAGCGAATGTTCGGGAGAGGCAAGCTAATTGTATCACGCAATGGCAAGATAAGCAAAAAGATCTAGCGCAGCACTCCAAGACGTAATAGATGTTGCTCAATGTCGATGAAATCATTCACTTCAATATGAGGAGTATTGTTTTCTTTCAGGATATCCTGTAATGCTTTCATGGCAAAAGTGATATCTGCCACTTTGGCAGGATGACTATCTGGTTCACTATCACCTGCAAAATAAATGGTCTCATACTCTTTTTTGAGATCAGTAAGAACTTTTGATTTGTCGATTCCATATCTTTCGGAGTGATGTGGATGTTCAGGATCAATATTCATATGTACATTCTTCTCTTCATAGTATCCTTCATTTGAGTATACCTCAACGCCAGTAATTGCGTACTGCCCAAGAATATGATGAATATAGTAATCCGTACCTGCGCTTAATATATAGAAGTCCCCTCCTTGTGACTGCACTTTACGGATGAAGGAAGGAACGTGTTCATCAATCTCCAGAGAATGTATATCTTCAATGATCTGACTTTCTTCTTGATGTATGGACGTGAAAACCTGACGCAAAAAATCGATGTCCTTTATTTTTCCAGACTTCCATTGTTTGTATAAAGCTTGCCCCTCTTCAAAGTACTTCTCCAGTACAAGATGATAAAAATCCTTTTTAGAGATCGTACCATCAAAGTCCGAAACAAATGCCCATTTTTTCATACCATCTCCTCCTCATTACTAGTCCAGTCGATTGTATCATGTTTAAAGCAGGGGATGGAAGCGAGGAGGGGGAGGTGAACTTTAATTATATTATGTAAACTGTTTTAACATACGAAAAAGGTCACCTCACTAAAGAGTAAGGTGATCATGTGTTATTTCTTCAAGCTGGCTAAAAATCCTTTCAATACTTCTGGTGTGCGTTTGACTTCTTGAACGGTGTTGGTGATGGTCGTCTTTTTGTATTCGATATCTCCCTGAATCTCTCCTTGTGTTTCTTGTAGCTGGTTCGTTTCGGAAGAAATTTTGTCCATTCTGGTTTGAATGTTTGCCACCGTTTGATTCATTTCATTAATAACGGGTCGGGTCGTCTTCACTGTTTTCATAAGTGCGACTCCCAACATGACTATAGCAACCACAATTAACGCAATACTTGCATATACAATCCACATGTAAAGTTCACCTCAATAAACGTTGTTTTTAGTTGTATTCCCTAAAAACGTTGATAATAACGTAAGGATAATTTATTTTTCTTCCTGGTTTACTAATTCCCGTATAGCTAGTAATCTAAAATATAAGATTAACGTAAACGAAAAAAGGAGAGAGAAAGATGATTAAAGCCATCATGTTTGATTTAGATGACACATTATTATGGGACTCCAAAAGTATTGAAGTAGCATTTAAAGCAACTTGCCGTTATGCACAGACGAAAGTGGGGGTGGATCCCCAAGATTTAGAGCTTAGTGTCAGAGAAGCTGCGACAAAGTTGTATTCAACCTATGATACATATGAATTCACACAGAATATTGGTATTAACCCCTTTGAAGGACTTTGGGGAGACTTCCTGGATGAACATGATAAAGGCTTCCTTAAGATGAAAGAAATCGTCCCAACTTACCGCAAAAAGGCCTGGACGTCCGGGTTACAATCTTTAGGCATTACGGATGCAGAGCTTGGGGCAGAATTATCCGAGCGATTCCGCAAAGAAAGAAAAGAGAAACCTTACGTGTATGAAGATACCTTTCGTGTGTTAAATGAAGTGAAGGGAAATTTTCAACTGTTGTTATTAACGAATGGTTCACCTCATTTACAGAATACAAAACTTGATAAGACACCTGAACTCGTGCCTTATTTTGAAGAAATTATCATCTCAGGAGATATCGGTAGAGGGAAACCGGATTCAGCAATGTTTCTTCATGCTTTAGAGAGGCTTAAGCTTCAAAAGGACGAAGTGATCATGGTAGGAGATAATTTAAATACAGACATTCGCGGGGCTTCAAATCTCGGTATCACAACGGTTTGGATTAATCGACGTCAGCAAAAACCTCAAGATATTATCCCTGATTATGAAATCAAAGAGCTCCATGAAGTTCTCGAGATCGTAAATAACATGAAATAGGAGGCTTCCTTGTGAAGCTTCTTTTTTTACTCACTCCGACCAGTCATAATAGCCTATTACCCTACATACTATTCACGGACATCTCATTTAATAAGGAAGGGGGTACTCTCATGGGAATAGGAATTCATCACGTTAACGTTCATGCATCACGCTCACATGTATGGGAATTCATTCGTGATATGAATGCCTGGGCTCCTCTTGTTCCAGGGTACAAAGAGCATACCATTGTTTCAGATGTTCAATCGACTTGGAAATTCACCCTGCATTTTGGAGTGTTGAGCAAAACGGTGCATGTGAAGGTACTGGTTACAGAATGGAAGGAACCATCCGAAGTCATGTTCATATTAAGGGGGATCAATCAAAAGTTTACAGGTGAAGGTTTTTTTAAGGCTGATGAAGTAAACTCTTCCATCACGGCTATCACGGGGTGTCTCACGATTGAATCCACAAGTTCACTGGCTAAAATCCTTGAATCTACATTTGATAAAATGGTGCACGAGCTCACCAAGGAACTAACGGAAGCGGTTGGTGAAGCGATTGAGAGAGGCAAGCAATGACATGCATGCCCTGAACTATGGGGCCCCGCGTAGTTCTGTTTTCATTTATCATCATTCAGGGGCAGCTTGTATGCTATAATGAACTATTTGTAAGCAAGAGATTTGTTAGATATAGAAGAAATACATACACTATAAAGTACATATAGGGATAACGTGTAAAACATATAAAGGGGTCTTACCATGCAAAACCTTCAAATACTTCGTGAAGAAGCCGTAGAAGAAACAAAACGAAAAATAGAAGATGATATCACACTTTACTTAGAGAAACATGAGAATTTGCCTTCATTTCAGGATTATGTTACAGAAAGAAGTGCTTTCTTTCACAACATCTGGACTAATATCTGGCTTAACAAGGTAACCAATGATGTTCTTCGAAGCCATAAAAAAGCCTTCTTAAGAAATGAAGGTTATGATATCGAAGGGACAGATAAGAAACTGATTAACAAGTTATTTCGCAATGAGATAAGAGATTTTCAGCCATTTCATATTTTAAACTGGTTAATGGAATATCCACCTTCAGCAAACGATTGGAAAGAGCGCCATCAACATGTTAGAGAAAACTATTTAAAAAAACACGAAGAAAAAAAGCAAGCAGCCCTTCAAAAAGATATTCAAAAAAAGATCCTCTCCTTCATAAACAAGCAAATGGATGAGCTTGAACTGTATTGGTATGTGGAGTTACGCCATTTATTTGCTAAAAAATTTGTACAAGATCTGGGATTAAAAACAAAGTATCGCCATACTGAACCATATATGCTGGAAGAGAAACTGGAAGAGGAAGGAAACTTCACTAGTGATTCTTTTACAACGATATCTGATTTCCTTAAGGAATTTACAGGCTCCATTCACAAGAAGAGTGAAAACTGGGATGGACACGTATGGGAATATGAAACCTATTTCTATCCGTACGAGCGTTTCATCTTTTATTATTCAGAGCAAATTGTATACCGCTCACTCCTGAGTCATATGCCTGAAGAATTATTGTCTGAATACGATGATGTATTCGGTCAGCCCTTATCGGAAGAACGATTGAGCAGGCTTAGTCACCATTTTCTCCTTACGTTGAAGTCAACCTTTTTCACAATGATTCAAGAGGAGTATGTTGTGGACTTATATCAGGTTGTAGAAGTTCCTTTTGATGAGGATATTCACCTTTCCATTTATGAAAGAGATTTAACAGAGCGAGAGAAGAGAAAGGCTGCTGAGCTAACAGAGTTGAAAAGGAAGCAGGAAGAAGAACAGCGAATGATGGAAGATATTTTTGGAAGGGAGTATAGTCCTTCATTCCGGGGTGATATCAAGTATACCCTCCATATCGGTGAAACGAATACAGGGAAGACCCATCATGCCATAAGCCGGATGAAAGAAGCGAAAAGCGGCATGTATTTAGCTCCACTCCGCCTCCTCGCCCTGGAGGTATTTGATACATTGAACACAGATGGAGTACCCTGTAATCTGAAAACAGGAGAAGAGGAAAAAGAAGTCCCTTTGGCAAAGCACGTATCGTCTACCGTAGAGATGTTCCGTGAAAAGGACGAATATGAAGTGATTGTAATCGATGAGGCTCAGATGCTCGCCGATCAAGATAGAGGTTTTTCATGGTACCGTGCGATTACGAAAGCAAAAGCAAAAGAGGTACATATTATCGGAAGTGAAAATGTCCGGGAGCTGCTAATGGAATTAGTGGGTGAAGGAAACATTGAAGTCCATGATTACAAAAGAGAAATTCCTTTGCAGGTCGAATCGAAAGAATTCCAATTGCGGCATGCCAAAAAAGGAGATGCACTCGTCTGCTTTTCCCGCAAGAAGGTATTGGATACGGCATCAAGGTTGCAAAATAATGGACATAAGGTCAGCATGATTTACGGCAGTATGCCTCCTGAAACAAGAAAGAAACAAATGATGCAATTCATTAAAGGGAAGACAAACATGATTGTGTCAACTGATGCAATCGGAATGGGCTTGAATTTACCGATACGAAGAATCGTATTCCTGGAAACCGATAAATTTGACGGAACGAGAAGGAGAAGGCTGACATCCCAGGAAGTAAAGCAGATTGCCGGTCGTGCCGGCAGAAAAGGACTGTACAATGAAGGGAAAGTAGCTTTTACAAAGGATATTAAAGTAATGAAACATCTGTTAGATCAGCCTGATCGATCTCTCGAAACATTTGCCATCGCACCGACAAGCGCTGTGTTTGAACGTTTTCAACGCTATTACCATGACCTTGATACGTTTTTCTACTTTTGGGAGAAATTCAAAAGTCCTTATGGCACGGAAAAAGCCTCCCTATTCGAGGAGAGGGAGTTATATGAACTCATTCGAGGAACCGATATCGAGGCGAAGCTTACATTGAATGATCTGTACGGATTTTTACATCTCCCTTTTTCGAAAAAAGAGGCTCAGTTAACCGAGCAGTGGCTAGAGTGCATGAACGCCATTGTACACGGAGAAGAATTACCCGAACCACCTATAAATAACAAAAACCTGGAACAAAAAGAAGTATCCTACAAGGCTGTCGGTCTGCATCTATTATTCTTATATCGATTGGGAAGACAAACGGAGGCCTATTACTGGGAGAGGGTTAGAAGTGAAATCGCCGATGGAGTACACGAAAGTCTCAGGACAGAGGTCACCAGTATGAGTCAGACGTGTAAACAATGCGGAAAGAAATTACCTCCAAACTTCGGGTTTCCAATTTGTGATCGGTGTCATGCAGCCAGGGTGAAAAGAAGAACGAGAAGAAAGCCTCCATATTCGTAAGCCATGAGCAAATAAAAAGTGGAAATATGCGATTTATGGTACGATCAGATACGAATTGATAATGTAAATAGAGGTGTATAGGATGAAAATTGAAATTTGGTCAGATTATGTATGTCCATTTTGTTATATAGGGAAACGTCATTTAGAGGAAGCTCTCCAACAATTCCCTGAAAGAGATCAAGTTGAGATTGCTTTCAAGAGCTTTGAGTTAGATCCCGATGCACCTGTGGATACAGACATGAGCATTCAGGAAATTCTTTCGAAAAAGTATGGAACTTCTCTTGAACAAGCAAAAAACATGACTGACAGCATGACGAAACAAGCAGCAACGGTAGGTCTGGACTTCCGCTTTGATACCAGTATTCCAACGAATACATTCGATGCACATCGCCTGACAAAATATGCAAAAACGAAAGGAAAAGAGACAGAGCTTACTGAAATGCTGTTACACGCTCACTTTACTCTTTCAAAGCATATCGGTGACAAGGAAACGCTGGTAGGATTAGCAGAACAAGCCGGATTGGATGCTGAAGAATCACAAGCTGTACTAGAAGGTGATGAATTCACACAGGATGTCCGAGCCGATGAAAAAGAAGCAAGACAAATAGGTGTTCAAGGTGTCCCATTCTTTGTGATCAACCGCAAATATGCTATTTCAGGTGCACAGCCAAGTGACGTATTTTTAAGCTCCATCCAAAAAGTATGGGAAGAAGAGAATCAGACGGATTCGCTCCAGCCACTGGGAACCGATGGTATGGCTTGTGACGAAAATGGATGCGATGTTCCTCCATCTAAATCATAACTCAAAGGCCACGTTCAGCAAAAAAAAGCAAGTGAGCGTTACTCACTTGCTTTTTTAGTGGTTATGAAGATCAATGTTAATTACTAAAGAAGTTCTCTGTGAAATACGGCTGTGCTTTTCCGTTGAATGCGACTCCGACACCTAAATGTTCATAATGGGGTTGAAGGATGTTTTCCCTGTGCCCTTTTGAGTTCATCAATCCCTCATGGGCGAAGATGGAACTTAATTGCCCATAGGCTAAGTTTTCTCCTGCCGTACGAAAGGCTACCTGATCTTCTTCCATGCGGTCGAATGGGGATTCGCCATCGAGATTGGTATGACTGAAATAGTTCTGTTCCGCCATGTCCAGACTATGTTTTCTTGCCGTGTCCCTGACTTGATCGTCCCAAGAGAGTGCATTTAATCCTTTTTCCACACGAGTAGCATTTGTGAGGTCAAAAAGCTGGAATTCAAATCCTTCCTTCAACTCGGAACTCGCTTCTGAATAGAAATTCTTCTTATTTGCTTCCAGGCTTTCATCGATTATTTGTATGGCCGTGACGGTGTCGTTTTCATGCTTGTCATAGAACACAGTTACGTAGCTTCCATCCACTTGATAGACTTCCTGTTCTCCATTGTTTTGGAGTTGATATAGAGTCAATCCTTTTCGGATGTTTGAGAGTGGTTCACCGAGTTCATTCTGAACCACCTCTTTGGATACCCCCATTTCAATTCCCGATGAGGAGGAAAGGAGGTCTTGATTGGTGTAAAGCCCATTAACCTGGTTATTTTCATCATAAGAAACCATTAAGAAATTACGGTAGTTTTCGTGATAGGCATACCAGGAAACTCCGTATTCATTAGTGGAATGTCTCTTTGCTTCTCCCAGCTCTTGCTCAAGGTTCTCTTTTGAATCTCCCATTTCAATATTATAGATAGAGAAGGTTTGATCACTTGGTACTGTTAAAGTTGGTTTTTCTACAGGGTTCTCTTCCTTTATATTAGAGGGATTTTCGAGATCTCTAAATGACTCGTCCAATTTAATGAGCAGAAGGTTTACTTCGTTGTATAGTTGATTGAAGGTGTCTTTCACTTTTGGACTGTTCTTTATTTCTTCAATTTTTGTGAGCACAGAATCGAATTCTGTTGCTTCCACTTTGTCTTCCCATGCGGGTTTTGATATATAGGCAAAAGCAACTATCATAATAAGTAAAAACAATCGTCTCAATCGCTAACACTCCATTCTATCTTCCATTGTATCCAAATTAATAAATAAGTAAAAAGGGAAATGCTTATTCACTATGTTCAGTACCCATTCTCAACCATCTTCAATCAAAAGAACCTGTTTTAGTATGGTTGGCTCTGGGTAAGATAAAAGCATAGGCAGGCACGACAAACTTACATATAAGGGGAAATTCACGATGAAATTATCTCATGAAGAACGAATTCAACTACATGAATTTAATAACTTAACGAAGTCATTAAGTTTTAATATGTACGATATTTGCTACACCAAGACCCGCGAAGAGCGTGAAGCGTATATTGAATATATCGATGAACAATATAACGCTGATCGGTTAACGAAGATCCTGACACATGTATCGGATATTATTGGCGCACACGTCTTGAACGTTTCTAAGCAGGATTATGTCCCACAGGGTGCGAGTGTGACAATCCTGGTGTCTGAAGGACCGATAGTTGAAGTACCCACGGAACATTTTGATGAATCTCCGGGACCACTACCATCCACAGTTACGATGCATCTTGATAAGAGCCATATTACGGTTCATACGTACCCTGAGTATCATCCTCACGAAGGGATTTCTACTTTCCGGGCAGATATCGATGTCTCTACTTGCGGGGAGATTTCTCCACTTAAGGCGTTGAATTATCTTATTCACTCATTCGACACAGACATCATGACGATGGATTATCGGGTGAGAGGATTTACACGTGATATCAATGGACGAAAATTATTTATCGATCATGATATTAATTCGATTCAGAATTACATTCCAGAGGAAATCAAAGATGAGTATGACATGATCGATGTAAATGTGTATCCTCAGAATATCTTTCATACAAAATGTAAGTTGAAAGATTTTGATTTAAATAACTATTTATTCGGCTATTCAAAAGAAAAGCTGGATGAAAGTGAAATGGATGAAATTACAGATAAAGTGAAAATGGAAATGGATGAAATCTTTTACGGTAAGAACATTCCTAAACCATAATCATGGTGGAAACACACTCCGTCACGAGCAGATACGTGTCGGAGTGTGTTTTTTTGTATGAAATCTCATTATTGCGAAAATAGAATGAGAGAAGGGAAATGTATCTGTCTTGAAGAATAGGTAAATATGCTTGAAAATAGAAGGAGGAACAAGGAATGAATTCACATGAAATTGAATACAAATTACATGGAGATGATATGCAGTTCGTTGAAATAGAATTGGATCCAGGAGAAAGTGCCGTAGCCGAAGCTGGTGGAATGATGATGATGGAAGACGGAATCGGGATGGAAACAATCTTTGGAGATGGATCCAAGGGTAGTGGGACCGGGGGATTTTTGGGTAAGCTTGTTGGTGCAGGAAAACGTGTATTAACGGGTGAAAGCTTGTTCATGACCGTATTTACCAATGAGGGGATGGGTAAGAAGCATGTATCATTCGCTGCTCCTTATCCAGGAAAAATCATCCCGGTTGATCTCAGTGAATTAGGAGGGAAAGTTGTTTGTCAAAAGGATGCCTTTCTATGTGCAGCGAAGGGAGTATCCGTTGGAATCGATTTTCAAAAGAAATTAGGAACTGGCTTCTTCGGTGGTGAAGGATTTATTATGCAGAAGCTTGAGGGCGACGGGTTAGCCTTTCTTCATGCCGGAGGGACGATTTATAGAAAAGAACTTCAACCTGGGGAGTTGTTACGGGTAGATACGGGTTGTTTAGTGGCCATGACGAAAGATGTGGACTACAATATCGAATATGTTGGAAAAATTAAATCTGCCTTCCTTGGCGGAGAAGGATTGTTTTTTGCCACGGTCCGTGGACCTGGAACCGTCTGGATTCAGTCACTTCCATTCAGTCGTTTAGCAGAAAGAATTTATGCAAGTGCTCCCCAGGGTGGAGGTCGTTCGACTGGTGAGGGAAGTTTACTTGGTGGAATCGGTGATTTTCTAAACGGAGACGATTGATTCACGGCTATACATTAAAAGCATTTCCCATTCGTGGAAATGTTTTTTATGCTCAAGCCGTTTCCACTTTAGATGGGTATTCACCTATTTAGATCTCACATCATATGTTTAAATAAATGATGTGAAAGGGTGATTTCATGACAGGTAAGGTTCGTCATTATTATGCTGGGGGAAATACGGCAAAAGGTTTTTACAGCCTATATGATTCGGTGTTAGATGGATTAGAGAGGGTTTATATCCTGAAGGGTGGTCCCGGGACAGGTAAATCCTCATTGATGAAGTCGGTTGGAGAACGATTTGAAGGTAAAGGGTTAGAGGTTGATTATTTACATTGCGCTTCCGATAATCACTCAATCGATGGCATTCTCCTCCCTGAATTTGGGGTAGGCATTGTGGATGGGACGGCTCCTCATATTATAGAACCGAAAGCTCCTGGGGTTATTGAGGAATATGTTAATTTAGGAGTGGCATGGGACTCAAAGAAACTCTTGCCACACAAAGAGGAAATCCTTGGGTTAAATGATAAAATTGCCTCATTCTTTCAGAAAGCATACGATACCTTTGCTGCATCCCTTCGTGCCCATGATGACATTGAAGAAATCTACATTTCCAATATGAACTTCACAAAAGCGAATGAATTGACAAATGAGTTAATTTCACTCTTCTTTGAAGATAAGAACCTTTCTAAATCTTCTACAGTCAAACATCGGTTCTTAGGCGCCGCGACTCCTGATGGAGCAGTTGACTACATTCAGAATTTAACAGAGGATGTCGAGAAGCGTTACTTTATCAAAGGGCGTGCAGGATCTGGAAAATCAACGATGTTAAAGAAAATTGCTTCTGCCGGAGAAGAAAAAGGCTATGATGTAGAGGTTTATCATTGTGGATTTGACCCCAATAGTCTTGATATGTTAATCATACGAGAAAAAGGAATCGCTATTTTCGATAGCACAGCACCACATGAATATTTCCCGGATCGGGAATCTGATGAAATCATCGATATGTATGAAAGATGCATCACCCAAGGGACCGATGAGAAATATGCTGCCGACATAGAACGAACAACAAAATCCTATAAGGATAAAATGAAAGAAGCAATCTCATATCTTAAAGAAGCTAAATGCCTCCGTGAACAACTTGAGTCCATCTATATAAGAGCCATGGACTTTTCAAAGGTGAATACGATTAGAGAAGAAATCTTTCAGGAAATAACAGAGTTTATAAAGAAGTAGTATATGGAGCGCACACAAGAACGCGATGATCATTAGGTGATCGCGTTTTTATTTGGTTGACAATATACCCATATAGGTATATTATATGTACATAAAGTTGTTCAAATAACACAAAGAACTAGGAGGAATACTCAATGAAACAATTAACTGCTAAACAAGTTGAAGAATTATTAATTGATGAAAATGAATCATTAAATATGATAGATGTTCGTGAAGATGAAGAAGTAGCTTCAGGAATGATACCTGCCGCTAAACATATTCCATTAGGTTCTATTGAAAGTCGTATGGATGAGTTAGATAAGACAAAAGAATATATTATGGTGTGCCGTTCAGGCGGAAGAAGTGGACAAGCAGCTCAATTTCTTGAGAGTCAGGGTTTTAATGTCATTAATATGACTGGTGGAATGATGTCGTGGGAAGGCCCGACAGAATAACCACCTTTTTGACTTTGTAAATACCACTTAAGGTATAATGTATGAATCATGTTCCAATAAACGAAATATAAATTAACTGGAGGAATAAAAATGAGTAAAAAAGTAGCGATTATCGCAAGTAACGGTGGATTATTTGATGCATATAAAGTATTCAATATAGCAACTGCGGCGGCAGCCACAGATCAAGAAGTAGCCATATTCTTTACATTTGAAGGATTAAATCTCATCCATAAAGAAGGTCACAAACAGCTTCCGATGCCAGAAGGAAAAGAACACTTCCAAGAAGGATTTACAAAAGCGAACGTACCCGGCATTCCTGAGTTAGTAGAAATGGCACAGGAGATGGGGGTATCCTTTATTGGGTGCCAAATGACTATGGATGTAATGGGCTTAGATAAAGAAGCATTTGTGGATGGAATAGAAGTGGGTGGAGCTGTCACATTCCTTGAATTCGCAAAAGACGCAGACGTTACATTAACGTTCTAGTTGAAATGAATAGAATATGTTTAACAAAAAGGATTCCAATTCGGGATCCTTTTTGTTCTTGCATTTTCACCACGAAACGTTCACTATTAGTAGACAAGTCAAATCTCGTTTTAAGAAAGAAGGAATGATCAATGAACTCGTTTGAATCACTGGGACTATCAAAAGGTCTTCAGAAAAACTTGTCTACTAATGGTATAAGTAAACCGACACTCATACAAGAAAATGTGATACCGACCCTTTTGGAGGGAAAAGATGTCATAGCCAAGGCTCAAACCGGGACGGGAAAAACCTTTGCTTACGTTTTACCCATTCTGGAGAAAAGTAAATCCAACACACATCATATTCAGAGTTTGATTATTACCCCGACACGTGAACTGGCTATCCAGATAACAAGTGAAATAAGAAAGCTCACAACGAAAAACAAAGGTTATAGCGTTCTCTCCGTTTATGGTGGTAAAAGCCATGAGGAGGAAATTCAGGAACTGGAACAGAATGTGAATATTGTGGTTGGAACTCCAGGACGACTATTGGATCATCTGAAAAGAGGGAATCTCGATCTATCTCATCTTATGTTTTTGGTCATTGATGAAGCAGATCAACTTCTGCAAATAGGTTTTCTTAATAAAGTCGAAGAAATTTTAAGGAAAACGCCAGCTCATCGTCAAACGATGTTATTTTCAGCGACGATACCTGCTGAAATCAAAAAATTGGGTCGCAAATATATGAAAACTCCCCAATTTATCGAGGTGCAGGAAGCTGAAAAATCCACTTCCATTAATCAATTTGCCATCTTTACAGTGGATCGGGCCAAGCAAGACACAGTCATTCAATTAATAGAGGCCTTTCAACCAAGTAAATCCATCGTTTTTTGCCGAACGAAACGACGGGTGACGAAATTATATCAAGTGCTGAAGTCAAAAGGGTTTAAAGTGGCTGAACTTCATGGGGATATCCCACAAGAGAAGCGTGAAAGTGTTATGGAACAATTTAGAACAGGCGACGTACCAATGTTAGTTGCGACTGACGTGGCTTCCAGGGGATTGGATATTGAGGGAGTCACTCACGTATTTAATTATGACATGCCTGAGAATGCCGAGACCTATATTCACCGAATTGGAAGAACCGGGAGAGCAGGTGAAACAGGCTTAGCTTATACCCTTTATTCTTCTGAAGAAAGAAGCCTCCTGGACGGAATTGAAGCAGAGCTGAATAGTCGAATTCAAAAGCAAAACCTGGGGAATACCATTTCTCTAAAGTCAAAAATACCCTCTAAGAAAAAGGGAGATAATAGACAAGGAAATAGGAAAAGCAAGGATCGGGAATCCTTGACAAGGGAAAAGGACGATTTCAAAGATAAACAAATGACGAGCAGAAAGTCCTCTAACTCTCTACAACAAACATCTTCAGAAGGGACAGCAGCAGATAAGAAGCCTGACTTTAAAGGGAGAAAAACAAGAAAAAAATCTTCTACTCAATCATATAATCGAAAAAATAAACGATAAAACCATGCGCAGGCATGGTTTTTATTGTGCGAAAATATCAATGGAAAGCTGAAACTATATCAGAATAATAACAGGTGATTTCCTATATTATATTAGTATAATAAATGCCTTCGGGTGATTTTATGGTAGGATAATAAAGAGTATTGCTATGAGTAAAGGAGTTAAATAGATTAATATGAAATTAGTATCATGGAATGTAAATGGAATTAGAGCGTGTGTGAAAAAAGGATTTTTAGATTATTTTCAGCATATGGACACAGATATTTTTTGCCTTCAAGAAACAAAGCTTCAAGAAGGGCAAATCTCATTAGAATTAGAGGGATACCATCAATATTGGAATTATGCGATGCGAAAGGGATATTCAGGAACGGCCGTTTTCACTAAAAAGAAACCGCTGGCTGTCTCATATGGTTTCAATGAAGACCATATAGAGCCAGAGGGAAGGATCATTACCTGTGAATTTGATTCTTTTTATTTGGTGAATGTATATACCCCTAATTCAAAAAGGGATCTGTCAAGAATCGCTGAACGTCTGGAGTGGGAGGATACTTTAAGGAAGTATCTTCATGATTTGGATCAACATAAACCTGTTGTTCTATGTGGGGACCTGAATGTCGCACATACCGAAATAGATTTGAAAAATGACAAATCAAATCGGGGGAATTCAGGCTTTACAGATGAAGAGCGCGGGAAAATGACGTTGCTCCTGCAGGAAGGGTTTGTCGATAGCTTTCGATATATCCATTCAACAAAGGAAGATGCCTTTAGTTGGTGGTCCTATATGAGTAATGTCCGTGAAAGGAATATTGGGTGGAGAATTGACTACTTTATTGTGTCAAATCGTTTATCCCCTGCAATAAAGAGTGCAGAAATTCATTCTGAAATCCTGGGAAGTGATCACTGTCCTGTATACTTAGAGTTAGAGTAGTACATACAAGAAGCAGACAAATTACATTTACGGAGGGTAAAGGATGTTAAGAAAAAGATTGTTGCAGTATATCGAAGAAACAAATGGTAGCGTTGCTTTATTTCCACAGGAAAAAGAATATGTAGAAAAGCATGGATTATTGGATGCTGAGAAGATAACTGCACGTGAATCCGGTTCGCGATTTAAAGAAGCATATATCGAGCGTTGCGAGAAGGAAACGGAAGAACTAATCGCTCAAGAATCTCTAGTATTTCTCGATCAGCCTATCACCTACTTAAAAAAACATAAAAACGAGTTCGTCTTCCTGGAATTGGAATGGTTTGATGTGATTGGGGTGGAGGCTGTTTCAATAGAAGTGGACGACGTGTTTGGAACGTATGATGCGATGCTGGGACTGAAGCTTCAAAAAAAATATCGCAGTCAAATTGAGCATTACTTGGAAAATACTCTTAAAGGCGAATCATCTTATGACTTATTGTTTAATGGTGAGGATGGTTTATGGGATTTAAACATTTCTTTAAACGATCTCCCTGATTTTCATGAAGGACTGACGATGCTTGCTTCCTACGAGCTCATATATGATTTCCTTTTTCAGCTCCTTCAAACGGTGGATGAGGCTTAAAGTAATATGTGAATAAAAATAGAGGGACGGACCTTGTGAAGTTCCGTCCCTCTTACTATTATCCCTTGTTACCAGGGCGCTTGCTGATTTCTTCTGTGACGACATGAGCCAAGTCGTCATTTCCAAATAGGGAGAGGACACCCAGTATAGTCGTGTCGGGAATTTCTTCAGACTCCTCTTTAGGGACCGTTAAGTCGATTCCTTGCATTAATGCGGGATTTTCCCCTTGATGGGGGTAGGCTTTCTGATAAAGGGTTGCAGGGTCAAGGTCGTGATTCACACACCATTGCGCAAACACAAGAATCATCATATGCTCGTCCTTTTGATAATTTTCAATGATTTTTTCTTGCATCTCTTTAGAATTCATTGCATTCTCTCCTTAAACTTCGTATCTGCTTCTATTATAACGAAGTTTGGGGAGCAAGCCCATTCATTTACTTATTAGGCTGATTAGAGGAATACGTTTTTAAAATCCACCTGTTTAGGTGTATAATAGGATGATGAAAGAAACTTGTTACACATTGAAAGGAAGTTAGATAAATGAACATTACCAGTCATAGTGCCGAGGAACTGAAAGATCCTACCGGTATACTAAATGGAGATCGATATGAAGTTATTCTTGATATTGAAGTACCTGAGGATGATGAGCTTTACAGAGAACAGGGTATTTACATAAAAGTCATTTTTGTTCGAGACGAGAACGGTTCCAGGATCGTACAGTCGACCATTGTAGAAAGAAACACTGAGTCGTATCTTGACTTTGAATTAGAAGAAGAGGAAGAAAGTCTCCTTCTTTCATATTGCGAGGAAAATATCGGATAATCGATATAAGCTGCACCCTCTACATTCGAAACCAAACGAATGTAGAGGTTTTTTTGTTATTGGTTCATTTATAACCTCACCATAAACATCCAATTTTAACCCTTTTCTTCTTAAATGACTGATAATTCAGAGACTTCTGAGTTGGCATGGAAATTGCATAATAATTAATTGAAAATAGATTAATAGAAGGGAGAAATGTTGATGAATGGTTATTGGGGTAAAACGAAGAAACTATTCATGATTATGACTGTATTTACAGTTATAATCAGCTTGGCAACTTCCAGTGTATTTGCCAAGGAAAACGAGAGCAGCATCAAGGGGAATCTAGTGATTGTCGGAGGAGCTTTAGGTAGCAGCAACTCGGCTGTTTACGAAGAATTCATCAAACTATCAGGTGGAAAAAGGAAAGCGAAGATTGGTATCGTTCCCTCTGCTTCAGGCTCTCTGAAGTCATCAAATCAATTTAAGGAAGATTTGATGTCGTATGGAGTAGATGAAAAATCAATTGAAATCCTTCCTCTATCTGCTCACGATTTCTCAGGTACAGAGGAAGACGAAAGCAAATGGAAAAATAATGCTCAAAAGAAAGAAATAACAGAAAAAATCAAGAAAATGACAGGAATTTGGTTTGTCGGAGGAGATCAACTTAAGATCACAGACACATTAGTTAAGGAAAATGGGAAAAACACGAAAGCTTTAGATGAAATTTGGAATGTTTACCGGGAAGGAGCCGTTCTTGGTGGGACAAGCGCAGGAGCAGCCATCATGAGTGATGTGATGATTACAGGCGGTGACAGTTTAGGAGGTCTTCGTCAAGAGTTCATAACGGAAGACGTATCCAATCCAGATGGAGAATATGCACCTGTATATATCGAAAAAGGGTTTGGATTCTTCCAATGGGGGATTGTGGATCAACATTTTAATGAAAGATCTCGACTTGGCCGACTAGTGGCTACAGCCATCCATTACGAAACAAACAAACATCACTTCGCCTATGGAATTGATGAAGATACGGCGATGGTGGTTAACAATGAAAAACAAACGATTTCAGTATTAGGAAGAAGTAACATCACGGTTATAGATGTAGCACAATCAACTTCCACAGGAAAAGAAATAAAGAACGTTGATCTTAGTTATCTATCTCCTGGTGATGAACTTAATGCGAAAACGAAAGAATTTACGATGAGCGGGGATAAGGTTGAAACAAAAGACTATGAATATTATAACTTTAAGCCTCTTCCAGCTACGGGTGTTCTATCATCCTATGGAGCACTCCCGCAATACCTATCGTATTCCCTGGTGGACAATGAAGCAGTAAGTGAGGTACATAGTTACCTTTATGATAGTGAAGGAAATGGTTTTGAGCTCGGATTCAAACAGACAGATGAAACAAACGGATATTGGGGTTATCAGGATGGTCAAAAAGATTCTTACTCTTTATTGCATGTGAAAATGGATGTCTCTCCAGTTTCGGTCCGCTTTAATGAGAAAGACCGTCTGACACAAGAGTTTAAGGAATCATCATTAGAAATGCCTGAGAATTCTTTTGATCCTGAAACAAAGGGAAGCTTGGTGATCGTCGGCGGAGCTTTAGGGAGCAGCAATGAAGAAGTGTACCAGGAATTTATTAATCGTGCTGGGGAAAATGGGAAAATCGGGATTATCCCTGCAGCAAGTTCCAGTTTGAAGTCATCAAAAGCATTTAAAGAGGATCTTTCCTCATACGGTGTTCCAACTGAAAGAATCGACATTCTTCCTTTATCCAATCATGACTTTAAAGGGACGGGAGAAGACGAATCCCAATGGTCAGATAATAAGAATAACCCAGATTTGGCAGAAAGGATTCTAGAGTATGATGCCATTTGGTTTGTAGGAGGTGATCAAACGGATATCACTCGATCCCTACTAAACGAAGATGGATCGAAGTCAATGGCTCTTGAAAGCATTTGGAAAATCTATCGTATTGGAGCCGTTCTTGGCGGTACAAGTGCAGGAGCTGCAATCATGAGCGATGTGATGATCGCAGGTGGTGGAAGCTATGAGACTCTAACAAAAGGCTTTACAGATACGTATGACGGGATGTCTCAACAAGAAGGTGGACCTGGATATCTTGAGAAGGGATTAGGATTCTTCCCGTATGGTATCGTGGATCAGCACTTTGATAAAAAAGCACGATTGGGGCGTTTAATTGCAACCAATGCTGAACATGGAGAAGAAAATGAATTCGCCTATGGTATCGATGAAGATACGGCGATGATAGTGGATAACGAAGCTAAAACCATTGAAGTAAAAGGTAGAGGCGGCGTCTCTGTAGTAGATTTGAGTCAGTCAGATCTATCACAATCATCACATACGTATAAAAATATTCATTTATCGTGGATTACCTCTGGAGATCAATTAAATTTAAATACAAATGCATATACGATCAGTGATCATAAGGTTTCAACAAAAGACTATGAATACTACGAATATAAAGCTGCTCCCCATACAGGAGTATTAACGCCGCATCCTTCTCTTGCAAACTATATAAGCTATAGCCTTCTTGATAACTTTGGACAGGATGAAGTGAAGAGCTATAGTTTTTCTCAGGATGAAGGCTTTGAACTGACTTTCAAAAAAGGAGATCAAACGGAAGGCTTCTGGGGTTATAAAGATGGAAATAAAGATGATTACTCATACCTCAATGTGAAAATGGATATCGTACCAGTGAAAATCTCGATTGAAAACAAATAGAATTGAACGGAAAGCCTGAGCGGATTGACGCTTGGGCTTTCCACTTTTTTTAGGTCATTTGCCGGTATATATAATTGATAGCATTTGTTATACTAGTGATAACAAAGTGCTAGCAGTTGCTAACAGACAGATAGGTAAAGGGGGGCGAACCTTGTCAGATCAAGGAAGAATGCAACTTAATGTAAGGGTTGATAAGGAAACATCAAAGAAATTGGATGAAATCGTTGAATACTATCAGCAAAACACGAAAATTGGAAGAGTTTACAAAGGTGATGTGTTAACGGATATCATCCATAAATCCTATGAGATCATGCAGAAGCAAAAAGCAATTCAAAATCGGAAATATTAATATTATATAATGGGGAATTTTATACGATTTTCTTGTCTATACGGTGGGACAATTCTTAAACTGTTTGTATGAAAATGGGTATAATTTATGTCATACTATAGGTTATATAGTTAAAAAACTGAAAGTAAAAGAGGTAATTTTATTGTGCAAATGCCGAAAAAGTTAATCAATATTCAAAAAGGATCAGGAATTTCCCCTTATATATGGAGCATCATCAGCATCCTGCCATTTTATTTTATCTTTCAGTCCTCCTCTTCCATCGAAATTGTTGTAGGGATTTCCTTGACCATCATGTTCTTTATTTCTTTACGATTTGCTTTTATTTCAAGGGATTGGCCGGTTTATTTATGGACATCGATTTTAATCGCGATATCCATTACCATGACCATTCAATTTAATTTTATTTATTTTGCTTTTTACATTGCCTACTATAATGGGAATATAAAAAACCGGGTGGCGTTTTTAACCCTTTATATCATCCACCTGGTATTAACGACGGCATCGATCAATTATAATTTTGTTATACAGGACGAATTATTTTTATCCCAATTTCCTTTTATTCTGATCATTTGGATAAGCGTCATTCTGTTGCCGTTTAATATTTATAATCGAAATAAACAGGTGCAGCTCGAAGATCAGTTGGAAGATGCAAATAAACGTATTTCAGACTTGGTCAAGCAGGAAGAACGCCAGAGGATTGCCCGGGATCTACACGATACATTGGGTCAAAAGCTTTCTCTTATCGGCCTGAAAAGTGATTTGGCCAGAAAATTGGTGTACAAAGATCCAGAGCTGGCCAGAAGCGAATTAAAGGATGTTCAGCAAACGGCACGAACGGCTTTGAGTGAAGTAAGGACAATGGTATCTCAGATGAGGGGGATCCGGCTAAAAGACGAAATCGTCCGGATCAAACAGCTATTAAAGGCAGCGGAAATTGATTTCGTGATGGATGATGAGGTCATGATCCCCCAAGCATCACTCTTTCTGGAAAATATCTTGAGCATGTGCCTGAAAGAAGCCGTGACGAATGTTGTCAAACACAGCAAGGCGTCGCACTGTGAGCTAATCATTGAAGAGTCGGATAAAGAGATGACCATCATAGTGAAGGATGATGGTATGGGAATCGAGGGGGATTACACACTGTCTAAAGGCAGCGGCTTAATCGGGATGAGAGAACGGTTAGAATTTGTAAATGGGAGCTTAGACGTTTTTTCCGAGAATGGGACCACTTTGATTATGAGAGTGCCGAAAGTAATCAAGCAAACAGACAGGGAGGGAATGGAATGATTCGAATTGTTATTGCAGAAGACCAGCGAATGCTATTAGGTGCCTTAGGCTCGTTACTTAGTTTAGAGGATGATATGGAAGTGGTTGGAAAGGCGGGCAATGGAGAAGAAGCCATTGCCCTCGTCCACGAGCTGCAGCCGGATATTTGTATCATGGATATTGAAATGCCCAAAAAGACTGGTCTTGAAGCAGCAGAGGAATTAAAAGGCGAAAATTGCAAAGTGATTATCCTCACAACCTTTGCCAGGTCCGGTTATTTCCAGCGTGCATTAAAAGGTGGAGTGAAGGGTTATTTGTTAAAGGACAGCCCAAGTGAAGAACTGGCGTACTCGATTCGTCTTGTCATGGAGGGTAAACGTATGTATGCACCAGAGCTCATGGACGATGTGTATAGCGAAGAGAACCCCCTGACAGACCGTGAAAAAGAAGTGTTGGAGCTGGTTGCTGACGGGAAAAACACGAAGGAGATAGCCGATGAGCTCAGCCTCAAAACGGGTACCGTCCGAAACTATATCTCAACCATACTCGACAAGCTTGAAGTTAAAAATCGAATCGAAGCCATCACTCAATCAAAAGAAAAAGGATGGTTTAAATGATGGGCAGGGACGGACCTCCAATATGGAGGTCCGTCCCTGCTTTTATTTTAGTGTTTATTAATTTTTAATCTATTGATTGTATATATATAATTGCGGCAGTCGCCTAATTATGCTTTACAAGAGCCACATTCTAAAAAGAAGTTCATTTAAATTTATAAATGGGTATCCTTTGATATGATTGGTTTTGTATGGAAAGGACAAAGTGAAAATGATGAAAGGTTTTCTTTTTGGTGTTGACAAGTAAAAGAATCGTGGTACGATAGCATCGAATACAAAATTTCATAGGACGATCCACTAGGGGTGCCTTCTAAAAGGCTGAGATTAAAGTGTGACTTTAAGACCCTTTGAACCTGATCTGGTTGAGACCAGCGTAGGGAAGTGGTGTTTGACGGTCACATAGAATCGAATTCTATCAAACTGATCTCAAGCCACTTTCTGTATGCGGTATGCATAATGAAAGTGGCTTTTTTTGTTGCCCATTTCGGGTCGTCTGGAAAAGGAGAAAGATACTATGTCATTTACAGCGTACTTAAGAAACGAAGTGAAGGAAATTTGGGAAGCGAGTTTTCACCATCCTTTTGTTAAAGGTATCGGGGATGGAACCCTCCCCCTTGAAAACTTCAGATACTACATTCTGCAGGATGCCTATTACCTCTCACACTTTTCGAAGGTGCAGGCACTTGGTGCAGCCAAAGCAACAGATTTACATACTACATCGAGAATGGCAACACACGCAGTAGGAACGAATGAAGCAGAGCTTTCCCTTCATGAAAATTTCTCAAACCGTTTAGGGATTACGGAAGAAGAAAAACGGCAGTTCAACCCTGCTCCTACTGCCTATGCCTACACGTCGCATATGTATCGTTCCGCACAGTATGGAGGTCTCGCAGATATTCTGGCGGCAATACTCCCCTGCTACTGGTTATATTATGAGATCGGTGAACGCTTGAAATCATGTACACCTGAGGAGGCCATTTATCAGGAGTGGATCGCAGCTTATGGTGGAGAATGGTTTCGGGAGTTAGTGGATGAACAGATTCAGCGACTGGATGGATTGGCAGAAACGATGACACAAACAGATAAGGAAAGAATGAAAGAGAATTTCATTTTGAGCAGCATTTATGAATTACAGTTTTGGGAAATGGCATACACACTGGAGCAGTGGCCGTTTCAGTCATCTCTGGGCAAAGAAGGTAGAATACATGTCTAAATTAAAGCTGACAGACATTTTAGTAACGGTCGTGATCTCCATAGGTTTTGGGATTATCTATAAGCTATGGGGACCGGTTTACAACTTGTTAAAGCCATTTGGATTGCATGCTGATCAACTGATCTATGGTATGTGGTTCATGGCGGCAACCGTTGCTTTTTTAATCATTCGGAAACCAGGCGTCGCACTTCTGGCAGAGATTGCAGCCTCTTCAGGGGAATTTCTCATGGGAAGTGAATGGGGTCTCGAGGTACTATTGTTCGGTTTAATCCAAGGTTTGTTTGCAGAGTTGATTTTTCTTATCACCCGCTATAAGCGTTATGATGTCATCATCATTTGTATAGCAGCTGTGGGTTCAGCATTTGGCTCAATTCTGATGGACTACTTTAAGGGATACATGGGAGACCTGGTTTTGTGGAATTTATCTCTATTTATTGGTGCCAGATTGATAGGATCCATCGTGATAGCAGGCATAGGTGCCTTTTATCTCGTTAAGGCTCTGGAGAAAACGGGGGTAACCAGTTTGGTCAGACGTGCAGACCAAAAAGATTATGATGCCCTGAATCAGTAAAGGAGGGAAGGACGATGCATGTTGAAAATCTGCGCCTTACATTTTCCGGTTCAGATAAACTGATGTTTAAAGACGTAAGCCTTACGATTGAAGACGGGGAAAAGGCATTGCTGCTCGGGCCATCTGGTTGTGGCAAATCCACACTCCTCCAGGTTTTATCCGGTGTCATACCCCATTCGATAGATGTGCCGATGAAAGCTGACTCGATTGAGCGTCCTGAATCTTTCGGGTATGTCTTTCAAGATCCGGATGCTCAATTTTGTATGCCCTATGTAGATGAGGAAATTGCCTTTGTTTTGGAGAACAACCAGATTCCAAGAGACGAAATGCGAGAGATAATTAAAAATCTGTTAGAGAAAGTGAATTTAAGTCTGACGGATTCCCATACAAAAATCTCCACTCTATCAGGGGGAATGAAGCAAAAATTGGCCATTGCTTCTGCTCTTGCGCTCCATCCCCAAACACTATTTCTGGATGAGCCTACAGCCATGTTAGACGAAGAAAGCACAAAATCTGTATGGGAAACAGTGAAGACGACATGTAAAGATAAAACGTTACTTATCGTTGAGCATAAGCTGAGTCACGTACTAGAGATCATTGATCGTATTATTCTTTTCGATGCTAATGGAAGGATAGTGGCTGATGGACCAAAGGCTCACATTTTATCAAATTTCAAGGAAACATTGAAAATAGTCGGGGTATGGTATCCGGAAGCGTGGAATGATTATCTTTCTTCACACCCTCCGGAGAAGGTTGCCCCGTTTGGAAAAACGAATTTAAAGCTGGAGAACTTTAAAGGGTATATACAAAAAGAGGAAAAAATCCAACTCCAAAATGCCGTCAGCTTTAAAGGTGAATGGATTGCAATCACCGGAAAGAACGGAGCCGGGAAATCAACATTACTCCACAGTCTCATGAAATTCATCCAAACGACCGGTACGTATGAATTATATGGAAGACAGGTGAAAGGAAAGAATGTTCCAGAGGAATGTACGTTTGTTTTTCAAAATCCCGAGTTTCAGTTTGTGACACACAGTGTGTTTGATGAAGTTGCGTATACTTTTCGGCGGGGGAAAGTGGATGAAGGAAGAGTGGAGGAAAAGGTGCATGCACTATTGAAGCGATTCAAGCTTGATCCATACAAACATCATCATCCCTATCATTTATCCATGGGGCAAAAGCGCAGGTTAAGCGTCGCAGCGTCACTTGTCAGGAATAAAGATATTCTATTATTGGACGAACCGACCTTTGGCCAGGATTCTCAAAATACGTTTGCGTTACTTGAGATGCTTCGAGACTATCAAAAAGAAGGATATACCATTCTGATGGTGACACATGATGAAAATATCATTACTCACTTTGCATCCAGAGTATGGGTCATTGAAAATGGGCGTCTCACCCAGGATTTCTTTAATGAGATTGCTGGTAGTAAAGCAATATGAATATAGAAATCGAGCATAGAGAAACCTGGCTCCATCAAATCAATCCCAGCTTTAAGCTCTTGACCTTGATCGGGATTTTTGTATTTCTGCTTTTTATTCATTATCTTAACTTGTTGTTATATTTGAGCTTTCTCTTTTTTCTCCTGTTATGGGTTTTCTCAGGGTATTCATATAGAACCGTCAGTTTAATGATTTTACCCTTTTTTCTTGTTTTCATCTCTACAGCTTCATCAATGATTTTATTTGGGAAAGGTGAAACAACATGGATGAAATGGGGATTGATCCACATTACCGAAGAGAGCTTTTATCGGGGGATCCATGTTGGATTGCGTACCATCGTATTCGCTATATTGGGATTACTATTTGCTCTCACTACGAGACCGGTGAAGCTTTTCTACTCCCTCATGCAGCAACTGAGATTAAAACCTAAGTATGCGTATAGTTTTATGGCCGGATTCAGATTAATCCCCATTATGATTGAAGAATTCTTCACGATACGAAACGCGATGAGAGTCAGGGGAGTTGAAGAACGGAGAGGAATAAGGCACGTATTCCATAAATTGAAATCGTATTCCATACCCCTGCTTGCCCAGAGCATCAGAAGAGCTCACAGAATTGCCGTAGCCATGGAAACAAAGGGTTTTAAAGGAAGTGGGCAACGAACCTATTACTACAGAGTAACCTTTTCCAAATATGATGGATACTTCTTGGGGAGCATTCTCATCATGATTGCGCTCAGTTATTATTTTTCTATCCATCTACCTATTTTTCCGACGGGAGATGTTCGCTATGGGAATTGAAACGAGAAAACAATTACATGTGATTTCAACAGGAAAACAATCAGTGGAAGAATTAGTGAAAATCTCGAAGTCCGTTTATCCATATCTCGACATGCTCCACCTTCGCGAAAAGCAGTGGACGGGGAAAGAAATGGCTGTGGCCATAGATCGACTAGTAGCAGCAGGAGTTCCATTAACAAAATTATGTGTCAATGATCGGGCAGACATTGCCTTTATGAAGAATGTAAGAGGGGTGCAGCTTGGCCAGCAAAGTGCGGATATCAGCTTAGTGAAGAGTACTTTTCCTTCCTTACAGATTGGAGCTTCTGTCCATTCCGTGGAAGAAGCACAACAGGCAATGGTAAGCAGAGCGGATTACCTGCTCTATGGAAATATCTATTCTACCTCTTCAAAGCGGGGTATGCCTGGAAGAGGTTTGGCAAGCTTAGAAAAAGTGGTTCAAACCCTCCCGATTCCCACTATTGCCATAGGAGGCATTACACCTGAACGCGTATGTGAGGTTACGGGAACCGGAGCAAAAGGAGTCGCTGTCTTATCAGGTATTTTGCTTTCAAAAGATCCATTAGATGCAGCCCGATCCTATTATAAACAATTACACAGGGGGTGAGGTAGCTTGATAAAACAGTATGATGCTTTGATTGTTGGTGGAGGGGTGATAGGCTGCTCCATTGCTTATCAAATGTCCAAAAGAGGAAAGAAAGTTCTCCTGATAGAGAAGGATAGACTGGCAGGAAAAGCATCGCAAGCAGCTGCAGGCATGCTCGGCGTTCAAACCGAATTGAAGGGGAACAGCCCTTTGTATCATCTGGCGAAGGCGAGCCGTGATATGTATCCTTCTTTAGCAAGGGATTTAAAAGAGATCAGTGGAATGGACATTGAATATGTGGAAAATGGAATGATTAAGCTGGCGAGAACGGAGGAGGAAGCACAGGAGTTAGTAGAAACGGCTTCTATAGCATCACGAGGGGAACAAATTAGATGGCTTTCCCCCAACACTCTATTTTCCTATGAACCTCATCTTTCAAAAGATGTGGCAGGGGGATTATATATTCCGAAGGATGGGAACGTCTCAGCACTAAAGCTTACACAAGCCTTAGGTTTGGCATCATCGAGATTAGGTGCAGAGATGAAGGAATTTACGGACGTTTATGATTTTATTATAGAAAGAAGCAGGATTACCGGGGTTCAAACATCTATGGGTCCCTTTTACGCAGACGAAACGATTGTAGCGGGAGGTGCTTGGAGTCAATCTCTACTGAAAAAGCTGAATATGACTTTCAATACATATCCAGTCAAAGGAGAATGCTTTTCAGTTAAAGTATCCCGCAAAGTAGTAGAGCGTACAATTTTTACGGATGACTGCTACATTGTTCCGAAAATTGGTGGAAGGCTTTTGATAGGGGCAACAGAGAAGCCCCATTCCTTTGATGAAACTATTTCCGTAGATGGTTTATTAAACCTCATGCAGCTGGCGACAAGCATATTGCCTGATTTAGCTTACGCCGAGTGGGAAAAGGCTTGGGCCGGCATACGTCCTCAGACTTATCAAGGGGTGCCATTTATGGGGAGAAGTGAGGAATGGAAAGGACTTTCCATTGCAACGGGGCATTACCGTAATGGTATACTCCTGGCGCCCATAACTGGAGTATTGATGGCAGATCTGATAGAGGGGAAGGAATCCCATCCCCTACTTTCATACGTAAGGAGTTGAGAAGGTGGAATTACGAATTAACGGACAGCTGGTCACGGTGCCGGAATCAATTACAACAGTATTGGAATTGATTCATCATTTTAACCTGGAAAACCGAATGATCATCGTTGAACAGAACCAAACCATTCTTGAAAAACAAGAGCACAAGATCACCAAAGTGAAACATGGGGATATCTTAGAGTTAGTCCAATTTGTAGGAGGCGGTTGAAATGTTGAAAATCGGAAAGTACACATTCCATTCAAGACTTTTACTGGGAACGGGAAAATACCCTGATTTTGATATCCAGAAAAGAGCTGTCGAGGTTTCCGGGGCAGAAATTCTTACGTTCACCGTAAGGCGCATGAATATCTTTGAACCTGGTCAACCTAATTTCTTAGAAAAACTGAATCTTGAAAACTATTCATTATTACCGAATACCGCAGGGGCTAAATGTGCTCAGGAAGCGGTCCGACATGCACAATTGGCGAGAGCTTCAGGGCTCTGTGACATGATTAAGGTAGAAGTGATCGGATGTGATAAAACGCTTCTTCCCGATCCTGTCGAAACACTGAAAGCAACAGAAGAATTAATAAAAGAAGGATTTACAGTGCTTCCCTATACTTCTGACGATGTAGTACTTGCAAGGAGGTTGGAAGAGTTGGGGGCCCATGCCATCATGCCGGGCGCTTCCCCTATAGGATCTGGACAGGGAATCATCAATCCTGTCAATCTCACTTTCATTATTGAGCAAACAAAGGTACCGGTCATTGTGGATGCCGGAATTGGTTCTCCTTCAGATGCAGCTCTTGCAATGGAACTCGGGGCAGACGCTGTATTACTCAATACAGCCGTCTCTTCTGCGAACGATCCCGTTATGATGGCGAATGCTATGAGGCTTGCGATTGAGGGAGGACGATTCGGATATGAGGCTGGAAGAATTCCGAAGAAACGTTATGCAACAGCAAGCAGCCCAGTAGAGGGGATGAGTGTTTGATCGAAGATAGATATTCAAGACAAGCGCTGTTTCACCCCATCGGAACAGAGGGACAAAAGTTAATAAGAAATAAACATGTGTTGCTGATCGGGGCGGGAGCACTGGGAACAGGCAATGCAGAAGCCTTGGTGCGTGCTGGTATCGGGAAGTTGACGGTTGTAGATCGTGATTATGTAGAATGGAGTAATTTACAACGTCAGCAGCTGTATAACGAGGAAGATGCAAGAAACCGCATCCCAAAAGCTGTAGCGGCAAAAAGAAGACTCCAAGCGATTAATTCAACTGTAAATATTGAAGAGCATGTACTGGATGCCATGCCAGAAGAGATGTTGAGACTTGCCAAGAACGTAGATCTTATCATCGATGCAACGGATAACTTTGATACAAGAATGATTATAAATGATATCTCTCAAAAATATTCCATTCCTTGGATTTATGGTGCTTGTGTTGGAAGTTACGGAATATCATTCACTATTCTTCCCGGTATCACTCCCTGTCTTCAATGTTTGATCGACACCTTTCCAATCGGTGGAATGACCTGTGATACAGCGGGCATCATCAGCCCTGCCGTTTCCACAGTTGTGGCCTATCAAACTACTGAAGGATTAAAGATACTGGTAGAAGACATGGAGGCACTGGGTAATAAAGTGGTCTCGTTTGATTTATGGAAAAATGAGCATACTTCCCTGGATGTGAGCAAGCTGAAGAGGGATGGATGCCCTTCATGTGGAGAGCATCGTACATTCCCCAGTCTGAAATACGAAAATCAAACGAAAACAGCAGTCCTTTGTGGGAGGGATTCAGTTCAGATCCGTCCAGTTACAAAACCTGGCATCGATCTTATTGAACGATCAAAATCGTTAGAACTCCAGGGGAAACAAGTTGTTAGAAATCCATATTTGATTTCATTCGAGGTTGAATCTTATCGAATCGTACTCTTTCGTGATGGACGTACTCTCGTTCACGGAACAAAAGATATAAGGGAAGCAAAATCGGTTTATCATCGTTATTTGGGATAAAGGGAGGAGAACAACATGATTCAAAAAGCATTGACGATTGCCGGATCTGACTGTGGCGGTGGGGCTGGGATCCAGGCAGATCTCAAGACGTTTCAGGAGCTGAATGTCTATGGAATGTCTGCCATCACAGCAGTGACGGCGCAAAATACTAGAGGTGTACAAGGTGTGTATCCATTATCTGCTGAGGCTGTCATTGATCAATTAACCTCGATTGCTGAAGATTTACCTCCCAAAGCCATCAAAACGGGCATGCTGGTGAACGAAGACATTATTTCTCATGTTGCCGACTTTGTTCGATTACACTCCTGGAAGAAGCTCGTTGTGGATCCTGTCATGATAGCAAAAGGGGGAGCAGCTTTATTGGAGAGGGAAGCCGTTAACGCTTTGATCAATGAATTGATCCCCCTTGCGTTTGTGGTCACGCCGAACATTCCTGAAGCGGAGGCCATAACCGGGCATGAAATTCTCACTGAAGCTGACATTAAAAGAGCGGCTGAAATATTGTTCCAAATGGGGGCTAAACATGTGGTGATAAAAGGTGGACATCAATCTCATGCTCAATCTAGTCAAGCGACTGACATCCTCTTTGATGGAAAAAGATTTTATGAGTTTAGCAGTCCGAGAGTCTTCACACCACATACTCACGGAACAGGGTGTACATTCTCTGCTGTGATTACAGCACAATTAGCAAAAGGACTTACGGTCAATGAGTCTGTCCAAACTGCCAAACAATTTATCACTGCCGCGATCAGTGACTCACTGGGCATTGGGAGTGAGCACGGACCAACGAATCATTGGGCGTACCATGCAGGTATGAATGCATGAATCTAAGAGAAAGTCTGCAGTTATATTTTGTGATGGGAAGCCCTAATTGTGAGAAGCATCCGGCACATGTATTAGAGGAAGCCCTTTTAGGCGGAGTTACCATGTTTCAATTTCGTGAAAAAGGTATGGAAGCTTTAGAAGGTGATGCGAAAGTTGAGCTGGCTCATGAGCTGCAGCGTTTATGTCGTAAACACGGTATTCCTTTTATCGTGAATGATGATGTAGAGCTGGCTTTATTAATGAACGCTGATGGAGTACATATCGGTCAGGAGGATGAACCTATCGAAAAAGTCCGTCGGAAAATAGGAAATAGAATACTTGGTGTCTCCTCTCATGACGTGAATGAAGCAAGGTTAGCTATGGAGTCAGGGGCAGACTATCTTGGAGTTGGTCCAATGTTTCCTACCAATACGAAGAATGATTGTAGAGAGGTTCGTGGCCCGAAAATCATCCGATCAATAAGAACAAATGGTATCGATATCCCCCTTGTCGGGATCGGAGGCATTCATTCGAGAAATGCTTCTCAAGTGTTGGCAGCTGGTGCGGACGGTGTAGCAATTATTTCTGCGATTTCAAGACATCCCTTTCGTACGGAAAACTTAGCCCAAGTTGTTCAACAAAAGCTTTTACGATTGTAATCGATCCACAATAAAAAATAAAACCACTATAACAACATATCTCATACTCCCTCATCATACTATACAGTAGACCTCGGTCTAACTTGTATCATCATCAACGATAAGAGGGAGGGGTAAGAATGAATGTCTGGTTTGTTTTGTTAAACATTTTGGTGTTTCTTGTTCTCATTGGTGTATTACTTTATATGCAAAGGAAAAATGTTTCGTTTTCAAAACGGGTGTTTACCGCTCTGGGGCTCGGAATATTATTTGGTCTTGGATTACAGTGGGTATATGAAGCCGGGGATGAAAATGTCACACAATCGATTGAATGGTTTAACATCGTAGGAACCGGCTATATTAAACTGCTGCAAATGATTGTCATGCCTTTAGTGTTTGTGTCGATTATATCAGCCTTTACTAAATTAAAACGGTCTCATAATTTAGGGAAGATCTCTGTGCTGATCATTGGATTGCTGGTAGGCACAACAGCCGTTGCTGCAGCTGTCGGGATTGCTACGACCGTGGCTTTTGATTTGGAAGCGATCCAGATTGATCAGGGAGAGGCAGAAGCGGCAAGGGGTGTTCAATTAGAGGAGAGAGCAACAGCTTTAGAAGGTCAGAGTTATCCTCAAAAAATTCTCGAGCTTTTACCTGCGAATCCGTTCCTGGACTTTACGGGACAAAGAGCAACCTCGACGATCGCTGTCGTGATTTTTGCAGCTTTCATCGGCATCGCTTACTTGGGGGCTCAGCGCAAAGAGCCTGAGGCTGCTGAATTCTTCAAGAAGATCGTGGATTCCGTCTATGCTGTAGTGATGAGAATTGTGACTTTAGTGTTACGACTCACTCCATTCGGTGTGTTGGCCATCATGGCTAAAACAGTGGCATTAAGTAATTTTGATGCTATCATGAAGCTTGGAGAATTTGTTGGAGCATCATATGTTGCCTTGATTATCATGTTTGCCATTCACTTAATCATGCTTACTCTTACTGGTTTAAATCCGGTCACTTATATGAAAAAGGTATTTCCTGTATTAGCATTTGCTTTTACGTCGAGATCCAGCGCCGGAACACTTCCGCTTAACATTCAAACACAAAAGAATAAATTGGGGGTTTCAGAAGGGGTTGCAAACTTCTCGGGATCCTTCGGGTTATCCATCGGTCAGAACGGTTGTGCAGGTGTGTATCCTGCCATGCTTGCAGTGATGATTGCACCGACTGTCGGGATCAACCCATTAACCCCTTCCTTTATTCTTACGCTCATCGTAGTGGTGGCCATCAGCTCCTTCGGTGTTGCTGGCGTTGGAGGCGGAGCTACATTTGCTGCTATCCTGGTTCTATCCGCCATGGATCTTCCTGTAGCGTTAGCGGGTCTATTGATTTCTGTTGAACCTTTGATTGACATGGGGCGTACAGCAGTTAACGTGAGTGGTGCGATGACATCCGGAGTGATAACAAGTAAAGTGACAGGGGATTTGGATAGCGAAACGTATAACAAAGAAATCATTGAAGCAGAAGCTTAAACAAGTGGGCTGGCTCATTCATATATGAGCCAGTTTTTCTTTTGTATGAAAATTAATTTAGTTATTTCCAGTGATTATGATTGAAAATTCAGACTATATTCTTTACTATGGAATTAAACATACCGACCGGTTAGTATCTTGGGTGTGTGATTGAAATGCTGTAAAGATGAGGAGGCATGAACATGCATGTGAATAAGTTATTTGATTTATCAGGTAAAGTTGCCCTTGTGACTGGAGGAGGCAGGGGGTTGGGAAAACAAATCGCTACCGGCTTTGCTGAAGCGGGGGCTAACGTAGTTTTATGCTCGAGAAACGTTGAAGCATGTGAAGACGTGAAGAAAGGATTAGAAGAATTAGGTGTCCAATCACTGGCATTGAAGTGTGATGTCACTAATCCTGAAGATGTACAGCGTGTTGTAGATGAAACAAAGAAGATGTTCGGCCGCATTGATATTTTAGTGAATAACAGTGGTGCTTCCTGGGGGGCCCCTGCAGAAGATATGCCCCTTGATGCATGGCATAAAGTAATCAATGTGAATGTAAATGGTACTTTTATTATGTCACAGGCCGTGGGGAAAGTAATGCTTGAGCAACAGCAAGGAAAAATCATTAATATCGCTTCCGTCGCAGGTCTTCAAGGTACAGACCCACGTTATATGGATGCCATTGGCTATAGTACCAGTAAAGCAGCGGTCATCAATTTCACGAAGGATCTAGCCGTGAAATGGGGATCCCGCGGGATTCATGTGAATGCAATCGCACCGGGATTCTTTCCAACAAAAATGTCAAAAGGAATTCTGTCTCATGCAGGGGAAGCCATTTTAAACGGCACACCATTAAATCGATTCGGTACCGAAGATGATCTAAAAGGAGCAGCACTTTACCTGGCGGCCCGTGCATCTGATTTTGTCACTGGTTCAGTTCTCGTCGTAGACGGTGGATCCTCAGCGATGTAACCGAGTGCGAAGTAATACATGTTTTGGTTAAGAAAGGATGGATGTAATGGATTTCTCCTATTCTCCAAAAGTACAAGAATATCAAAATAGAATATCCCGATTTATGGAAGAATACGTGTATCCGAATGAATCGCTCTATGAAAATCAGCTCAATCAGCAAGAAACCCGCTGGAGTGGGGTTCCCGCAATCGTGGAAGAATTAAAAGCGGAAGCGAAGAAACGGGGATTATGGAACCTATTTCTTCCTCAAAGCAAATATGGTGCCGGGCTCAATAATGTAGAATACGCCCCTCTTTGTGAAATCATGGGGAGATCCCTGATTGGGCCGGAAGTGTTTAATTGCAATGCTCCTGATACAGGGAATATGGAAGTGTTGGAACGTTATGGGACTCCCACCCAAAAACAACAGTATCTTATCCCACTTCTAAATGGTGATATCCGTTCATGTTTCTCTATGACCGAGCCTGATGTCGCGTCTTCCGATGCAACGAATATTAAGGCGAGTATCATTCGGGATGGAGATGAATACATCATTAACGCGAGGAAATGGTGGTCCTCAGGCGCCGGGGACCCTCGATGCAGCTTTTCAATTTTGATGGGGAAAACGGATCCAGAAGCGAGTCGACATGAACAGCAATCAATGATCATCATCCCCCTGAATACACCAGGTGTGAAAATTGAGCGCATGCTCCCTGTGTTCGGTTACGATCATGCTCCTCATGGACATGGAGAAATCAGCTTTACCGATGTAAGAGTTCCTTTAGATAATATGATCTGGGGTGAAGGTAAAGGTTTCGCTATCGCACAAGGAAGGTTGGGACCGGGGCGAATTCATCATTGTATGAGATTGATTGGTGCAGCCGAGCGGGCACTTGAAGATTTATGTAAGCGCGTTCAGATGCGTGATGCATTTGGAAGGGCATTGGCAAGTCAGGGGGTCGTAAGAGAATGGATTGCGAACTCAAGGATTGAAATCGAGCAAGCCCGTCTTCTCACAATGAAAGCAGCCTACATGATGGATACCGTCGGCAATAAAGCAGCTAAACAGGAAATCGCCATGATTAAAGTGGTGGCTCCTTCCATGGCTTTACGTGTGATTGACCGGGCCATTCAAGCGTTCGGGGCAGCAGGTGTATCGGATGACTACACGTTGGCAGCTCAATGGGCAAATGCCCGTACACTGCGGCTTGCTGATGGACCAGATGAAGTACACCGTGCCCAATTGGCCAGATTAGAATTGAGAAAACACGAAAAAGCTTCTCCTGTAGAAAGCTAGGAAGAGAGTTGAATGATGAAGAGATTAGAAGGGAAAGTTTCCGTTATTACAGGAGGAGGCGGAGGAATTGGGCGCGCTACAGCCCTAAGGTTCTCGAAAGAAGGTGCTGCTGTGGTCGTAGCAGACCTGGATGATGCAAGTGGTGAAGAGACTGTTAGACTCATTCACGAAAAAAAAGGAAATGCATTATTTGTCAAAACGAATGTGCGGGAAAGTGAAAGTATCCAATCACTCGTACATACAACGGTAGAACATTTCGGAGGTCTCGATATCCTTATCAATAATGCAGGAATCGGACAGTCGGAAGTCAGGAGTATTGATTTGGAAGAGAACGAATGGGATGCCGTTTTGGATACAAACTTAAAAAGCATTTTTTTGGGAATGAAGTATGCCGTACCTGAATTGATGAAAAAAGATGGTGTAATTGTGAATGTATCGAGCCTTCTCGGTTTAAAGGGCCGTAAATTCGTGTCAGCTTACAATGCGGCAAAAGGTGGGGTCATACTGCTGACACAAAATGCAGCCCTGGAATATGGAAAGGATAATATTCGGGTGAATGCAGTGGCGCCTGGGGTTATTGATACGAACATCATCAATGGTTGGAAGAAGGATGAGAGGAAATGGTCGGCGATCTCTCAATCAAATGCTCTAAGGCGTATTGGAAATCCAGAAGAAGTTGCCTCAGCGATTCTGTTTTTAGCTTCCGATGAGGCGTCCTTTATAACCGGTGCCACATTATCTGTTGATGGTGGCGGATTAATCTTTTAAGGTACATGCCTAATTGGTACATTAGTATTCTGAAATGGAAGGAATGATTTTGTGACAACTAAACCTTGGCTCAGTCATTACCCTGAGACATTTGAAACTGAAATTCCTGTGGTTGATTTTTCAATTCCAGAAATGCTTCGACAAACCGTTTCTTCATTCCCTGCTCATCCATGTATCAGCTTTTATCAAAAACGGATCACGTATGGTGAACTTCAGGGTACCGTCACCATGCTTGCTTCATCCTTTCAACATAGTGGAGTGAAGAAAGGAGACAGGGTGGCGATCATGCTCCCGAACTGTCCCCAATATGTGATCTCTTATTATGGGATCCTTACCTCCGGGGGAATTGTCACACAGGTGAATCCGATGTCGGTTGAGAGGGAATTAATCCATCTGCTTAACGACTCGGGGGCAGAGACAATCGTCGTATTGGACCGTTTTTATCCTATGGTCAAATCCATACAACAGGAAACAGAGATCAAGACGATTATCGTAGTCAGCCTCCAGGGGGAAAACAGCGCTTCGGACTACTCCTTTGATGAATTTTTAAGGGTGGGGGATGGTGAAGTATCCCAAGTGTCGATCAATCCTGAAGAAGATGTGGCAGTGCTTCAATATACGGGTGGAACTACCGGTGCATCCAAGGGAGTCATGCTCACTCATAAAAACATTCTTTCAAATGTCATTCAAAGTCAGCTCTTCTTTAAAGACAGTATTGAGACAGGAAAAGAAAGAAGCCTGAGTGTGATTCCGTTCTTTCACGTATTTGGGATGAATTCCTGTATGAATTTTGCGGTCTATTCAGCAAATGAAATGATCTTGCTTCCAAGATTTGAATTGACAGAAGTGTTAACAACGATTAAGAATGAACAGCCCACCCTGTTTCCAGGTGTGCCGACTATGTACGTGGCGATCACCAATCATCCCCACGCAGAAGAGTACGGCATTGATTCAATAAAGATTTGTAATAGTGGAAGCGCCCCGATGCCAGTTGAGTTATTGAATCAATTCGAAAAGAAAACAGGAGCAAAAATATTAGAGGGATACGGATTATCAGAGGCTTCACCGACGACTCATTGCAACCCAGCTTTTGCAGAAAGAAAGCCGGGAACCGTCGGAATCGGATTTCCATCCACAGACTATAAGGTAGTCGATTTAGCAACCGGCACTAAGGAGGTCCCTTTAGGCGATGTGGGTGAACTCATTATTAAAGGCCCTCAAGTCATGAAAGGCTACTGGAATTTACCTGAAGAGACTGCTCACGCCCTTCGAGATGGCTGGCTATACACGGGAGACATCGCCCGAATGGATGAAGAAGGCTATTTATCGATTGTGGACCGAAAGAAAGATCTGATCATTGCATCAGGATACAATGTGTATCCCCGGGAAGTCGAGGAAATCATTTACGAGCATCCAAGCGTACAGGAAGCGGTCGTAATAGGTGTCCCGGACTCTTATAGAGGTGAAACCGTTAAGGCAGTGATCGTCTTAAAGACAGGAGAACAGGCAACTGAAAAAGAATTGGTTCATTTCTGCGAGGAGAACATGTCATCATTCAAAGTTCCAAAAATCATTGAGTTTCGTGATGAGCTTCCAAAGACGAGTGTTGGGAAAATATTGCGAAGAGCTCTGCGTGAAAGCGTGAGGTAATATGATATAATTCAGGTGATATTTGCAGATTGAGAGGATTTCAGATGAAAGAAAAACTTACAGAACATGCTGTACGCTTATTTGATGAAAAAGGGTTTACCGTTACTTCCATCCAGGACATCGTAGAATCCATTGGTGTAACGAAAGGAACATTCTATTACTATTTTTCCAGTAAGGAAGAGCTGTTAAGGGAAATTCATATGTGCTATATTGATGGCTTATTATCTAAACAGGAAAGAGTACTTGTGGATGATCGGAAGTGCTACATGGAAAAGCTATATGATATTGTCCATCTTTCCATTTTGGATATTAAAGAGCAAGGGTCCAGTGCCAAAGTATTTTTTAGAGAAATGAGGCACTTGAGTCAGGAAAGTCTGGATGCAATTGAGCCTAAGCGGGATATGTATCGCTATAATATAGAAACTCTCCTGAAAGAAGGTAGGAAGAACGGAGACTTTCATGAAGACTTTGACGTATCGATTGTAGCCTTTGGAATTCTGGGTATGATGAATTGGAGCTATCAATGGTATAAACCTGATGGTGCGAAATCCGATCAGGAAATTGCCCGGACTTTTGTCAATATGGTATTAAAAGGGATTGAGTCAGAGTAAAGGGGAAATCATGTACAGGATTTCCTTTCCAATCAACATACCGACTGGTTAGTATTTATAGAGGGAGAAGGTGTGCTAATGGAAACCATTACGGTAACGAGTAGATTTTGCGAAACGGATGCATTGGGCCATATCAACAATACTACTTATTTTGTTTATTTAGAAGAAGCAAGAATTAAATTTTTTCAATCACTCGGATTTGATATGGATGTGAAAGACTGGCGTTTTATTCTGGCTTCAACCAAATGTGACTTTGTATCACAAGGGTATTTTAATCAAGAGCTGAAGATCACCACCTATCTATCAAGAATTGGATCAAAGAGCTTTCAGTTAGAGCATGATATTTTATGTGCGGACACCCATCAATTGATTGCAAAGGGAAATGCGGTGATCGTTTATTTTGATTTTCTTGAGCAGCAAAGCAAAATGATCCCTGAGTTGTTAAAGGATCAGTTAAACACTCATTTGCGCTCAGAAAAAACTGAATATTCTTAATGTTGGAGGTATAAGATGTCTGAAAAAACAGGGTATGAAACGGTATCGGTGCGACAAGGAGAAGAACTGAATGTAACCAATTTAAAACACTTCTTGAAAGAGCATTTCCCCAACCTCCTTCATGAAGAGCTATCTATTAAACAATTTTCTGCAGGACACTCAAATCTTACGTATCTATTAAAAGTGGGTGAATGGGAAGGTGTACTGAGGCGCCCTCCTTTAGGTCCCGTCGCCCCGAAGGCTCATGATATGAAAAGAGAATTCAGGATCCTTACAGAAATTCAACCATTGTTCGGGGTTGCACCGGAGCCGTATGTATTCTCTGATGATGAAAGGATCGTAGGCAGCTCATTTTTTATCATGGAGCGAAAAAGGGGTGAAGTGTTTGATACTTCCTTTCCCCCGCACCTCCATGTGAAACCAGATGTCTGCAGGAAAATATCGGAGGAAATGGTTTCTAAACTTGTTGAACTTCATTCCATTGATCACCGAAAAACAACTCTTCATGAAATCAGTAAGCCCGAACATTTTATGGAAAGACAAGTACACGGGTGGATCAATCGTTACGAGCGTGCAAAAACAAGTGAGATTCGTGAAGTGGATCAGCTGACACACTGGTTGGTAAAGAATGTTCCAGGAAATACTGAATCGACCATAATTCATTATGATTTTAAATTAAACAATGCCATGTTTTCTTCTGACCTGAAATCCATGGTGGGATTATTTGACTGGGAGATGGCGACCGTTGGTGATCCTCTTGCTGATTTAGGTGTCGCTATGGGGTATTGGATACAAAATGATGATCCCGAGTTATTAAAATTCGGTCTTGGGAAGCCTCCAGTAACGATCATGGACGGTTTTTACAGCAGAAGGCAATTTATCGAAGAGTATGCCAGGAAAAGCGGCAGGGATGTGAACCATATTCATTTTTATTTATCTTTTGCTTACTTTAAGCTCGCAGTCATTGTGCAACAAATCTATTACCGCTTTAAGATGGGGCAAACCAGAGATTCACGATTTTCTCAATTTGATCGGTTTGCGGAATCTTTGATCACCCTGGGAAATCAAGCTGCATTCGATCGCCAGGAATAAAGACAAGGAGATGAACGAAAACGATGAAATCCTCTTTATTAATAGAAACCACTGACCGGGTGCTTACATTGACATTAAACAGACCGGATAGCTTGAATTCCTTTGATGAGAGCATGCTTGCGGGAATCGTTGAAGCGCTCCAGCAGGCAGAACATAATCAGGAAATCAGAGCCATTGTGATTCGCGGTGCCGGGAGGGCCTTTTCTGCAGGCGGCGACGTGAAAACGATGGGGAGCGCCACATCAACCGAAGTCTATGAACATATCGGGATATTAAATACATGCATTAAAGCGATAAAAGAAATAGAAAAACCGGTCATCGCCTCGGTACACGGTTTTGCAGCAGGTGCCGGATTTAATCTAGCCCTGGCCTGCGATTTGATCATCGCTTCAGAAGATAGTCAATTTGCTTTAAGCTTCTCTAAAGTAGGTCTTATTTCCGATGGAGGAGGGTCGTATTTTCTTCCCCGCATCATCGGCTCTCATTTAGCGAAAGAATTCTTCTTTTCAGGAGAACCTGTGACTGCTGGTAGAATGTATGACTTAGGTGTGGTAAATCGTATTGTCCCTTCTGAAAGACTTGAAGAGGTAACAACTGATTGGGCTAGAGGGTTAGCCTCGGGGCCAAGTAAAGCATATGGAATGATGAAGAAAATGATTGATCGTTCATTCACCTTATCATTGGATGAGATACTCGAACAAGAACGTATCACACAAGCATTGTTGATTTCAACTGAAGATCATGCTGAGGGAGTTTCAGCATTTAAAGACAAAAGAATGCCAACTTTTACGGGAAAATAGGAGGGATCAGAATGAAAGCCATTCAGTTCAGAGAGTTTGGAAGCCCTAATGTATTAGAAAATGTGGATATAGATGTTCCTGCACCACGAGGGAGAGAAGTCCTTATTGAAGTTCAAGCATCAGCAGTCAATTATGCTGATACAGCAAGACGTGAAGGGCAATATGTGGTAAAAACTCCACTACCATATATCCCGGGTTCTGAAGTGGCGGGAATCGTCACGGAAGTGGGAGAAGATGTGACGAGAGTAAGAAAGGGAGACCGTGTTGTAGCCATGATGGACTCCGGAGGTTATGCAGAATTTGCCCTGACAGATGAGCGTTCGGTGATCCCCCTGCCGTATGGATTGGATTTCAAAGAAGCGGCCGCCATCCCTGTTCAAGGATTAAGTGCCTATCATATATTAAAAACCTTGGGAAGGTTGCAGCAGGGGGAAATCGTCCTCATTCATGCAGCGGCTGGTGGCGTTGGCCTGCTTGCCGTCCAACTGGCAAAACGTTTTGGTGCAGGTAAGATCATCGCCACGGCCAGTACAGAAGAAAAATTAAGTCTTGCAGGGGCCATGGGGGCAGACGTATTAGTCAACTACACTCAGGATGGCTGGGAAGCAGAAGTTCTGGAAGCTACAAATGGTAAGGGTGTTAACCTGGCATTGGAGATGGCAGGTGGTGATGTTTTCTATAAGACGTTAAAATGTCTCGACTATTTCGGGAGAATGGTCATATACGGAGTCGCAAGCGGGGAACAGAGCAGATTTTATCCTTCTTCTTTGATGGCAAAGAATCAGTCTGTTATCGGGTTCTTCCTCCCTCCTCTCATGGGAGATGCTGAACTAAACCAGAAAACCCTTCATGAAATCTTTCATTACGTCGCGTCCGGGGAATTGAAAGTGACGGTTGGTCATGTATTTCCTTTAGAGGAAGCAGCTAAGGTCCATACACTCATGCAGGCAAGAAAAACGGTAGGAAAAGTAATCCTGCAGCCATAATACTGAGTAGTTAGTATACGATCCAACTAATAGGGGGAAACGGGATGAACTTACGGTTATCAGATGAACAAAGGATGATCCAAAAAACCATCCGTAAATTTGTTGAGAAAGAACTAATACCTTTAGAAAATGAAGTGCTAAGAAATGAACGGGAAGGAAAACCAAGTCTTTCCCTGGAAAAAAGAAATGAGCTGAAGGTAAAAGCAAAGGAAGCAGGGTTCTGGGGTATCAATACACCAGAAGAATACGGTGGAGCGGACCTCGGGCAAATGATGATGGCCATTGTTTATATGGAAATCTCCAAAACCTTTGTGCCTTTCAGTTTCGGTGGTTATGCAGATAACATCCTATACTATGCCAACGAAGAACAGAAAAAGAACTATTTGATCCCCACGATAAACGGAGAGAAAAAGTCCTGCTTCGCCATGACGGAACCGGGAGCCGGATCCGATACTCAAAACATTCGGATGACCGCAGTGAAGGATGGAAATGAGTGGGTGTTGAATGGGGAAAAAACCTTTATTACGGGCGGAAATGAAGCAGATTTTGTCATGGTCATGGCGGTGACCGATAAGGAAAAGCATCGGCGAACGGGTCGGGACGGAGTAACCTGTTTTATTGCCGATCGAAGCATGGGTTGGACATCTGAATACATTCATACCATGGGGGAATGGGGACCGGCCAGTCTGTTTTTTGATGATGTGCGGGTGCCTGAAGAAAATATTCTGGGTGAAATCGATGGTGGTTACAATCTGGGTCTGGAATGGATCGGGTTCGCACGTTGGATCGTAGGGGCACAAGCAGTAGGGGCAGCGGAACGCTTACTTCAAATGGCGATTGATTATTCAAAGGAAAGAGAGACATTTGGAAAGCCAATCGCGGATCGACAGGCGATTCAGTGGCAGATCGCTGATTCTGCCGTGGAAATTGAAGCAGCCAGGTGGCTTGTGTTAAATGCAGCATTCACGTTGGATCAAGGAGAAGATAATCGCCATGTTGCATCGATTGCCAAGCTGTATGGATCGAACATGGGCAATAGGGTAGTGGATCGGGTCCTTCAAATTCACGGTGGGATGGGCTACACAAGAGAGCTTCCCATTGAACGCTGGTATCGTGAAGCAAGATTGTGGCGGATTTATGATGGTACGGATGAAATTCAAAAACTGATCATTTCAAGGAATCTCTTAAAAGGGCATGTGAAAGTGGGCCAGTTTGTTTAAAGCGATAGGGAGGTAATGGAAATGGGTGAAAGATTCAGAGGAAAAGTAGCATTAGTAACAGGCGGGAGCCGGGGGATCGGTAGAGCGATTGCCAAGCTCTTTGCAGAAGAAGGGGCAAAGGTTGCCGTCATTGATGTAAATGAAGAGGCACTTTTGGAAGTCAGTGAGGAATTGAGAGAATATGAAATATATACAAAAGTTGCGAATGTAGTAGAATCCGAGGAAGTAGAAGATGCCATAAAAGAAGTCTATGAAACTTTCGGCTCCGTTGATATAGTCGTCAACAATGCAGGAGTCATCAGAGATAACCTGCTATTTAAAATGACCGATACAGATTGGCAAACGGTCATGGATGTGCATTTGAAAGGATCATTTAACGTAGCGAAAGCCGCGCAAGGTTATATGGTGAAAAAGAGGTATGGCCGTATGATTAATATTTCGTCTACCTCTGCACTCGGTAACCGAGGACAGGCAAATTACGCTACGGCTAAAGCGGGTCTCCAAGGCTTAACGAAAACTTTGGCTATAGAGCTTGGTCCTCTGGGTATAACGACCAATGCAGTTGCCCCCGGATTCATCGAAACGGAAATGACCAGGGAAACGGCGAAGCGAATCGGAATTACCTTTGAACAACTGGTGGAAGCGAGTCTTCAAGGAATTCCTGTCGGAAGAAGCGGGCAGCCGGAAGATATAGCGAATGCAGTGGCGTTTTTTGCAGATGAAAGCTCGTCATTCGTTAATGGACAAATCCTCTACGTAGCTGGAGGGCCGAAAGCCTAATGGGAGAAAGAGGTGAAGGATATGTTTCAAGCTTATATCGGTAAACGCTCAACGTCCGTAGAAAATTGTGTGGAGAAAGGGGCGGTTCGTAAGTTTGCCGAAGCCATCGGTGATCCACATCCGATTTATGTGGATGAAGAAGCAGGAAAGAGGTCTAGATACAGGGGGAATATTGCTCCCCCCACTTTTCCCAGAGTGCTTGACTATGGAACGATTGAGGGTTTTCATTTACCGAACATCGGGTTAATTCATGGAGAACAATCTTTTCATTATGAAAGACCACTAAAGGTTGGGGAATGTATTCAGTGTTATACAGAGATAAAAGATTACTATGAGCGGAAAGGGTCGGGTGGAACACTTGGCTTTCTTGTAATAGAAGATATCGGTGAAGACTCAGGAGGGAATAGGATCTTCACCTCCGAAGCGATTGTCATTATCACTGAAGCGGTTAGAGAGAGGTTAGGAAAATGACTAAACTATCATCCCTTAAAATAGGTGAAACGCTTCCCCTTGTTGAATTAGCTCCAGTCTCGAGAATCGATTTAATTAAATATGCAGGAGCTTCTGGAGATTATAACCCTATTCATACGATTGATGAGGAGGCACATAAATTGGGTCTTCCAGGTGTCATTGCTCATGGCATGTGGACAATGGGAAATGTCTCCAAGTTTTTTAGTGATCATTATGAAGAAGGATTTATCAAAGAGTACACGATCCGCTTTAAAGGGATGGTTTTCCTGAATGATGTCATTAAATTGATTGCAGAAGTATCAGAAAAACAGGATGATCTCTTACATTTTAAAGTCTTTGCCGTCAATCAGAACCAGAAGAAAGTAATCGAAGGTAAATTGAAGTTTCAATTATTTTGATCACTCTGGTGAAAATAGTGTCCTATAGCGTTCATAAAACGAATAGAAATAAAGAGAATGAAGGTTCTGAAAGAAAAATAAGTCAAAAGACATAAAACCGATCGAAAAACTCGGGTTGACTTCCCGGTGGAATATGATATTATTTAGAATATTAAAATTAATAACTCTTATCCAGAGTGGTGGAGGGATCTGGCCCCGCGAAGCCCAGCAACCTACGTAATGTAAGGTGCTAATTCCAGCAAAATGTGAAGTCATTTTGGAAGATAAGGTATCCTTACCTGAACAACTTTCCAAAATGGAGAGTTGTTTTTTTCATTCATGATTTTTCTGGATAAGATGAAAATTGGGGGAATCATGTGACTAAAGAAAAAAATCAAGAAGCAGAGTATGATGTAGTAGTCGAGAAGATCACATCGATGTTGAAGACGATGAGTTTTGGATCGATTACCATTGTGGTTCAGGACGGTAAAGTCATTCAATTGGAGAAAAACGAGAAAGTGCGAATTAAATAAGCTGACTAGACAAACTAGAGGCGCATAACACTGATAAAGGAAATCCCTATATCTTGTTATTCGCCTCTTTTTGTTTGGATGAGCGGGAAAGGGGTGTATCATGTTAACCTATCAAACTTGGAATAATCCATCCATCCAATTTGAAATTGATCCGGTCTATAAAGGAGCGGTAAACGTACTTGAGTGGACGTATGATCATTATGGTGAAAATGTCGTATATGCATGCAGTTTTGGCATAGAAGGGATCGTATTAATCGATCTCCTAACCAAAGTACAACCGAAAGCAACCATAGTATTTCTTGATACAGGTGTTCATTTCAAGGAAACCTACGAAACGATTGAAAAGGTGAAGGAGAAGTATCCTGGTATCACCATTCATATGAAAAAGCCTGAATTAACGCTCCAAGAGCAAGCAGAAACATATGGAGATAAGTTGTGGGAGCGAAACCCGAACCAATGCTGTCAAATTCGAAAGCTTGACCCTTTAAAAGATTCCTTATCCAAAGGGGATGCGTGGATTTCAGGATTAAGAAGAGAACAATCACCTACAAGAAGTCAGGTTGAATTCATCAATAAGGATGACAAGTTCCAATCAGTTAAGATTTGTCCTTTGATTCACTGGACCTGGAAGGAGATTTGGAGGTATGTCCATAAGCATAACCTTTCCTATAATCCACTTCATGATCAGGGGTATCCAAGTATCGGATGCTTCCATTGTACAACGCAAGCTTTAGACATCAATGATCTCCGCTCCGGAAGATGGCAAGGAAAAGGGAAGACCGAATGCGGTCTCCATTAAAAGGGGTGACATTCTTTGATTGAAATAATCGCCCTGATCATAAGTATGTTTTTCGCTATGAACATCGGTGCCAGTGGAGCGGCAGCATCGATGGGGGTTGCGTATGGTGCAGGTGCCATAAAAAACATCAGGGTTTCATTATGGATCTGCGCAGCCGGTGTCCTGAGCGGGGCGGTTTTAGGTGGTGGAGAAGTAGTTAAAACCATAAGTTCAGGGATTATCCCTCAACATGTACTCTCCATCAAAATCGTGGTCATCATTTTGTTATCCGCCACCATTTCCTTGTTTCTGGCAAATGTGATTGGAATACCGCTGTCTACAAGTGAAGTAACGGTCGGAGCGGTTGTAGGTGTCGGAGTCGCATATCAAGTTCTTTATGTGAAGTCACTCTTAACGATCATGTCATTCTGGGTGATTGTCCCGGTCATTGCCTTCGGAGTGACATGGGTATTCGGTATAGGTTTAGCAAAACTTGAAAAGCGAGGTTTCCATTTTGAAAAAAGGTGGCTTGCGTACCTATTGATTATCGCCGGGTTCTTTGAAGCCTTTTCGGCAGGGATGAATAATGTAGCCAACGCCGTCGGTCCATTAGTGGGTGCGGGTTTATTGTCTCCTTCCCGGGGGATTTGGCTGGGTGGTTTATTCGTTGCCCTCGGAGCTGTCTTACTGGGGAAAAAAGTAGTGGAAACAAACGGGAAAAAAATTACACACTATACAAAAGCCGAAGGAATCGTCATTTCCTCTACAGGAGCGATCCTTGTGATGGTGAGCTCACTATATGGATTACCGATCCCGCTGACTCAGGTTACTTCATCGTCCATCATCGGCCTGGGGATGGCAAAGAACGGTAAACAAATGCTGCAAAAGAAAATTGTAAAAAAAATCGTCAAAATATGGGTGGTCTCTCCCCTGATTTCACTCAGTATTTCATATTTTTTAGTAAAGCTCGTGATCGATAGCGATATGTATTCAATTGTGGTTCCAATAAGCGTCATTATCGCTACTGTGGGTGGATTATCCCTTATGAGAGTGATCAATGAAGAAAGGCGATCCGTTCACGAAGACGGAGGCGGAATTTAATCTTAATTCCGATTAAAACCATATGTTAAGGAGGATAAATGATGAGTTTACAGCCCCACGGAGGAACACTTGTTCAATCATATTTACCAGAAGAATCTTATGAGGATATTCTCCATGAAATCCCTTTAGACGAAACCGCGTTAAGTGATTTGGAACTCATTGGAATAGGTGCTTACAGCCCTATTAATGGATTCTTAACCGAAGTAGATTATCAACGGGTGGTGGAAACATTACGATTGCGAAACGGCAATGTATGGAGTATCCCGATTACCCTGCCCATAGCAAAAGAAAAAGCAGGAGACGTAAAGAAAGGCTTAAAGATCCGTCTTGTTTATAAGGGAGAAACCTATGGACTCATTGAAGTAGAGGATATTTATGAACCGGATAAACAGAAAGAAGCTCTTCTCGTATACGGAACGACCGACGCGGATCATCCAGGTGTCAAGAAATTATTCCAACGGGGAGATGTGTACGTAGGTGGGAAAATCAGTCTTATTAAACGTCTTTCCAAACCTTTCACCGAGTATACATTTGACCCAAGAGAAACCAGAAAGTTGTTTAAGGAAAAGGGATGGAAAACGATTGTCGGATTTCAAACGAGAAATCCTGTTCACAGGGCCCATGAGTATATTCAGAAAACGGCATTGGAGACCGTGGATGCACTCTTCTTAAATCCCTTGGTTGGCGAAACAAAGGCGGATGATATCTCAGCGGGCATCAGAATGGAGAGTTATGAAGTTCTGTTACAGAACTATTACCCTAAAAATCGTGTGTTTTTAGGAGTCTTCCCTGCTGCCATGAGGTACGCGGGTCCAAGGGAAGCCATCTTTCATGCACTGGTAAGGAAAAATTATGGATGCACGCATTTTATTGTCGGAAGAGATCATGCAGGTGTTGGCGATTATTATGGAACCTATGATGCGCAGAAAATATTTGATCAGTTCAGTGAAGAAGAGATAGGGATTACCCCTCTCCGCTTCGAGCATAGTTTTTACTGTGAGAGATGCGAAGGGATGGCGACTACGAAGACATGTCCTCATGATAAGAGTGATCACGTTATTTTATCAGGGACAAAAGTGAGAGGAATGCTCCGTAACGGGGAAGTTCCCCCTTCAACGTTCAGTCGCCCTGAAGTGATCGAAGTGTTAATTAAAGGTCTAAAACAAGAAGCTGGACATACGTCTTGAGGAGGCTCCCGGGTTGAGTAAAAAAACAGAAAACATCGTATGGCATGAAACCGCAATAACGAAACAGGAGAGAAGTAAAAAAAATGGACATAAAAGCTTTATTTTATGGTTCACGGGCTTATCCGCTTCAGGGAAATCCACTGTCGCCAATGCATTGTCTCACTCCCTTTTCGAACTGGGAAATCAGGTTTATGTTCTGGACGGAGATAATGTCCGTCATGGATTAAATCATGATTTGGGATTTAAGGAAGAAGATCGTAAGGAGAATATCAGGAGAATTGGAGAGGTGTCCAAACTTTTCATTGATAGCGGACAAATTGTGCTAACGGCCTTTATTTCCCCATACAGGGAAGACCGTGCTCTCGTACGAAATTTAGTGGAGACTGATGAATTTATCGAAGTATATGTGCATTGTTCATTAGAAGAATGTGAAAAGCGCGATCCAAAAGGTTTGTACAAAAAAGCTCGTAACAAGGAAATCACTCATTTCACGGGAATCAGTGCTCCTTATGAAGCACCTGAAAGGCCGGAAGTGGTACTGGATACGGAGAAACATTCAACGGAAGAATGCGTTGAGTACTTATTGACTGTACTGAAGCAAAAACAACTTATATAAGGGGGAGAAAATCATGGCATATTCAAAATCATGGGAGTCAAATGAGAAATTGAACAAAACGGAACAATGGAAACTGGAGAAAGACGGGTTGTCTATCTTTGCAGATATTCCGTACTATGCGGAAAACGGCTTCTCTTCCATTCCAAAAGAAGAGTGGGATAAGTTTAAATGGGCAGGTTTGTATCTGCAAAGACCAAAGGAAGACGGCTATTTCATGATGAGAGTGAACGTCCCGTCGGGCATCTTGACCTATGAACAGGCACGGGAACTTGCTGCCATCTGTAAAGAGTATGGAAGAGACGTCTACGACATCACCACCCGCCAGGCGATCCAATTTCACTGGTTGAAGATTGAACAGATTCCCGACATCTTTAATCGTCTGGAAAGGGTCGGATTGTCTTCTGCCGGTGCATGCGGTGATATCACACGTAATATCGTTGGGAATCCCCTGGCAGGGATCGATCCAGATGAACTTTTCGATACACGGAGCATTGTGAAAGACGTATATGATTTCTTCCAGCACAACGAAGATTTTTCGAACTTACCGCGAAAATATAAAGTAGCAATCTCTGCAAATATCAATAATGCGTCGAATGCTGAAATCAATTGTGTTTCCTTTGTTCCCGCAAAAAAGCTGATAGACGGTAAAGAAGAAGTCGGCTTCCATCTGAAGATTGGTGGAGGATTGGCCGCAAGACCATTCCTCGCCCAGGAGTTGGATGTATTCATCCTTCCTCACCAAGTGAAGGAAGTTGCGATAGCGGTCACCACGATATTTCGCGATTTCGGTTATCGGGAGAAAAGACATCTGGCCAGGTTGAAATTTCTAATGGCCGAGTGGGGTCCTGAGAAATTCAAAGAAACACTATTACAGTATGTTGAGCTTTTACCTGCGGGAGTTGAAGCCGTGGAAGGTTGGAATGCAGGGTATTTCTACGGAGTACATCCACAGAAACAGGAAGGACTCAATTATGTGGGGCTGAATGTTCCGGTTGGGCGCTTGAATTCTGATGAGGTGTATGAGCTTGCGAGGATTTCCAAGAAATACGGGAATGGAGAACTGAGAAACTGTAATTCTCAAAATCTCATCATCCCCAACATACCAGATGAACATGTTGATGCTTTGCTTTCTGAGAAAATCTTTGATCGTATTTCGACAAGTCCCCTATCCTTCATCGGGTATTCCGTATCATGCACAGGGATCGAATATTGTAATCTAGCTTTAGTGGAAACGAAGGAACGGATGAGACAAATCGCCAATCAATTGGACCAGGAACTCTCATTGGATGTCCCTGTCAGGATTCACATGGTCGGGTGCCCGAATTCATGCGGTCAACGACAAATCGCAGATATCGGGCTTCAAGGAATTAAAATGAGAACGAAAGATAAGAAGATGATCGAAGCATTTGAAATATACGTCGGAGGAACTCTTCAGGACGGTGGAAAACTGAATGAAAAGTTAAAAGGGAAAGTGGAGGCAGGCAATCTGACAGGGGTGGTAAAGCAATTGCTCCTTCATTTTAAACAAACAAAAGAACCGGGAGAAGCCTTTTTTGACTATATAAACCGGGTTGGTACCGATCCCCTTCAAGAATCGTTAGACCAATTACTTCAGGAAGCATAAGGAGGCTCATGGGATGAACTTGTATCGATTTGAAGTCACTACTCACGAGTTCGTCACAATTGTCGTAGTAGCGGCTGAATCAGATGAGAAAGCCTTTGATCTAGTAGAAATTGAACTTGAGAAGTATTTTTTGAAAAAGCCTGATGTGGTAGACATCTCTCTTTACGAGAAACGTAGAATCCGTGGAAATGGTGCAGGGTTTGTTCTGCATGAACAGGAAACAATCATCAAATCTTAAGGAGGAATAAAGGATGGGGAAAGTTTACCTGGTGGGAGCGGGTCCTGGAGATCCTGAATTAATCACAATAAAAGCATTGAAATCCATACAAAAAGCAGATGTCATATTATATGACCGGCTGGTGAATAAAGAGCTTCTATCCTATGCGAAAAAAGGAGCCGACTTGATATACTGCGGGAAACTGCCAAACTATCATACGATGAAACAAGATACGATCAATCATTTTCTCGTTCGTTATGCTACCAGCGGCAAGGTAGTGGTGAGATTGAAAGGAGGGGACCCCTTCGTATTTGGAAGGGGGGGTGAAGAAGCGGAAGCCCTTGCAAAAAAAGGGATTCCCTTTGAAATCGTCCCTGGTATCACTTCGGGTATAGCAGCGGCTGCCTACGCAGGAATTCCCGTTACACACCGGGAAGCCAGTTCAAGTGTTGCCTTTGTTACCGGGCATAAACAAAATAATCAACAAGAAGATGAAAAGTGGGAAAGCCTGGCCAAAGGAATCGATACCCTGGCCATTTATATGGGGGTGGGGAATCTCCCTTACATTACAGAAAAGCTCATTCAATATGGGAAGTGCAAGGATACACCAGTGGCACTGGTCCATTGGGGAACAACTGAAGTGCAAAGAACCGTAACAGGCACTCTGGATACGATTATCGATATTGTAAAAGAAGAAAAAATTGAAAACCCGAGCATGATTATCGTCGGGGAAGTGGTCCGTTTCCGGGAGAAGATTCAATGGTTTGAAGAATGCTTTGATAAGAAATCGATCATGAGTGAGGCACTGTAAATGACACGCGCGGTCTTATACGTTTGTCATGGAAGTCGTATTAGGAAAGCCCGTGAAGAAGCCATAGATTTTATTAAAAGGTGCCAGAACCAAGTGGAAGTGGAAATCCAGGAAATAAGCTTTCTTGAACTTGCATCACCTTCCATTGAAGAAGGGTTTAAAGCATGCGTGGAAAAAGGAGCTTCACATGTTTCCGTCGTTCCCCTTCTCCTTTTGACTGCGGTTCATGCAAAAAAAGACATTCCAGATGAAATTCAAAACTGTCAAGAAGCCTATCCCTGGATTACGGTAACGTATGGAAAGCCCATTGGGGTTCACGATAAAATGGCTGAAAGTGTTATAAAAAAAATACGCGATGCTGCTTCAATTGACTCTTCGACCGTTGCCGTATTGATAGGGAGAGGAAGTTCAGACCCAGATGTTACAAAGGATTTAGGAGCCCTTGCTGAACTTGTGCAAGCCAAGACTAAGTTAGCAGATGTAAGGACCTGTTACTTAACAGCAGCCTCACCAAGCTTTTCGGACACGTTGGAATCTGTAAAGAATACAGATGGAAACGTCATTTTCATTCCCTACTTGCTGTTTACCGGTTTACTCATGAAAGGAATTGAAAGGGAGATCAGCCAAACGGAAAATGCGCATATCATTCTGGGTGATTATTTAGGGTATGACCCCCTTGTGGAAGAAGCATTCCTGGACCGTGTGAATGAAACCCTCAGCGTTAAAGGAGAATCCTATGTTGCCAGTCATGATTGATGTAAACGGAAAACAAGTTACGATTGTAGGCGGAGGGAAGGTGGCCTATCGGAAGCTCTTTGTATTTCTAGAGCAAGGAGCGATGATAAAAGTCATCAGTCCTGAAGCTGTTGATGGAATTCAAGCATTACATGAAGAAAAAAGGATTCTATGGATCAAAAGAGAAGTGGAACGAGATGATTTACGAGATGCTTTTATCGTCATCGCTGCCACGAATGAACGATGGGTGAATGAACAGGTGAAAATACACTCTGAGGAAAACCAACTTTTATGCGTGGTGGATGACGGTGATTGCGGAAATATGCAGATGGTCTCCTATAGGCAGAAAGGGAATTTAACGATTGCCGTTTCAACCGGCGGAGCAAGTCCATTCTTAGCTAAACAGCTTACCAATCAAATCTTCCAACCATTTGATGATTCCTATATAGAAAAGCTTGGTTTCATTGCCTCAAAGAGAAAAGAAATCAAGGCATCAGACTTATCTGATGGGGAGAAAAGGAAACTATTAAAGGAACTTTCTGAACGGGTGTAAAGTGGATAAAACTTTATTCTCGTTTACTCATTATACGAACGTTTTTAAAAAAAATGCACATATTGTTAAGAAATGAACCTTTACAAACTGTCAAGTTCCCGTTATACTATCCAATATCAAATCAATATTCGTTTTCACTCATATAATAGCGGGGATATGGCTCGCGAGTTTCTACCGGATTACCGTAAATGATTCGACTATGAGTGAGCAATGGATTGTCCGTCAATACGGACGCTCTTTGCCTAACCCAAAGGTCATTGTCTCACTCTATCCTGAGAACAATAGCCTTTGGGTTTTTTTGTAGACTTCCAGGTTTTATTACAGTAAAGGAGCGTTTTGAATATGAATTTATTAAAAAATAAAATTGAAGGTGAAGGTGTCGTCCTTTCAGATACTGTATTAAAGGTAGATTCATTCCTGAATCATCAAGTGGACCCTGAATTGATGATGGAGATCGGGAAAGAATTTGCACACCGTTTTAAAGATCTGGGAATTACGAAGGTGTTAACCATTGAGTCGTCCGGAATTGCTCCTGGCGTGATGGCTGCTCTTCAATTGAATGTTCCACTTGTATTTGCACGTAAGCGTAAATCTTTGACCCTTTCAGAAGGGATTATTACATCGAAGGTTTACTCCTTCACGAAGCAGGAAGAAAACACAATCTCTATTTCCAGTAAATACATAGGAGAAAATGATCGTGTCCTATTGGTTGACGATTTCTTAGCAAATGGACAAGCGGCCCTGGGATTAATCGATTTAGTTAAGCAAGCAGGCGCCCATGTTGCCGGAATCGGGATTGTTATTGAAAAGTCCTTCCAAAACGGAGGCAAGCTCGTTCGTGAAACAGGATACAGAGTTGAATCATTAGCGGAAATCCAATCCCTTGAAAATGGCAAAGTGGCATTCAAGCAAGAGGAGGCGCGGGTATAATGAAAAATCAGCCTATTAAACTGGCGTCACTCGGGATTCAGCACGTACTCGCTATGTATGCGGGAGCGGTCATCGTTCCGCTGATCGTAGGAGGAGCATTAGGATTAACGGGAGAACAGCTTACTTATCTCGTATCCATCGATATCTTCATGTGCGGGATTGCCACCTTATTGCAAGTATGGAAGAATCGTTTCTTTGGGATAGGACTTCCAGTCGTACTCGGATGTACGTTTACGGCAGTAGGGCCAATGATCGCGATTGGTGGCCAGTATGGTATTTCAGCGATCTATGGTTCCATTCTGGTTTCAGGTTTATTCGTCGTTCTAATCAGTAAGTACTTTGGGAAACTGGTTCGTTTCTTCCCTCCTGTAGTCACTGGTTCTGTAGTAACAATCATAGGGATTACCTTGATTCCAGTAGCCATGAACAATATGGCAGGGGGACAAGGGAGTGCTGATTTCGGTTCATTGGAAAATTTGTCTCTTGCTTTTGGTACGTTATTTTTTATTTTAATCCTCTATAAATTCTTTACCGGTTTTGTTCGCTCTGTTTCCATTTTACTGGGGTTGATGGCAGGAACAGCCGTTGCATTTGTTTTGGGAAAAGTGGATTTTAGTGCGGTTGGGGATGCATCCTGGTTTCATATGGCAAAACCTTTCTACTTTGGAATGCCGACATTTGAGATAACAGCCATTCTAACCATGATCCTAGTAGCGTTGGTGAGTTTAGTGGAATCAACAGGTGTTTATTTTGCTCTCGCTGATATCAGCGATAAAGAGGTTTCAGAAGAGGATTTATCAAGGGGCTACCGTGCTGAAGGGCTGGCAATCGTACTGGGTGGATTATTCAATGCATTCCCCTATACCGCTTATTCACAAAATGTAGGATTGATCCAGCTTTCGGGTGTGAAGAGAAACAGTGTGATTTATGCAACAGGAACATTTCTCGTGATCCTTGGATTGGTACCAAAGATTGGTGCTTTAACGACAGTGATTCCTGCTTCAGTATTGGGAGGGGCGATGGTGGCCATGTTCGGGATGGTCGTAGCTTATGGGATTAAAATGCTTAGCCATGTAAATTTCGCATCTCAAGAAAATCTATTGATTATCGCCTGTTCAGTTGGAATGGGATTAGGAGTAACCGCTGTTCCTGAATTGTTTGCTCAGATGCCATCGAGCATCCGAATCTTGACGGATAACGGGATTGTTGCAGGAAGTATAACAGCCATTGGACTGAATATGTTTTTTAACGTGTTTTCTAAACGTAAGCTCAATGTCGTGTTGAATGAGCAGAAAGCTTCGTAATCATTGTTGCAGAAAGAACGTCACCATTTCTCAAGTAGAAGGTGACGTTTTTCTTTATGAATATATTTCAGAATTATCAGATTTTAAAGAAGGGTATACATACAACAATCTCGAACATAATGGATTAGGGAATATTGCAATATGGGGATATACCTTAAATTAAAGGGGGAGAAATATGTACGCAACGACAGGATCCATTTTTGATCAAACGGTAGAAAAATATCGGAACAAGGAGGCGATTGTAGAAGAGAAAACAGGTACCCGGTTAACTTTTGCACAGTGGCAGGATGAAGTTCATCGTGCTGCCAATGCGTTGCTAAAGGCAGGTGTGAAAAAGGGAGATCGGGTTTCGACGTATCTATTTAATACGCTGGAGTTAGCAACTGTGTACTTTGCGTGTGGAAAGATCGGTGCGGTGATTAACCCAATTAATTTCCGGTTGAAGTCTCAAGAAATACACTACATTTTAGAGGATGCCGAACCAAAGGTAGTGATTTTTGAAGAGGCCCTTACTCTTCCGATTGAGCAGATTTCACAAGACTTTCCACAGACCCTGTTTTGGTATGTTGGAGAAGATGCCCCTCCCTTTTCTCATAGTTATAAAGATGTTGTGAATCCATGTTCGAATGACTTAATAAGCATTCCTGTAGAAGAAACAGACGCATATGCGATTATGTATACCAGCGGGACTACCGGGAGGCCAAAGGGTGTCTTGCACAGGCACAGGGATATGGCTGAGCAAAGCTTGATTTGTACATCTGTAATGGGGCTGACACCCAATGACATTGGACTTGTTACAGCACCTATGTTTCATTGTGCCGAGCTTCATTGCTGCTTCCTTCCGCGCGTTCAAGCGGGAGCAAAGAATATTATTGTTCATCAGTTTCAACCGCAAACCGTATTGGAAGTGATTGAACGGGAAAAGGTCACTTCCTTTTTCGCTGCGCCAACGATGTGGAACATGCTTCTGCAACACGGGGTGGATGATTATGATACTTCATCTTTGCGGATTGGTCTTTACGGGGCAGCCCCAATGGCGCCAGTTCTTGTGAGGGCTCTCCATGAGAAAATGAAGATTGACTTGATACAAGCCTATGGTCAGACTGAGATGGGTCCGGCGGTTACCTTCCTCCTTCAGGATGAGCAGTTAACTAAGACTGGCTCGGCAGGAAGGGCTGCCTATAATCATGAAATAAGGGTAGTCAAACCGAATGAAAACGGTCCTTCTGAACCCGATGACCTTTGCAAGCCTGGGGAAGTCGGGGAAATCATTGTTCGCGGTTCCTGTACAATGCTTGAATATTTCAACCGCAAGGAAGCGACGGAAAGAGCATTGTATAAAGGCTGGTATCACTCCAGTGATCTGGGCTATATGGATGAGGATGGGTATCTATACGTCGCTGATCGGGTGGATGATATGGTGATTTCAGGGGGAGAAAATGTGTATCCCCGTGAGGTAGAGGATGCACTGCACGCCCATGAAGATATTGTAGATGTAGCCGTCCTGGGTCAGCCTCATGAAAAATGGGGAGAACAGGTGATTGCCGTTGTTGTTTCCAAAAATCCTTCATTGTCTTCGCAAGATCTCGATCTCTTTTTGAAAAATGGGGATTTGTTGGCGGATTATAAGCGGCCCCGTGAATATATTTTCGTAGAAGAACTTCCTCGGAATGCAAGTGGTAAGATTCAAAAGTTTTTACTTAGAGATAATCTTGTCCGGAAAGAAAATACACGATAAAGCGAAGGTCCTTTAGCGGGACCTTCTTTACATTTTCTGATGATGTCAATTGGGCACCGAGTATAGGACAGTCCGACTGCCCATATATTTGATATGAGGATATGGGGGAGGGTGATGTAGTGCCGTTAATAAAGCATAATGAAGAGGAAGTTAAACTACTTGCCAGGTTAATGAGAGCAGAAGCTGAAGGTGAAGGAAATCAAGGGATGATGATGGTCGGGAATGTAGGTGTAAATCGGGTATTAGGTGATTGTTTGGATTTTAAGAATATCAGAAGCATTAAACAAATGGTTTTCCAAAGCCCTGGGGGATTCGAAGCCACGCAAAAAGGATACTTTTATCAAAGGGCAAGAAGTAACGAACTCGACATGGCCAGAAAAGTAATCAATGGTCGACGAATACATCCTGCAAGTTTTAGCATGTGGTTTTTTAAGCCATCGGGTAATTGTCCAAGTAAATGGTATAATCAAGCAAATTCAGGCCGATTTAAAAGTCATTGCTTTTATCAGCCTACCCGTACTGATTGTCCAACTGTATTTCAATCCGGTTTGCAAGGATAGAAAGGATCTTTATATTGATTTTTAAAATATGAGACAAAAAAACATTTGAAATCTTCAAGTGTTTTTTTGTTTTTTTTCTCTGTTCTGCTACCCCTTTTTCAACTATATATAGGTAGCCATTTAGAGATTATGAAATTTTTATTATAAGAATGCAGGTAACATCAACAGCATTCTTTTTGTAAATATCAGAATTATAAAACTTCTCATTGAATATGAAGTATATAATGCACTATACTATAAAAAACGAAGGAATTCCTTCAGTGTACAGAAAGGAGTAGTCATGGTTCAAAAATCAATTGCACGAATCATTAAAGAAAACTATTCTTCTTTATCTGCAGGGCAAAAAAAAGTGGCTGAGTTGATTCTTCAACATCAAGGTGAAGCAGCGATCCTCACGGCTTTTCAGATGGGGAGGAAAGTTGGTGTAAGTGAAACAACTGTGATTCGATTAGGGTATGCATTAGGCTTTAAAGGATATTCTGAAATGCAGGAAGTGGTGCGAAGGGATTGGTTAGAGAAGAAGCAGGTTAATGAAAATGAATCAATTCCTTCATCCTCAATAGAAGGTGATGAGGAGAGTGTATTCAGTAAGGTCATTGAGAAAGAAAAATCCGTACTAGAGCAGCTAATGAGTCAACTAGACGTGAAAGACATATGGAAAACCATAGATCGCTTAATACAATCAGAGCGAGTTTATGTTGGTGGGTTTGGGAGTTCTTATGGAGCGGCTTATTGGATGTACTATACGTTAAAACAATACAGGGCAGACGTATTTCTCTCTAGTCCAGCAGGATTTTCCCCTGAAGATATATGTGATTTGGATCAACGTTCTACTGTAGTTATGTTTTCGTTTCCCCGGTTCCGCACTGAATCCATTGAGCTTGTGGAGAAGGCAAAAATACAAGGTTCTTATGTCATTGCGATCACCAATAGACAATTATCACCCATCGGACAGATTTCTGACCTTACACTCACAACCGAAGAAGGGATGAATTCAGGACATCATTCGATTGCATCTGTCGTTAGTTTAGTTGAACTCATTTTAATAGGTCTTCAACATCGAGATCAAGATAACATAAGTATTCGGCAAAGGAAGCTAGAGCAATTATATACAAATCAGGGGTTATTTATTGAATAAAACAGAGGGGTGGAGAATTTATGAACGGGGTATCACAAACGAATCAAAAAATAGAAGCGAAAGCATTTACTACCAGTGACATATGGAAATTCCTGATTCCATCTTTAATTGGAATCCTATTATTTATTGTACCAATTACAACAGAAGATGGCATCACGATTCCTGTCGCTTATTTTGCTGGACAAATTAATGTGTATTTAGGTGAAGTTATCCCTGCTATGACAGTACTGATTATGGCGCTCTCTGTCATAGGGTCACTCATAGCGATAACAATCAAACCAGCCTTTATTACAAATAGTCGATATTTGAGCACTCTTTTAATCATTAGTCCGTTTTGGCTTGTTGCACGTGTCCTTGGCACGCTGTTTGCTGTGATGACGATTTATCAATTAGGACCTGGGATGGTTTTCTCAGAAAATACGGGTGGACTCTTAATCTATGATCTGATTCCTATTCTATTTTCTACTTTTTTACTGGCTGGTTTACTGCTTCCGCTCCTTCTTAACTTCGGATTATTAGAGTTCTTTGGTGCCTTATTGCTGAAAGTGATGAGACCAGTTTTTACATTACCTGGCCGTTCTTCACTCGACTGCTTGGCATCATGGGTGGGAGACGGCACGATAGGTGTTCTTCTGACGACCAAGCAATATGAAGAAGGGTACTACACCAAGCGTGAAGCGGCTGTGATAGCCACTACTTTTTCAGTTGTTTCCATTACGTTTACAATTGTGGTCATTTCTTATTTGAACTTAGAGCAATATTTCCTTCACTATTACGGAACGATTATCTTTGCCGGGCTTGTAGCGGCATTAATCATGCCACGTATACCACCATTATCAAGAAAACCGAATACTGGTTATGAAAGAACTGAGTTAAAGAACGAAACAGGGATTCCATCCGATTTCTCCGTTGTTAAATGGGGCTTTCATCAAGCTGTAACGAAGGCTAAAAAGAATAATGGACCTGTTTCTGTCGTAAAAGAAGGCGTTCAGAACGTATTGGATATGTGGCTTGGGGTCTTACCGATCGTTATGGCGATAGGGACAGTCGCACTAGTGATAGCAGAGTATACACCTTTCTTCACCTATCTTGGGAAACCTTTCGAACCAATTCTCACCATCATGCAGGTTCCTGAAGCAAGTGAAGCGGCCCAGACCATGGTCGTCGGGTTCGCCGATATGTTTCTTCCTGCTGTCATCGGTAGTGGAATTGAAAGTGAACTTACCCGTTTTGTCATTGCATGTGTATCTGTTACACAATTAATCTATATGTCTGAAATGGGTGGGTTGCTTCTCGGTTCGAAGCTACCTGTCAGTATCGTAGATTTGATTTTGATCTTTCTAATCCGGACATGCATTACTCTACCTATTGTCGTAGTGATTGCACATATGATTTTTTGATAGGAGGAAGAAACACAATGAAATTTGTAGATGAACATCATGATGAGATTCTAAAAACCTATCAGGAGCTGCATCAGCTGGCTGAACCGAGCTGGATGGAAGAAAAGACATCCAGCTACTTAAGAACAAAACTTTTAGAGGCTGGCTATTCTGTTAAAACGTACGAAGGGCATTACGGATTTATTGCAGAATTAAAGGGTGAGCAGTTAGAGGTAATTGCTCTTCGTGCCGATATGGATGCATTGCTTCAAGAAGTGGATGGAGTGGTTAAACCGAATCATTCTTGTGGTCATGATGCCCATAGTACAATGGTATTGTATACAGCGCTTGCTCTAGCGAAGAAACCTCTGAAGCATACGGTTCGCTTCATCTTTCAACCCGCTGAAGAAAAGGCAGCGGGGGCACTGAAAATGTTAGAAGAGAATGTATTGGATGATGTAAAGTTTCTTGGGGGGATTCATCTTCGACCTGAAATGGAGGTCCCCTATGAGATGGCTGCTCCTGTTATCGTTCATAGCTCTACTGCAACGCTAAAGGGCGCCATTAAAGGAATACCTGCACATGCAGCAAGGCCGGAACAAGGGAACAATCCCCTGGAGGCAGCCTCTTTATTGATTCAAGCGGTCAAGCGGATCAGGCTGAATGTCAACAATCATTATTCCATAAAGATCACGGAACTGCACGGAGGCGAATCATCCAACTCCATACCGGAAAATGCCCATTTCACCTTCGATTTAAGAGCTGAATTGAATGACACCATGACAGCATTATTGGAAAAGGCAGAACAAGTGATTTCAGGTATACAACAGGAGTCGGATACAGGCATCACCTATCAAGTGGAAGAATATCTACCAGCGGCTATAAAGGATCCACGGGCAATCGAGCTAGCTCGTGAAGCAATTTGTTCGGTTCTTGGAGAGAAAAATGTGGTATTAGAATGTATTTCTCCTGGAGCAGAAGACTTTCATTTTTATTCAATAAATCATCCTGGTTTATCTTCTACTATGATTGGGCTTGGTTGTGGTCTCTCACCAGGATTGCATCATCCTTCCATGGAATTTAATCAAGAATCACTGGTTTATGGAACAAAGATATTAATACAGATGTTATTAATAGCAGATCAGCAAGACTGGTAATGAGGAGGCAGAGATCGTGAAACATGAAATACAAACATCATTGAAGATCCGGAAGCTGCACTCTGTAGAGGATTTAGAGAATGTCAGAAGATTAGAGTCACTTGTGTGGAGTTTTGAAGATTCTGTACCTGTTAATCAGAGTGTAGCTGTGGTAAAGAACGGCGGGTTCATTCTTGGAGCCTATTATCAGGAGAAGCTTATTGGCTTTCAATATAGTTTTCCCGGTTTTGATGGGAAAAAGGTGTATCTTGTTTCCCACAGTTTAGGGATCCATCCCGATTTCAGGAAATTTGGGATTGGAGAAATGCTGAAACGAGCTCAAAAAAATACGGCTGGCGAGATGGGGTATGATGTCATCACCTGGACATATGATCCTTTGGAAACAGTGAACGGTAACCTGAACTTACATAAACTTGGAGCTGTTGTGTGTACGTATATCCCCAATATATATGGAGAAATGTCCGATCAATTGAATGCAGGAATAGCGACGGACCGGTTTCTTGTAGAGTGGTGGGTAAGTCAATCCAATATTAATAGTGTGACAGGGAATAACCATCATTCTGCAATTGATTTAAAAGAGTGTGAACATGGTTGGCTTATAGATAAGGTAAATTTAACCCTCAACCAAAATCACATTTCCGTTTCGGTTCCGGGCGATTTCCAAGAGATCAAAAGGGCAGACCTTACACTTGCTATAGATTGGCGGAGAAAAACAAGAGACGTCTTTTCTCACTACTTAAATCATGGCTGGATTGTGACAGACCTTGTTAAAGATAAAGAACACCAAGGGCAATACCTATACCTCATGGAGAAAGGTGATCATCATTATGGATATAAAACGAATCATTCTTAGACAGATCAAGATGGATTTACTGCATCCTTTTACGACGAGTGTAGGGACGGAGACGGATAAAACGATTATTCTCGTCGAAGTGAAATCTGCATCAGGGATCTCAGGATGGGGGGAGTCCGTCGCGATCACCCAGCCGATCTATAACGAAGAAACGGTGGAAACCAACTGGCATATGATGAGCGAACACTTGATTCCTCTTCTTCAGGGGGAAGCGGTTCAACATCCTGATAAGGTGGCCGGAAGATTTAAAAAAATCAGAGGCAATTACAATGCGAAAGCGGCCATCGAAGGTGCGGTTTGGGACCTATATGCAAAGGAAAACAATCTCCCGTTAGCAAAAGCACTAGGGGGGACGAAAGACAGAATCGAAGTAGGAGTAAGTGTGGGTATTCAGCAATCCGAGACACTTATGTTAAAACAAATTGAAGATTATCTGAAAGAAGGCTATAAGCGGATCAAGGTGAAAATTCAACCAGGATGGGATATTGGGATCATCAGGTCGATTCGACAGGAATTTCCGAAGATTCCACTCATGGCCGATGCCAACTGTGCTTATTCTCTAAAAGACATTGAGACCCTCAAAGCTCTGGATGAATTCGATTTAATGATGATTGAACAGCCGTTGGATCATGATGATATCATTGATCATGCAAAGCTGCAGTCTCAACTTAAAACGCCTATCTGCTTGGACGAAAGCATCCACAGCTATGAAGATGCGAGAAAGGCGATTGAACTCGGAAGCTGTAAAATCATTAATTTGAAAATTGGACGTGTTGGAGGGCTCACAGAATCAAAGAGAATCCATGATCTATGTGTGGAGCACAACATACCTATGTGGTGCGGGGGGATGTTGGAAGCAGGGATAGGAAGGGCTCATAACATTGCCATCACGTCATTGGGGAATTTCACCTTGCCTGGCGATACGGCACCATCTTCTCATTACTGGAAGCGGGATATCATTCAACCTGAGGTGGAAATGAAGGATGGATATATAGTTGTACCTGAAGCGCCAGGTATCGGATACGAGCCGGACTTCGAGCAGATCGAAGCGTTGACAATGTATAGTAAAGTTTTTCACTTTTAAAGAGTACAGTCGATTTTCAAAGCAGATACCACAAAGGGAACACTTGTTCTTTTTGGCGGAATTAATCAAGTTGGTGCGAAAATGGCCGTAAAATCGAGAAAAACAAAGATATTAAAAAGAGTTAACTTAAAAATATATAACTAATACTACGTAAAAAAAATTGAGCATGGGGAGCCCCGTGCTCATAGAGAGTATATAACCTCTTTATCAGATAAAACTACCAGTGGTATAGGTTTTTTTACTTAGAAATTGCGGTTGCATTTAGGACAATTACATTTATGGTGATCATTCTTTTTATGGCATCCACAATGATGTTCATGCTTTTTACATCTGCAATCGCGGTGGTGATCTTTTTTATGACATTTACAGTCATGTTTGTCCTTTATTTTAAAACATTTCACATCATGTTCTTCGAATTCTCTTCTTCTTGGCTTTTCGCAAACGTCATAGTCATCATCGCATGAACAGTGGATGAACATTAAGTTGTCCCAAAAACGGCAACAAGGAAAATCATCTCTTCTGTTTCTATCACACTGATTGAAAAATGGGAACCACATTATAAATCCCCCTATCTTCTATAAAATTGTCAAGGTAGACCTCGACTTACTCTATACTATGCAACTTTGTCCGCTGTGCTTGGGCAGAAGTCATAATTTCTATGTGTTTTAATCAGATAAGGTGAGAGCAGATGTTCATTTGTTTACTGAAATTTTGGAGGGATATGTAAGGATGTACTCCAAGGAGCAAAAGAACGTATTTGGTGATTTTTTGGAGGAAATAGGGAGAAGGGAGATGGGGCATCACCTAACTCAAATGTAATAGTATGTCTTTTATTTTGTGTAACGGTTGGCATAACTGGAAGCGACGAAGGCATCAGGTTTAATTTTTGGTTCCACACCCATTGCTTCCATCCTTGTGACCATTTCCTTAACAAACTTGCTTGTTTTATTATGTTTTCCAGCCCCAATATCAATATGTCCCTCCATTGAAAATGTAGCTCCTTCATAAAGATATGGAAGGATTATATCAATTAACTGATTTTTTCTTTCCTCAGTAAATAACGAAACAATTTCCTCGGATAAAGACAATTCATAAGAAATCCGCTCATGCAATTGCAGCATTCTCCTAGGGACTAACACTTTTCTTATGCATGCCCACACACCATTTCCTTCATTTAATATCACAATTCCTGTTATGAAGGTGGTATGTGAGTGATGAACTTGAGAATCAGTCCCTACCATTAATCGATAGTTACCATTTGGCTGCGATCGCATGAACTTCAAAATATGTTCAAAGACCTTGTCAAATGACATCCCAATTTCCTGTAGATTTTGAAATGAGAAGTAATCATCATTACAGTTTTTCATCTTGTCAGATCACAGCTTTCTTAACCAATTTGTGAATGAAGAGATTAGATCTTATCCATATCCTATGATAAGAATTTATTATCGTGTGAGTAAAATATGCAGGGAAATTTGTTTTTGTCCTTCAACAATATCGAGGGAATGAAGTTGAAACGGTAAAACGCCATATGAACTAAAAGACAAAGAAGAATCGAATCTGTGTAGCATAGCATCAGAAGTGGAGGGGGGATAAAGTGATTGTTTACTCAACGATCGTTTCTAGTTTACAGTTTACATAATATTTATTATCGGCACCTGAATAAAATAACTAATTTCAGTCTCGTATCACAAGTATACTGTTAACAATGAGACAGAAGAAAAAAATGAGACACTTTACATCATAACTTAATTATGGGTTAATTAATCAGATTCTGAAATTTAATTTGCTCATGATACATTCAGTCTGGTCATGCATCATTATTTTTGTGTATCCAGATATTAAATTTGATTTGGATTTGTAGATTTTTACGAATTTCCATCTTTTTATCTGATAATTTATTTAGTTGATTTTAACACGGTTTTGTTCCTTAATTCTTATAATTATCTTCTCATGCCCATTGTTAGCTGCTGCGTTCATAGTTGTTTATTAGTTTACATAATATTTCCTGATGAGTCTTTTTGTCAGCCGTCTTTTTTCTACTTTACTAAATTATTCAACCCAACTTACTTAACCCCGATCAAATCATACATATCACTGCCCCTCTTCTTTATAAATGACTTGAGGATACATAAAGAAAAAGCATAAAAAGTTCAGATTAAACCTCTTTATGCTTAAGCACTATTTCAATAAATATTGTCTTGGTGTCCCGAAATAAAGCGTTTGCTGATATTCCGGGAATACAGATTCAAAGCAGACGATGATGGGCGCATCCAAAAGCCAGGGATAGTACGTGTAGAATCCTTTATCACCGTTCACCATTGCTGCTAATGCCAATGGCAGCTCCTTTTTGAAAATCATAAACCGTACGTTGGAAAGCTGTTGATCAAATTCTCCCCCACTCACATACACGGTTCCTGCAAGAGTGTATTGACCAAGGTCTCTTCTCCATTCTCCTAACACTTCGTCCCTCATAGAGGGATTGATCTTCTCCAAATCAAAGTGACAACCAACGCTCAAAAATAGCTCACCCGTCGTGTCAGAATGAGTTAATGTGTATTTTCGATTATCAATGGGATTGAAGATTGAAGCTGGTGGTAAATACGTGACAGTTAGCTTTTCAGGCTTGAATTCACTCATGTGTAAGCCTCCTTTATAAAAATGGGCTTACAACAGAGTATGATAAAAGCCTAGAAACGGTTCCGCTAGTTATTTGCTTTCCACTTGATCTTAATCAGGTTCCATTGATCATTTTCGTAATACCAATAAGACGTGGCCGTTCCGATGCCATCTGCCTTATAGGCACCGCTTATTTGCTGATAACCTTTTAATCCCTTACCAGGTTTGCCCATGATTTTCGTTGGCTCAAAAAATGCATACGGTAAAACCATTAATTCCATAGGTTCATTTAAGGTTCCGTCCGTATATATCCCCAATCGATCGTAGTCTTCTTTTCGGTCACGTAAATCGACTGTGTAGGATTGATTTGTATCTACAAATGAAATAGAAGCTTGGTAGTCATCTTCAAACTGAGCTTGAATCGTTAAGGGCTCAGGTAATCCAATATCAACCAATTTATTATCTGCTAACGTATGGAGTGCAACATTATAGAGTCCACCGCTTCCACCTGTAGCTGAAGAGTACAGCATATCCTTTATTCCATCATGATTTAAATCAACGAATTGGATTTTTGGCTCATAGCCACCTTCATAATCAATTCGAATCTCACTGCTTTCAGACGTTTTAATATCCGCCCAAATTTGTTTCAGAAACAGGGCATCAGGAGAAAATGGAACCGCCTTAAGCGTAATCGTATCCTTTTTACCATCGCCGGTTACATCTTTTTTATACACATTGACAGTCATTTCATTCACAGGCTGTTTTTCCAGTGGTTCACTGGAAAAGTTTCCTGCAATGGCATGGAGGGACATAACAAAGAAAGCACCGAAAGCAAATAGTAATTCTTTTCTCATGATTCTCTCTCCTCGATAGAAAATGATTCACTATTATTTTCACCAAAGAAGGAAAATCTATGTAATGATTATCGTTTCTTTTTTTTCATCTTTCTTCGCATCAAACAAGTCAAAAAAAGACCAACCCATCAAAAAGGTTGGTCCATTCTCCTATTATTTTGGTTCTGTTGTTGTCTCAGGTTTTGCTTCCCAGCTCTCAATTCCTTTTAACCCTTTAATAGAGTTGGAGTAGAAAACAGGATCCTTACCTTGTCTCTTTTGTTCTCGGTAATCTTTTAGTGCAGATATCGCGATCTTAGCTAATAACGTGATGGCGATTAAGTTGATGATTGCCATTAGACCCATAAATAAATCTGCCAGGCTCCACACAATATCCAGTTTGACAACCGCTCCGAAAATCACCATAGCAAGAACGGCCATTCGGTAGATAAATAGAGTGATCGGGCTGTATTTGATAAACTCGATATTGGTTTCCCCGTAGTAGTAGTTTCCGATAATTGAACTGAAGGCGAATAAGAATATAGCGACAGCGACAAATGTATCTGCCCATTCCCCTACATGGAAACTTAAGGCTGCCTGCGTCAGCTGAATGCCATCGATCCCTGTGGTGTATTGATCAGACAGGATGATCATGAAGGCTGTTGCTGTACAGATAAGCAGTGTATCAGTGAACACACCAAGAGTTTGAATAAGTCCTTGTTTAACGGGGTGAGTGACACCCGCAGATGCCGCTGCGTTTGGCGCACTACCCATACCGGCTTCATTTGAGAATAAACCGCGTTTGATACCCATCATGATGGCTGCCCCTACTCCGCCACTTGCCACTTCACGAATACCAAATGCATTTTCAAAAATGATCACAAACATATTTGGCAGCATGGTAATGTTCGTAATTAGAATAAAGAAGGCTAAAATCAAATAAAGAACGGCCATTACTGGAACGACAATTTGAGTTACACTGGCGATTCTTTTTACCCCACCGAAAATAACAAGTGCTGTTAGAACCGCTAGAATGATTCCTACTGTCATACGATCAAATGAATACGCTTCTTCCATTGCAAGAGAAATCGTATTGGATTGGACTGAGTTAAATACAAGACCGAAACAGAATGTAATGATAATGGCAAACAGGATTCCCATCCAACGGGCATTCAATCCCTTTTCCATATAGTAAGCAGGGCCACCTCGGTAGCCGTCTTTTCCGTCTTTCACTTTATAGATTTGAGCAAGTGTACTCTCCACGAAGCTTGTCGCTCCTCCTAGAAGGGCAATCAGCCACATCCAGAATACAGCCCCTGGTCCACCACCGGCAATCGCTGTTGCAACCCCTGCCAGGTTACCTGTGCCGACACGGGATGCGGTACTGATCGTGAAAGCCTGGAAGGAAGAAATGCCTCGTTTTCCTTCTGCTGAAATTGTGGTTTTATCTGTTAATAATCTTCCCATTTCTCCTAAGTAACGGAATTGTGCGAATTTAGTTCGTAATGAGAAGTATAAACCGAGACCGATAAGCGCCACAATCAGTATGTATGACCACATAAAATCATTCAAGCTGCCTATTATACTTGTGAATAAATCCATAATTGTTCCCCCTAGATGTTTGTATTTATGACAAATAATGTATGAATCTATGTATGTATACCCATTCAGACACTTTCTTAATCTATCAAAAAATAAATGCCTATTCAACTGATAAATTCATCTTTTTGAAAGAATATTAATTGTTGTACAATTTTTTACGGGTATTGTACAACAATCTTGAATGAATATACATATATTATTCGTCTTCCGTAAATAAAAACGACCAGAAATATTTCTGATCGTTTCTCTGAGTTGCTATTCTTTTGTTCCAGGTAGTAGTGATTCTGCCCACGTTTCACAAACAGATCCGCTAACCCCTTCATCAATCACAAATGATCCATTCGAGTAACGGTCATTTGGTCTAAGATCTGAAAGGAGCACTTCTTCTGTTTTTCCCTTTTTCGTGATCAGGCCTACCTTATCTGTATCTTTAACCACTTCTATTCTTACCACACGATGTGGGTTTGATTTCAATTCCCGCAGCATGATGACTCCACGTTTGGCACGGGATGTCTTTTCAAATTCGGCTAATTTCATTTTCTTTACTGCCCCCCGCTGGGTTGCTAAGAAAATATAATCCTTCACTGGGTCTTTAATGATCTTACCGGACACAACATAATCTTCATCTTTAAGGTTAATCCCTTTTACACCAGCTGCCCGTGGTCCGACGATGTTCACGTCTTCCTCGGTAAACCAAAGACCATAGCTTAGATGTGTAGCGATGAAAATGTCATAGGAACCATCGGTTAAGTGTACATCTACCAGCTGATCGTCTCCTTTTAAATTAATTCCTACAAGAGGACGGGAGTAGCGCTGTGCTTTGTACTGGGGAAGCTCAGATCTCTTGATCATTCCATTCTTCGTTACAAATAATAAATAATGGGATGGATCAAATTCTCTAATCGGTATCGCTTTTAGAACCTGTTCATCGCGATCAATCGGCACGATGTTCCCAACGTGCTGACCAAGGTCTTTCCAGCGAATATCCGGAAGTTCATGTACAGGGCAATAAATGTAATTCCCTTTGTTCGTAAAGACTAACAGTACATCCGTCGTATTCATCTCATACTGACCAAGGAGCCTGTCTGTTTCTTTCATGGCGAGATCCTGCCCGTTTGAAGCAGAATACGAACGTAGACTCGTTCGTTTCATGTAACCATCACGGGTAACGGTAACCATGACATCCTCACTGGCGATCAGTACTTCAAGGTTGATTTTAATTTCTTCAATCTCATCCTCAATTTTAGTGCGGCGAGCATCAGCGAACTGCTTTTTGATGCCTTTTAATTCTTTTTTGATTACACTGTAAAGTTTGTTTTCACTTTCCAGGATAGCCGTTAACTCAGCAATCGTTTTCGCTAATTCTTCAGCTTCTGCCTGCAGTGCGGTAATGTCTGTATTCGTTAAGCGGTATAGTTGGAGGCTGACGATTGCTTCTGACTGTGCTTCAGTAAATTGAAATTGCTGAATTAAATTATCCTTCGCATCACGTTTGTCTTTCGAAGCACGAATCGTTGCTATCACTTGATCTAATATTGACAGAGCTTTCATTAAACCTTCGACAATATGCTGGCGATCCTTCGCCTTATTTAGATCATGTCTGGTACGATTTGTCACTACTTCTTTTTGATGGTGAATATAAGCATCCAATAGTTCACGCAGTCCCATTAGTTTAGGACGACGGTTATGTATCGCAACCATATTAAAGTTATAGGCGATTTGAAGATCACTGTTTTTATAGAGGTAGTGTAAGACGCCAGTAGCATCTGCATCTTTCTTTAACTCAATGACAATGCGCATTCCATCGCGGTCTGTTTCATCACGAACTTCTGCTATTCCTTCCACTTTGCGATCTACACGGAATTCATCCATTTTCTTGACGAGATTCGCTTTGTTTACCTCATAAGGAATCTCCGTTATGACAATCTGCTGTTTGCTTCCGCGGATGTTTTCGATATCAGCTTTTCCACGAACAACCACTTTTCCTTTTCCGGTTTCATAGGCTTTTTTGATGCCGTCTACCCCTTGAATGATGCCACCTGTTGGAAAATCAGGTCCTTTTATGACCGTCATTAATTCATCCACCGTGCTTTGTGGCTTTTCCATACGCATGATTGTCGCATCAATGACTTCATCAAGGTGATGAGGTGGAATGTCAGTTGCATATCCTGCTGAGATACCAGTGGATCCGTTGACTAAAAGGTTCGGAAAACGTGAAGGCAAAACAGTTGGTTCACTGGATGTATCATCAAAATTTGGGATAAAGTCCACGGTTTTTTTATCGATATCACGCAAGAGCTCCATGGAGATGGCAGAAAGACGAGCCTCTGTATAACGCATGGCAGCAGGCGGATCTCCGTCGATGCTTCCGTTATTTCCGTGCATCTCGACTAAATATTTACGCACTTTCCACGTTTGACTCATACGCACCATGGCGTCATACACAGATGTATCACCATGTGGATGATAGTTACCAATAACATTACCAACGGTTTTCGCTGATTTCCGGAATCCTTTTTCCTGGGTGTTGCCATCCACGTACATGGCATAAAGGATACGTCTTTGTACGGGCTTTAACCCGTCACGTGCATCAGGTAATGCACGCTCTTGGATAATGTATTTACTATAACGTCCAAATCGGTCGCCAAGTACCTCTTCCAGAGGTAAGTCTTGATATCTTTCTACAGTTGTCATGTATTACCCCTCCTCTGCGACCGTAATGTTTTCATTTTCAAGAATACTTCCTTCTTCTTCTAACCCAAAAGCTACATTGCTTTCAATCCATTTACGGCGCGGCTCTACTTTATCTCCCATAAGAGTCGTCACGCGACGCTCAGCCCGGGCAGCATCATCAATGCGGACACGGATCAGTGCACGTGTTTCAGGATCCATCGTTGTTTCCCACAGCTGATCGGCGTTCATTTCTCCAAGACCTTTATAGCGCTGGATCATATAGCCTTTACCAACTTTAGAAATGGCTCCTTGAAGCTCTTCATCCGTCCATGCGTATTCAAGCTTTTGTTTCTTTCCTGCTCCTTTGCTTACTTTGTAGAGAGGAGGAAGTGCAATATAAACTTTCCCTGCTTCTAATAATGGTTTCATGTAGCGATAGAAGAAGGTTAATAGCAGAACCTGTATATGGGCTCCATCCGTATCGGCATCGGTCATGATGACAATTTTGTCATAATTGATGTCGCCGACGTTAAATTCCGGACCGACTCCGCCACCGATCGCATGTATGATGGTATTGATTTCTTCGTTTTTGAAGATATCCTGAAGCTTGGCTTTTTCCGTATTGATGACTTTCCCCCGAAGTGGAAGAATCGCTTGGAATTTACGATCACGACCTTGTTTCGCTGAACCTCCCGCAGAATCCCCCTCCACGAGATAGAGCTCGTTGCGCTGAGGATTTCTCGATTGAGCAGGTGTTAATTTACCAGATAGAACGGTTTCAGATCGCTTTCGTTTCTTTCCGTTACGCGCATCTTCCCTTGCCTTACGTGCTGCTTCACGGGCTTGGGCGGCTTTAATGGATTTTTTAATAAGAAGGGAGCTTGTATCGGGATTTTCTTCTAAGAAATATAGAAGGTGCTCCGAAACAACTGCATCCACAGCGGAACGTGCTTCACTCGTACCAAGCTTTCCTTTCGTCTGCCCCTCAAATTGAAGGAGATGTTCTGGTATACGTACAGAAACGATACTGGCCAGCCCTTCACGAATGTCGGTCCCTTCAAGATTTTTGTCCCGATCTTTTAGAATTCCAACTTTCCGGGCGTACTCATTAAAGACACGGGTCATGGCTGTCTTTGCTCCGGCTTCGTGGGTACCTCCGTCTTTTGTACGAACATTGTTTACAAATGACAGTATGTTTTCAGAGAACCCGTCATTAAATTGAAAGGCGAACTCCACTTCGATCGTATGATTTTCTCCTTCAAAGAAAGCTACATTATGAAGCACATCTTTTTCTTCGTTTAAGTATTGAACAAAGGCCTGGATCCCGCTCTCGAAGTGAAAGACTTCCTTCAGATCATGACGCTCATCAATGATTTCAATTTTTAATCCTTTAAGAAGGAATGCAGATTCTCTTAGACGCTCACAAATCGTTTCATAATTATAGGTGATATTACTGAAAATCTCCGGATCAGGTTTGAAATGGATACACGTTCCGGATTTTTTCGTTTTTCCGATTTTCTCAAGAGTGGTTTCCGGTTTTCCACCTTTTGTGAAACGCTGTTCATACTTCGTTCCATCTCTTTCAATCGTCACCACAAGCCATTCAGATAGGGCATTTACGACTGATGCACCTACACCATGCAATCCGCCACTGGTCTTGTACCCGCCTTGTCCGAATTTCCCTCCTGCGTGCAGCACAGTCAAAATGACTTCAGGAGTGGGCTTGCCAAGCTTATGCATTCCAGTAGGCATCCCGCGTCCTTTATCCTGGACAGAGATGCTATTATCCTTATGTATCGTAACAATAATCTCATTTCCGAAGCCTGCTAATGCTTCATCCACCGAATTATCGACAATTTCGTATACTAAATGATGCAATCCTCTTGAATCTGTAGAGCCTATATACATTCCAGGCCTCTTACGGACGGCTTCTAAACCTTCTAATACTTGAATGGCATCATCATTGTAATCCATGGTCTTATTCTGGTTGGCCACGAACATTCCCCTTTCAAAACTTCTCTAACCGTAAATAGTGCTTGTACGGTAGTATTGGTTATGTATATGTTAACTATAACACAAGAACGTTTGTTCGTTTACCTGTTTTGATCATTTCTCAGGTAAACCACTATGCTATATTGTAGCGTTTTATTTGATTTTCGCAAATGTAATTTCCTAGAACGGCTCTGATATCGGACTGTTTTCTTGTGTATGGACCGGATTTTTTAGTAATGAAAGTAGAAAAGCCCATCCGAAAAAAAAACAAGCGGTAAGAGCCGCTTGTTACGAGTGAGAGTTATTTGGTTAAAGCATGTTCAACCTTAATACAGCGATCCATAATGACTGTATACCCACGTTCTTTCAAAAAGCGATAAGCCTCTTCATTCATTACACCTTGTTGCGCCCAAAACACGTTAGAATCGATTTCATCAAATTCCTCCGCGATCTGTGGCAAAAATTCTGAGCGGCGAAATACATTGACAATGTCAATCGGTCCTTCAATCTCCTTCAGAGAAGATACCGCTTTAACGCCCAATGCGGTGTCAATGGTTGGATTTACAGGAATTATCTCATAACCTTGATCCTGCATCGCTTTCGATACCATATAAGATGTTCGTGCAGGATTGTCACTTAATCCAATCACGGCAATGCGTTTTGATTGTTTAAGGATGTTTCCAATTTCTTGTCGGGATGGGTTTTCCATAGATGATTACAACTCCTTCATCGTTCCTTATCCATTCATTCTTTAACTGTTCCTTAAGTCCTATTCTTCTTTTATACCATATTTCCCTCTAATTTATCAAAATTTTATAAATATACCTAAACAGAATGAAGTGTCAGATGGACAAAGGATGTTGCCATTCCTCTATCCTTTCTGACACTTCTAACATTTTACTCTTCAATTAATCCCTTGGATAGGAGAAATTCACGCGCTACGTCTTTAGGATCTTGTTTATCCATATCCACCTTGGCATTCATCTCACTCATCTCTTCCTCAGAGATTTGTCCTGCTAATTCATTCAGGACTTCTTCTACTTCAGGATGCTCTTCCAGAACTTCTTGACGGATGATAGGAGCGGCATCATATGGTGGGAAGAATCCTTTGTCGTCCGTAGTCGTTTTCAGATTGTAACGTTGTATTCTTCCATCGGTTGTAAAGGCCGGAATAATATCTACATCTCCGTTCTTAACTGCTTCATACATAATGTTCGGGTCAAAGCTTTCTTTCGCTTTGAATTCGTAACCGTAGGCTTCGGCAAATGCATCGTACCCATCACCTTCACGCTCATAGAATTGATGCGGCGCTCCAAAGCTTAAATCCTTCGATAGGGGAACAAGGTCAGAGAACGTTTTGGCATCAAAGTCCTGATTTTGAGTATAAGCAAGGGTATACGTATTCTCGAATCCAAGTGGCTTTAACCATGTCACATTGAACTTTTCTTCGTATCCTTTACGGACTTGAGATAGAATTTCTTCAGCTGAAGCCCCTTCCTTTGCTTGCTCTTTTAACACCGCTTCGAGTCCGGTTCCTGTGTACTCGATATATACGTCGATGTCGCCTTTTTCAAGAGCGGGTGTCAAAATCGATACTTCTCCCAGTCCTTCTTCCACTTTAACATCCAGGTCTGTTTTCTCTTTGAGAAGCTCAGCCATCATTTGTGTTAAAATAAACTGCTCTGTCCACATCTTACCTGAAACCGTAATCGTGTCTTTACCCCCTCCATTTCCGCAACCTGCGATGATGAAGGATAGGACTATTAATAAAATAACTGGTTTTAATTTCTTTTTCATTCTTACTCTCCTTTGAATGTGATTTATTTACGTGCTTTTAATCCTTTAGGTGTTGTCATTCTTTCAAGAAGCTTTAATAAAAAGTCGAAAGAAAGTGCAAGTAAAGCGGCAGGAATGGCCCCTGCAAGAACTAAAGAATTATTCCAAGTGGATAGTCCCCGGTAAATGAGGTCACCCAGTCCACCCGCGCCTACAAAGGTTGCAAGCGTCGCGACTCCCACCGTTAAGACAGTTGCGGTTCTTATACCCGCCATAATGAACGGCAGGGCGAGAGGGAGCTCCACTTTAAACAAAAGCTGTGAGTTTGTCATCCCCATTCCTCTGCCCGCTTCTATGACTCCCTCATCAACCCCGATGATCCCCGTGTACGTGTTCCTGAGAATCGGTAAGAGTGCATACACGGTCAGGGCAATAATCGCTGTGATACTACCTGTACCTAATAGGGGAATGAGAAAGCCAAATAGTGCTAAGCTGGGGATGGTTTGGAAAATGGCTGTAATCCCGATGTAAAATTCAGCTGTTTGTTTTTTTCGTGATATGTATATACCCAGCGGCAAAGAGATGGCAATCGCTATAAAAATGGATACGAATGATAAGTACAGATGCTCAAATAATCCGTTTACGATGGCATCCGAGCGATTTGAAATGGTGTTGATAAACAGTAGTGAGAATGTATTCATACCGAGCGTGCCTCCTTTTTCCCTTCTGAGGCTACTGCACGAAGAATCCCGCTGGCCGTGACGCTTCCTAGCTTTTGGCCGTCTTTAGTCACCATGAGATAGGTTTTTCCAGCCTCAAGTAGTACTCTTGCCGCTTCTTGGACCGTTGCGTCATAAGGTATTGAAGTATATTCCAATTCTTCATAGTGCACGTAATTTGTGTTGTCTTCCATCATGTCGATTACTTGCAGTTGAGTTTGTCGAGCGTTCAGGCGGTCCTCACCGATAAATGCCCGAACGAATTCATTTGCAGGTTGGGACAAAAGCTCTGATGGCGTAGCGATCTGTTCAATTTCTCCATCACGCATCACTGCAATTTCATCAGCGATCTTTAACGCTTCGTCAATATCATGTGTGACAAACACAATCGTCTTATGTATCGCATTTTGGATGCTTTTCAATTCATCCTGAAGCTGCTCCCGGCTGATCGGGTCAAGTGCACTGAAGGGTTCATCCATTAGAATGATAGGCGGTTCAGCTGCCAGGGCACGAATGACGCCCACCCGTTGTTGTTGTCCTCCGCTAAGCTCAAGCGGGTAACGTTTACGATACACTTCAGGATCAAGTCCGACAAGATTTAGAAGCTCATCTACACGGCCTTCATATTGTTCCTTCTTCCATCCTTTTAAACGTGGAATCAGACTGATATTCTCTTCAATTGTCATGTGCGGAAGCAATCCGATACGCTGTATGACATAGCCGATATTACGCCTGAGCTCCACTTCATCGGTTTTTGAAGTATCTTTACCATTAATCAGAATCGTTCCACTGGAAGGTGAAATGAGCTTATTGATCATTTTCATCGTGGTCGTCTTCCCACATCCGCTAGGCCCGATCAAGGCAACAAGCTTTCCTTTTGGAATCGTCAGGTTAATACCCTTTATGGCTTCTGTACCATCTTCGTAGACTTTCGTGACATTCTTAAATTCAATCATTTTTCCACCTGCTTTATGAACTGAGAAATTTTTCTAAACATAGAAGGGATACCCTCATTATACAAAAGGTAAACATGTTGTCCAAGGAATTGCCTTTGTGGCCTTAGTTTATGAATAATGTGGATTCCTCATACAAGATACTTCCTGGCTGTACAAGACAATAAAAAGCCGGCAAACTATTGTCTGCCGGCTTCAGGGTGTTGTTTGTTCTTTAACAGAATAGATTGTTCTACGATGATTCCTGTGATGGTTCCGAGAATCAAACCGTTGTTTAAAATGGAGGCGACCACTACAGGCATGTCTTTAAAAGCGGACGGGGGCACAAACATGGCTCCTACCCCTACAATGAGAGAAATGCCGGCGACAAAATGGATTCTTTCGACGTTCTCTTCTTTTCTGTACTCTCCGAGAGCAAGCCCGACCATTTTGATGAAGATGACCGTGGTAACGGCATAGCCAACTGGAGCTGGAAGACTTGCGAATAGATTCATCACTTTCGGGATCAGACTGATGATCATAATGAGCGCACTTCCAAGGAAAAAGGGAATAATGGAATACATCCCTGTAGCGGCAACAAAACCGGCAGACCCGGAAATGGGTACAGAACCAATGGCTGAGAATACTCCACCGAACAGCTGATTCAATCCCGAAGCAAAGCCGCTCTTCGTAAATCTTTCATATGTGGGCTGTCCCTTTGCCTTCATAACCTCTTCCATCACTCGAATGGAAGCAATCATATTGGTCGTTAACAAGAATGTAATGAAAATGGATGTCACAATGACTCCCGTATCGAATACAGGTGCTCCAAAGACGAACACATCCGGTAGTGAAAACCAGCTGTCAGAAACAGTCACGCTTTCACCCAATCCCATGAGAATGAAGACTAGCCATCCCGATAGTAGGGCAAGAATAATGGAGTATTGTTGGATCCACTTTCGTTTATGACCTGAAAAGTATAATGCCAAAAGGATGGTTATGATACTTCCTAATAAGACAAACGGTTGAAGAGATTGTCCTTCATGTTGTATCCCGAACATCCCTTTGATAAAAGATCCGCTTAATTGAAGAATCAATAGCATTAAGTAAATAAATGTAATCGCTGGTGTAAATAAGGTTGATAACTTCTTTAATAGTCCTGTTGCAGACAGAATAAAGAAAATCACACCACTAACAATCATCCCCCCCTGTAAAACGGTCAGCACTTCTTCGTGACTGCTGTACAGGGTTCCTGAAAAGCCCGCATAGATGGCGAAAACCCCCCACCACAATCCGGCGGGGCCTTCATTAATGGGAAGTTTATGACCAACCAATGCTTGGATAAGACTGGCAGCCCCTAACACAAAGATGGTCCGCTGAATGAACCCTGCCGTATCTGCCGGAGACAATTGAAACAGGTCAGCTATGGCAATAGGAGCGGCGATTGAGCCTGCGACCATAAAGGCCACCCATTGAAAGCCCGATAAAAATAATTGCATATGTGTACACCTTCATTTCAACTATGTAAAGTGAGTCTATTTTAACATACTTCCCTCCTTGTGAATCAGATTTATGAGGAATAAAAGATATTATCTACTTTTATGAACAGGTACTAATTTTTTCACTTATTTTCTCCCCATCCTATGGAAAACATGTTAAAATAAGAACGGATTAGTTATTTTAAAAGGAGCAGTGATGATGATTTTTGCCCTTATACTTGTATTAGCTTATTTATTAGGCTCCATCCCTTCAGGATTACTGATTGGGAAGACGTTCTACGGTAAAGACATCCGTGAGCATGGAAGTGGAAACCTTGGCGGAACCAATACGTTCAGAACCTTGGGTGTGAAGGCCGGGATGATTGTCACAATCATGGATATTTTAAAAGGAACGGTAGCCACTCTCTTACCATTACTATTTGAAAGTGATGTACATATGTTATTGGCTGGCGTATTTGCTGTGATTGGTCATATGTATCCCGTGTTTGCAAACTTTAGAGGAGGAAAAGCAGTAGCAACCTCTGCGGGTGTTCTTCTAGGCTATAATTACATCTTATTTTTAATTTTATTGGCTGTCTTTTTCATCTGTTTGTATGCAACCAAGTATGTATCACTCTCTTCAATGATAGCAGCAGTGCTCGCCTTTACGTACTCCATCTTCACGGGAGATATTCCACTCATTATAGTCGTTGGAATCCTGACCATTTTCGTTGTTTACAGGCATCGTGCGAATATTGTCCGAATCAAAAATAAAACGGAACCTAAAATCAAATGGCTGTAGTAAAAAAGCGACCTAAGCAACAGGCTCCTCCTTATTCTATAGGAGAGTTTCTGCTGCAGAGGTGGCTTTTTTTATGGTTTTAGTTCAATCAAATAGGTATACCTTTCCAGTCGTTTGAGAAAGATGATGGATATCAAAAGGTTAACAACATCATGATTAAACAAAATAGTTTAAAATTCACAAAAATATGATAATATACTTCAGTATTTTCCTAAATATGCCCCGCTTTCCCCTTTTATTTTGTAAAATAGAGGTAGTGTAAATATAAAGGATGATGAATATGAATCAAAAGCGATTAATGACAGGAGTATTCCTTTGTGTTCCTTTACTCTTAGTGATCGGGTTTCTTGTAAATAAGCAATACTCAGACTGGAACACCTCTGCTGAAGGAAAACAGAATGAGAAGCTCTACCCTTTGCTCCATACGACGAAAGAAGTTCAAGCTTCGGGGAAATCGATAAAGTCGAATGCAACACTTGCCGCCATCGGAGATATTCTTCTCCATGATACCGTATATAATGATGCCAAAGATGAAAATGGGTATAACTTCACCCCTATGTTTTCACCGATCAAGGACATGCTGGCTGCCCCTGATTTCCTTATTGCCAATCAGGAATCAACCCCGGCTGGTGAGGAACTTGGCGTTTCCAGTTACCCGCTTTTCAATAGTCCGAAAGAAATTGTGAAATCCTTACAGGACGTGGGAGTGGATGCAGTCACGACTGCCAATAATCATTCATTGGATCAAGGAGAAAAAGGTCTTCTGAGTGCAATCGACTATTATGAGAAGATATCCATGCCATATGTGGGTGCCTTTAAAAGTCAGGAAGACAAGGAGCGAATTCGCACATTCAATGTAAACGGTATCAAGTTTGCCCTGCTTTCATACACATATGGAACAAATGGAATCCCTGTGCCAAAGGGGAAGGACTACTTAGTCAATCTGATTGACGAGCAAAACATGATACAAGAAATCAAGAAAGCTAAAAGTATGAACATTGATTTAGTCGTATTGAGTTTGCATTGGGGAAATGAGTATCAACGCTTCCCTACTGAGGAACAGGAAAGACTGGCCAATGTGTTAACGGAAAATGGTGTTGATATCATTTTTGGCCATCATCCACACGTTCTGCAGCCAATCCAAACATACAAAACGAGCGATGGCAGGGATGCTGTAGTAATCTATTCATTAGGGAATTTTCTTTCAGGACAAAAAGATGATTTCAAAGATATTGGAGGAATGGTTACGGTTCAAGTAGAAAAAAGGATGAATCCGGGCGGTTCTAAAATTACGTTCCCTTCCATTGAATTCCAGCCAACCTTTGTTTCAGAAAATCATTACAATAATTACCGAATCTACCCTCTTGAATTTGCTAAGAAGAATGGGTTGATTGGTTATTCAGAAGAAGAAATGGTTTCCCATATGGTGAATGGCCTGCCTGAATAATAAAAAGCCGGCTGAAGGTGACTTCCTAAAGCCATCCATATGCCCATGTGCTGACCTGAATTTTCTAAGGTATACAAAAACGAGCCTCCACTACGGGAAGCTCGTTTTTTTTAATGTCCACCGAATAGCAATGAATTAAAGAATATGCCTCCAAGGGCCAATACAGCCAATAAGGCATTGGCCACCAAGAAAGTTTTGCGGCTGCCCTTAAAGAATAGAGTGACCATCCCATAATAAATGAGTGCAGCAACGATAATAAAGGTGCCTGCTTCCATCTGATATTTCGCATCGTGTAATTGCAGGAACGTCAATACACTCAAACCGGCAAATATAAATGCACCTATGTAGTATAATAATGCTTGTGTATTCATCCATCTCATCCTTTATGCGTATTAGTAGATGTTCCTTCTTTTCTATGTATATAATATGAAATGAAACCTTCTTTGTAAAGAAACATGAAACACTCTGAAGGAATACCTGTAGAGAAAGGAGTCTCATCAATGAAGATACATATTTCAAAAGAAGCTCTAACGTGGTTTAAGAACGAAATGCTTGTAGAGGAAGGCGATCAAGTTCGTTTTTATGTACGCTATGGAGGTTCCAGTCCTCTGCATGATAGTTTTTCATTAGGAGTGAACAAAGCCGAACCGGTTGATCTCGGCGAACGAATTGAAATCGAGAACATGGAATTTTTTATTGAAGAGAGAGATTTATGGTTTTTTGATGGTCATGATTTATACGTCGAGTTTGACGATAAACTTCAAGAACCTTCATATGAGTACAAAAAGTAAGGTAGCATGGAAAGCGGCTGGCATTCGCCAGCCTTTTCATTTTCGGTTTATAAAGCGTGAGATATGGTCGTGGAGCCCCTCTTTAAGAAGAATGTCATATTGAATATCTCCCAATAGATCGAAATGAGGAAAACCGTCTTCCCTCTCATGAATCCATTCTTTTTTCAACCCGTATTTATCTCCCCACTGTGTTAATGTATCAAGATCACAACAGCCCACTTTCGTGACAGATCGTGCATGGGGGAATCGGTCATCAAGCCAATAATGAGTGAGAAATGCAATTTCTCCCCGTTTTACACACTGCTTCCATGCAAGTAATTCACGTTTGGTTAACCCGAATGCCATGGAGATTTTCCTTTCTGTCATGCTTCTGTAAAGTAGTTTTCAAGAGATAATTCAATATGTAGAAATTACTTTTTTACCTTCTCGTATGCTTCATGCCAATGAGGAAACATTTTACGTATAGAAATCGGACGGAAGTTTTCTTGCTTCACGCAAACATGTTTCGATTGTCCCGTGATGGCCAGCTGGTTTTGACCATTATAAATTTCATAAGCATATGTAATGCGGAGACCATCATATTCTTCAACCCACGTTTTAATAAACGCTTTTTCCCCGTAACGAACCGGTGATTTATAGCTGACATTCAGATCGATAACTGGAGAAAGAATCCCTTCTTTTTCAATATCAGCGTACTTAAAGCCGAGATCTTCAATAAGCTGCGTTCTTCCTATTTCCATCCATACAAGATAATTCGCATGATACACAACACCCATTTGATCGGTTTCTGCGTATCGTACCTCTATGGTTTTTTCAGCAATATGCATCCTCTACACCCTCTTCATCTAGTCAGTATCCTTCCTCATTTTAACATAGATGGAGAAGGCATTGAATAAATAGGCTTAAGAGTGTGGAGCCTGCTAACCTTATATTGACGAAAGAACCCGAACAGCCAGGTACTCTAAAGAGCCTTGTCCGTTCGGGTTGCGGTTGTTATTGTTCTGTTTGATGAGCTTCGTCTTTAATTTCATTACGGAAAGCTTCAAGGCTTTCTCTGCGACGCTCATTCTTCGCTTTAATAGACTGAAGCTGCTCTTCACTGTCTGTGAAAGCCATCGACTCCTCAGCCTTATCCATATTCTCAATCGTATGCTGAACCATACCTTGAAGCTTCTCTACATTATCACTGCGATCATCCGGATTCGGTTTATCCCATGCCATCCTTCATTCCTCCTGCTATTTGTGATGAGGGACGGACCTTAAGCCGTTCCCTTTTCATTTTTTGTCACAAGCGTTATTCACCCTTTGTTTGGATGACTTGCGCATGCTTACCTGACTTATCTTGCATTTGTTTTCCCTTGTTTCCGCCTGCTGCTCTTGATTGAGTACCAATATGGTTTGGTGCAAAATGGTTCGGACTTCCCTTTGAATTGCTCATTAACTTCCCCTCCTTACTAGTATGATTACCAAAATGGGAAGGAAGAAAAGGCGTAATAATTGGCAGTATTATTTCTGGGGCAAAAAAAATAAGCCTCGTAATTCCTTACTCGGCTTTGCCTATTGGGCGCTTTATTTCCAGTCTGGCATCGATTCGTTCTTCAATGGCATCAATGGCATCCTGATCAAGAAGAAGCTGCTTTTTGTTTTCTTTCACAAGATCTGCAAATGATTTTTTTCGCGGTCTTCGCAATCCAATCCCCTCACTCTCAATTGTGGTTTGTTATAAGTAGTATATCCAAATGTCAGATATTTTAAACAAAGGTCACAATAGTAGAGCTGTTTTTTGGACGGATTATGGGATTTGGACGATTGAATATCGAAAGCTCTGAAATGTAGAGGTCCGTCCCTCCCCAACGATAAATCGTCGTTTTAATACGGTTGAAGGTCCGTCCCTCACTTGATTAGCGCGGTGAAGGATTCAAGGCTGGTGATGGCGCCGATTTGTTTGTTGGTGATGGTTCCTTGTTCGTTGATGATATAGGTGGTTGGGACTGTTAGGATGTCGTAGGCGTTGTTGATTTTGTCGTCTTTGTCTAATAGGATCGGGAATGTGAGTCCCATTGCTTTTTGGTATTCTTTTACGTTGTATTGGGGATCGATATTGATTGCCAGTATTTCAATGTCCTTACCGTATTTCGTGTAGAACTCCTGCATGATCGGCATTTCTTCTTTACACGGCGGACACCAGGTAGCCCAGAAATTGAGAATTACTTTCTTTCCCTTCAATTCAGATAAAGTGACGGATTCCCCGGATAAAGTATCCAATTTGAAGTCGATGGCCTTGTCCCCGACATTCGGACCAGGGTAGTTCTCTACAGGAGTAGTTTCCGACACCTCTCCTTCTTCTATATCGATTAATTGGTCATACTCCTCAGCTTGCCTGAACGTGCTTTCAGATAAAGAAGTGGGCTCTGACTTATTCTCCATATAGAACGTGAAGACTAATAAAGCCACAAGCAAAATGCCAAAGATAGATTTCAAAGGAGTGTGCTCCTCTCATAGGAATGATATTACTATCATCTTATGTTAGCTTGTCTCTATTTAGTCATGGATTTTCAAGTGAACTTTCGCCCTTAATAGTTGCTAAAGGAAAATAAAAAAAGCCCCGGGAGGACCCGAGGCTAGCAGCATGCATTATGCCTTTAATTTATTACGTAGAACCATTTGTAGAATTCCACCATGACGGTAGTAGTCTACTTCTACATCTGAATCAAATCGAGCCAGTACTTCGAACTCTGTTTTGGTTCCATCTTCAGCTACAGCTGTAACCGTTAAGATATCACGAGGTTTAACATCGTTTGTCACATTGACAGAAATCGATTCTCTACCTGTTAAACCTAAAGATTCAGCGCTGTCACCCTTTTTGAATTGAAGTGGAAGTACTCCCATCATTACAAGGTTCGAACGGTGAATACGCTCATAGCTTTCTGCGATGACCGTTTTGATACCAAGAAGGTTTGTACCTTTTGCTGCCCAGTCACGTGAAGATCCCATACCGTAATCTTTTCCTGCCAGAACAACTAATCCGGTACCATCTTGTTGATATTTCATACACGCATCATACATAGGCATAACTTCATTGTCAGGCCAGTACGTGGTGAAACCACCTTCTGTGCCTGGAGCAATTTGGTTACGAATACGAATGTTTGCAAACGTACCGCGCATCATCACTTCATGGTTACCACGACGAGAACCGTATGAATTGAAATCACGTGGCTCAACATTGTTAGCACGCAGGTATTTACCAGCTGGCGTATCCTTACCGATAGCACCTGCAGGAGAAATATGGTCAGTTGTAACTGAGTCACCAAATTTACCTACAACACGCAGTCCATTTAATCCTTGGATATCTTCTGGAGTAGTTGCTAATCCAGTGAAGAAAGATGGATTTTGGATATATGTTGATTGATCATCAAAGCTATAAAGTGGCTCATTACTTGTTTTGATTTGGTTCCAACGCTCGTTTTCAGAGAAAACATGCTCGTATTCTCTACGGAATAACTCTGGAGTAACAGTAGATTTCACAGCATCTTTGACTTCATCTTGAGAAGGCCAGATGTCTCTGAAGAATACATCATTTCCATCTTTATCTTTTCCTAGAGAATCTTTTTGAAGATCAATGTCTACTGTACCAGCTAATGCATATGCAACAACTAGTGGTGGTGAAGCAAGATAGTTTGCTTTCACTAATGGATGAATACGACCTTCGAAATTACGATTTCCTGAAAGCACAGATGTTAAGAGTAAGTCAGCATCTGATACAGCCTTCTCAATCTCCGGACGTAGTGGACCAGAGTTACCGATACAAGTCGTACAACCATACCCTACAAGGTTAAAGCCGATATCTTCAAGGTAAGATAGTAAGCCTGAATCTCTAAGGTAACCAGTTACAACTTTTGATCCTGGAGCCAGGGAAGTTTTGACGTAATCAGGAACGTTCATTCCGAGCTCCACTGCTTTTTTCGCTACTAAACCAGCACCTAACATAACATATGGGTTAGATGTATTTGTACAAGATGTAATGGCAGCGATACCAATCGCTCCAGTAGGCATAACCACATCTTTACCATCTTCCGTTGAATACTTTGCCGTTTTATTAATTTCAGACGCATCTAAACCGAAGCCTTGAACGCCTTCTTTAGCTGTAATTGACTTATTGAAAGATTCTTTCATATCAGAAAGCGGAATTAAATCCTGTGGACGTTTAGGTCCAGAAAGGTTAGGTTCCACTACAGAAAGGTCAATTTCTACTACATCTGTATACGTTGGTTCTTCCTTTTCAGGTGTGAAGAACATATCATTTTTCTTTAAATATTCCTCAACCATTTTGATATGGTCTTCGTCACGACCAGTTAAACGAAGGTAGTCTAAAGACTCTGAATCAACCGGGAAGAAACCACAAGTAGCGCCGTATTCAGGAGCCATATTGGCAATTGTTGCACGGTCGGCAAGTGGTAATGTTGCTACTCCTGTTCCGAAGTACTCAACAAATTTCCCAACTACACCTTTTTGACGCAATACTTGTGTAACTTTAAGAGCTAAGTCAGTAGCTGTTGCTCCATTAGGAAGTTCACCTGTCATTTTTACCCCGATAACTTCAGGAATTGGGAAGTATGAAGGTTGACCAAGCATTCCTGCTTCTGCTTCGATTCCACCTACGCCCCAACCTAACACGCCGATACCGTTGATCATAGTAGTATGAGAGTCAGTTCCGACCAGTGTATCTGGATATGTTTCAAAATCGCCATCTGTTGTTTCAACAGCGTGAACGACATTCGCTAAATACTCTAAGTTAACTTGGTGTACGATACCCGTTGCTGGTGGTACAGCACGATAGTTTTCAAATGCTTTTTGAGCCCAGCTAAGGAACTGATAACGCTCAGCGTTTCGTTCGAATTCAAGATCCATGTTTGCTTGTAAAGCCCCAACTGTACCATATTTATCTACTTGTACGGAGTGGTCAATAACAAGATCAACTGGAATTTCAGGATTGATCTTTTGTGGATCTCCACCAATATCAGCCATTGCTTTACGTAAAGACGCTAAGTCAACTACTGCTGGTACTCCAGTAAAATCTTGAAGGATGACACGGGAAGGTTTGAATGGAACTTCCGCATCTTTCACTTCAGTTGAGCCCCAGTTTGCTAAATTTTCAACGTGGTCTTTGTTGATCACGCGTCCGTCAAACTGACGAAGTACAGACTCCAGCAATACCTTTACACTGTAAGGTAAGCGATTAATTTTTGTTACTCCTGCTTCTTCAAGCGCTTTTAAACGATAGTAATGATAACGTTTTCCTTCTAGTTCGAAAGAAGATCGTGCATTAAATACATCGTTCTTTGCCATTTCGATTCCCCCTCTAAACTACATCACACAATAAGTCGAAAAGTTTTCGTTCTAAAAACTAACGAACTTTTCTCACATTTACATCTTAATACAAGCGATTACATAAGTAAATAACAATAAAGTTATTGTTTTTGATAAGTTTTTCTTATCTAAAATAATAAACTCCTTTAGGTTTCTAGAAAAATATTGGTATAACAACATTTTCCCCCATGTCAAAACGTGTCAGTTGCATGAAATTATTATAGTGAGAAAACAAATCTGCTAGCCTTTCCCTCTTATAAAGGATTGATGATGGTGGCATTCTATCCATATGGAGGTGTTCTACAATGGCTAAACGTAAAGCAAACCATGTAATTAACGGGATGAATGCAGCGAAGGCACAAGGAAAAGGTGCCGGTTACAATGAAGAGTATTCAAATGAACCGTTAACTGAAGCTCAACGTCAGTATAATAAAAAACGCAAAACCAATCAGTAATTCAAATGATCGGTGATTGACCAATCGAGGCTTATGAACATTCTCAGTTTGGTTTAGTCACCTTCATTTATGTAAAATATCTTCATCTCTTTTCCCCTACCCTGTTTGATCAAAAATAAAACCCGCTCTGCGAATGTTTAGCAGAACGGGTTTTATTTCTTCTTATTTCTTACGATTGCCCATTTACTTCACTGACGATCGAAGAAAGGTCTGACTTGAATTGTTGGAGCTGCGCCCTTTGTGTCTCAGATGCCACTTCAAGTGCATTTTCAATTTGTTGATACGCTTCGTTCACTTCATTCTTCAAGTGAGCCAGTTGTGAACCGTAACTCGCTCCATCTAAAACAAGTTCATTGATTGTATTCTGTATTTCAGTAACACTTTGCTCAGCAGCTTGGTACGCTTGTTGTTTGTTCTTATGGTAAGGCATGGATGATCTCTCCTTATTCTGAAATTCGCTTTTTTAGTATGGTCAGATCGGCTGAAAATTATACCCATGAATAAACTGTTTCAGAGCAAAGCATTCTAAGAACAGGAGGGATGCCATATGAACAAAAATGATAGCAAAGATATGCGTAAAAATGCTCCGAAGCAGTCTGGGCAGCCGGAGCCTTTAAGTGGATCACATAAAGTGAAGAATCGCAATCACACCCGACAAAAACAACATAGCCATCACGATATGTAAGCAAACAATATGGGAGTGGGGGAATTGTGTTAACACAATTCCCCCACTCCCTCTTATTTGTCTGACAAGTTTTTTCAGAATGAAACCCATTTATTCTTTATGCTGATTATAACACCCTCACCAATTAAATTAGAAAGAATACAATGTGTAAAAGAATAAGTTGGGGGTCAGGTGTAAATGAGCAAGGAAAGGGAGGATTTCTATTTAGAGAACTGGGAGGAGAATATGAAGGATTGGCTATTGGATCCTGCTACGGTTCAATTGGATGAACAAGAATTTAGAGTCGACTTCCTCGATACAACGGAAGCGTTCATCGTAGAAATTGAAACAGAAAATATTCATCCAGAGGAATTAATCATTAAGAAAAATGACACACAATTGGTAGTATCGATACTGATGAAGGACGAAATCAAGGTGAGAAACCGGACCATTCGTTTTCCCTTTTGTTTAAAGCAACGGGCAATCACCTATTCAATCGAGCATCATACCATCGAAATCAATGTCCCTAAAAAGGAATGTCCCTCCCCCACTTCCTTCGTCATCCGGGTCCAGGGGTTATCTAATGAGTAATCATCCTCTCTAAATAGATGAAAAGGTCTGAAGTGAAAACTCAGACCTTTAAACATGTTTAGAGGGGGTCAATCGATGTTACAAGAAACTCACGACTTAAGGTGTATCGTTTCACATCATGCAAAATAAATCGAGTCTCTTTTTTCTCATGTTATTAAGCCTATCCTATTTAAGAAAGCTACTAACTTTCAGAAGGACCCCCTCTTATTTTTCTTCGATCATTTTGAGGAATTGGCCAGTGATCCTCTTTGATAAAATCCTCACATGATAAGGGAATCGGTTTCTTTCTTTGGCAAAAGAATTGAACCAGATGACTTTTTCATCTAACGCGATGAATGGAATACCCGTTGTTGCTTTTTTTATTTTGATGCTGTTTCCCGGTTGCGAAGCGCTGCTGTTTTTACATTGGATTATGACGTTTTTCTCACTGGATACTGTGTGTAATATGCTCAATATCTCTTCAGGGATATCTGTCACAAGTCCCACGTTCACTATGATTTTTTGTTTAGCTGCCTTAAAATCTTTCACCAATCTGTTTAGTTCACTCACATCCATCCACTTCATTTTCTTGGTCGAGGAAGGGGTGAGTGATGAACTTGCTTCCTTATGCCCTTCCTGTTGAAGATGACGTATGAATTGATGAATGGGTTGGGAGGAATGGGTCTTCTCCTGAATAAATTGATCGTTTGCAATAAGAACGAACTTGCCCCTCGCTCGCGTAATCGCTACATTCAGTAGCCTGTCGCTTCCTTTCCGAGTAAGTAGTGCCCCCGGTTTCCCATGGGAAGCTCCATCAACAAGATCAAATAGGATCATGTCATTTTCCGAGCCTTGAAAGCCATGAACCGTAGCTGCATATAAATTCTTTTGAGGATGTGTGGTCTTTACCAATTCGTCCAGTAAAAGGTTATACCATTTCGCTTGCACACGGTAGGGGGTCACGATCCCAATAGATTGAATACCATCCTCGATTGCTTCGGAAATAAGGTTGATCGTCACTAAGCTGGATAGGACATTCCAACGGGAGCCTTTTTGCGTCTCTGCCCATTCCGTACCTTCTTTGAGTGAAAATAATACCGCTCCATGAGAAGGGAAAGGCATTTTATTCGTAATATCCGCTCTCATCTGTCGTACCGAATGGTGATCGCCCACCTTCGAATGGTAAATATAGTGATTGGTAAATGCCGAAATACTTGGATGCATTCGCCGCTGTTCTGGAAGTAATAATAATTGAGGGTGGTCCTTGCCTTTATCTACGGCGTTTGATACCTGAGCCGAATGAAAGATGTCTTCCTTCAGCCACTTGGTTACCATTGGATGAAAGGACGTAGAAATAGGCGGGAGCTGTTTGAAATCACCACAAATAATGATCTTTTTTCCAAGAGATGCAGCAAATGCTACCTGAGGTATATACGCCATACTTGCCTCATCCACGATAACAAGGTCAAACTCTTCTTCATAAAGAATACCGTCAATGGCAGCTTTAGAGAGAGTCGTACCGATGACCCTTGCGTCTGTGACAAGTTCACCTTCTCTTCGTTTAAACTTTTCTTTGATTTTTTGATAATGAACCTCCAGTTGAGACAACCGATCTGAATCGTAACTTGAATACGTTTTAGTCAGTTTATTTTTTAACCTTCTCCGGTAGGTTTCGACCTTTCCTTTTTCCTCTGCAAGGCTGGGATCAAGTTGTTCTAATAATTGAAGCACGCTTAAATCTGTGACACCTTCACTATACGCTTTCCGGCTGGTACCATAGCGGATGACTTCCCCTCTCTTCCACCGATTGTGGCTGCTGAGAAAGTGATGCATTTCTTCTATTAAGACATCGACTGCAGCATTACTGTGGGAAAGAAGCAGCACTTTTTTTCCTTCTGAATAATGATAAGCGGCAACTCTGGCAAGCGTATAGGTTTTTCCTGTTCCAGGTGGTCCCCATAGGTACGTAACAGGATTATACTTACTGCGCACATATGCTTCGTGTAAAGGGTTTTTAAACGCAGCCTTAGGATGCCTTGTTTCTTTCATTGGATTCATCATATGCTGAATACGCTGTGTTTTTCCGTGGCGCTCTTTTGCTTCCTCTAATCTTTCTATTAACTTCTCTAATGTTTCCCATGGTTCATGCAATATTTGACCATAAGAAATGGTATCTCCTATGAACTGATCGAGCTCAATCATGCACTCCCGGTCCTCTGAACTGATCACCACCCCTGTGATCCTTGTTTGCTTTCTCTTATAAATTACGCCTCCTCCTTCTGGTAAAGACGCAGGATAACTAAGGGTGAACCAATAAATATAGGCATTTTCTTCTTTTCGGATACATCTGCCTTCTTCTATCAAAACTCCAGATGTTTCCCGTTTTTTTAGTTGGAGAATTTCCATATCCAGAGCGGTTTGCCACTCTTCTATCATTTCTGTCGTTTTCATCTGAATCACCTTTGCCATACTTAAAAAATCACGAACCTTATCATAACAATTTATTATGTGAGTGTATATGGTAATTGGATTTTCGGGAAATACTTATTGGGGATAGTTAGAGATCAGGTGATGTTGTTCCCAGTTTGGCAAAATCTTAGAATAAAGGAATAGCAAGCAATAAAACGTATTAAACCACACTAAATGAAAAAAAGAACCGATCTATGCAATCGGTTCTTCAGCGCATTATAGTTCAGATGTTAAACGATTTAATTGCTCTGCAGATATCGTTAAGTGAGAAATGGCGTTTGATATCTCATCCACAGCTAAGGAAATTTCTTTCATTTCTACTTCAACTTGTTCACTTTGGCTTTTAGACGAGCCAATGGATTCTACTATTTCCTCAAAGAAGATATGTGCTTTATTTGTTGAGCCCATACCATTTTTAGCAAGTTCTTCAACTGAAATGATATAAGCGGAAATTTTATCAACTTGCTGTTTCGTGCCTGAAATAAGACTTGATACATTGGTGACCGAACTTTTCGTTTGATCTGAAAGCTTCCGAACCTCTTCTGCCACTACAGCAAATCCCTTTCCATGTTCTCCGGCGCGTGCTGCCTCTATACTTGCGTTAAGAGATAGTAAATTTGTTTGCTCTGCAATGGTTTGAACGATGGCAACGATATCAAATATCTGATTCGAAATTTGTTGTAATTGATAGATTTCCTTCAGCATTTCTCTCATATCTGAAAGAATTTTACTCATATGTTCTTTTTGAACACTCATCTTATCTTTTCCTTCGGTAGAGAAATGACTGATTTTTTCGATAGATTGAGTTCCTTTTGTAGTTAAAATACTAACTTCGCTCATTCGATCATTAATTGAATCTAAAGAAGCCATCGACTCTTCTGAAATAGCAGATAAACCTGTCGATGCTTCATGAACCCTTTCCGTCATCTTTTCTTTTAAACGCAGTGAGGTGGCTCTGATTTCTTCTATTTCTTCTTCATATGCCTCTAAAACTAATTGCTGTTCAAGATTTAGAATCTTAGTGAATGCGTTGATGACGTTGTTATAATCTTCCATATGGGTAACGTGTCGGTACATTACTTTAAAAAGGGTGGTTTGAAGATTTTGGAATGAAGCAATATACCATTTTGTAGGTAAGCCTATATGGATATGCATCTTTGCAATTTTTCTTCGTTTTTCTATAAACGGCGTATCAATGATTCCGTCCGTCATTTCAGCAATATGGACGGCAAGTGTTTGTTTTAATCTGTCGATGGAGCTGTATCTTTCGATAATCGCTAGTAGGACTGGATTATTTTCGATTGGATGGTAGAAACCATCGATAATTTCTTGTATATTCTCCTCTACATACCGTTTCGTTGAACGTAACACAGCTAAATCTGCTTCTGACAATTGGATCATTTCTAGTTGTTTTTTTACACCCGGTGAAACTGTTATGCTTACTTCAGGCAATCTCGATTCTTCGTTTAATCTGTTAACGTTCTCTTGTTTTGATTTCCTCTTTAATAGCAGCATGGTTACCCCTCTTTGTTATTTTCTAAGAAAAAAATTCCTTTTTTGGTAATAAGACTTTACTACCATAACAAAAAAACACCCTGGTGAGTATGGGTGTTTTAGAGATTTAGTGACAATATTAAGAATTCACATAGCCCTGCTTGACTACTCTTCTTCATCTTCTACAAATCGCTCTGCATAGTACAAAACATCTTCTACATATTTGTCGCTATGATTGTAGGCAAATACGGCTTGTTCGATTTTTCCATCTGCTGCTCCATTTCGTTCCAAATAGTTTGCAGCACTATACACGGCATCCTCAATTTGAAATGGATCGGCTATTCCATCTCCGTTTGCATCGACACCATATCCACCATACTTTTCAATGACGTCAGGGTCTGTTTTTTGGTTTTGTGGGATATTCCCCTTCCCTAAGCCTGAGCAACTGGGGTGTGACCAGCCGACAAATGTACATGGCATGAATTGCATGTGTCCCTCAGCTCCCACAGGAGACACAAGAGTCTTCATGGTGGAGAACTTCGTTTCGACCCGGTGATGGGCAGCCAGTAAATACCATGGTACCCCGTATTCCTCTTCAGCTGCTTTATAAATGGGAATATATTCGGGAGGTACCTCTTCTTTACCGAATGAGGACAGGTTATAAGTGGCATCTCCATTATTTACGGCATAATAAATAGCTAAGACGATGATGGGTATAAGGACGATCGTAAATGGTGATGACCGTTTTTTCTTACTGGGACGCTTTTTTGTTGCGGTTTTTTTAGTCATCGAGGCTCGATCCTTTACAAGAATATTGATTCCTCTTGTATTCTAATACGAGAACCACTCTGTGACAATCATTATGTATAAAAAAAGATGACCCCTGTAGTCGGTTCTTCCTTCACCGGATGTTGGTAGAGAAATCATTGACTTTGGTTTGAGGTCATCTAACCATTATTTATTTATTTTTAACAAACAAACGCTGCTCCAACGATAATTAATAGGATGAATAAAACTACGATTAACGCAAAGCCACCAGCGTAACCACCACCGCAGCCATATCCATATCCAGGGTATCCATACATCATCAGTCACCTCCAGTTATCTTACTACGATATTAATGTATGTAGTGGACAAATTGTAGGTTAATTAAAATCAGCATTCACTTTTTGACTATGAAATACATCTGGAGCAGATTACCTATGAACAGTGGGTTTTGCATATCATGGATGAGCGAAAAATGAGTAAAATGTCTAGATAGGAAGTGCTCGATATGCAAAAAAACGCCTGGAAAAATTCCAGGCGCTAAAACGAATTCTTACATATGCTCTTTCGGTTCTTTAGGTTCTTTCGGTTTTCTTGGCTTAGGTTTGATGTATAATCCAAGCTCTTTTTTCTCTTGATTCAGTGATTTATACAGAGACACCATCATCAGGGCCATAATGACCGAGAATGGCAACGCCGCGACAATCAATGCATTCTGTAAGGCCTGTAATCCTCCACTATAGAGCAGGATTAATGCAACAGTAGACTGAGCAAGCCCCCAAGTTAACTTCACATAGTTAGGTGGAGTTAATGATCCATAGGTTGTTTGCATTCCCAGAACGAATGTAGCGGAGTCAGCAGACGTTATAAAGAAGGTTCCGATTAACGTGATGGCAATGACTGAAAGGATCGTTGACCATTCAAAACCGCTAAATACAGCAAATAATACCTCTTCTGTATTCAGACTTGATAAATCTGTTCCTGCTTGTTGAATTTCAATGGCAGATGTACCAAAAGTAGCGAACCAAATGAAACTGACTAAAGCAGGCAGCAGGAGTACACCGATTAAGAATTCACGAATGGTTCTGCCTCGTGATACACGTGCGATGAAGATTCCGACGAATGGAGACCAGGAAATCCACCATGCCCAATAGAAAATCGTCCAGCCATTGATCCACCCGCGATGCTCTTCATTTAATGGGGCAATCCGGAAACTCATGGCAGCGATATTTTGAATATAAGCACCGATTGTATCAGTGAACATATTCAGGATGAGCAATGTAGGGCCGATAAAGAACATTAACACGAACAGTCCAATTGCCAGTACCATATTCGTATTAGATAAATATTTAATTCCCTTACTTAATCCAGACCATGCAGATATCATAAATAAGACGGTTACAACCGCTATGATAATGAACTGAACGGTGAAATTATTTGGAACTCCCAGTAGATATGAAAGTCCTCCGTTAATTTGCGCTGCACCGAAACCAAGCGTTGTGGCAACACCGACAACAGTGGCGAATACAGCAAGTACATCAATGATCGTTCCCAGTGGACCGTTCACTTTATCTCCAAAAATCGGTTTCAATGTAGCTGAGATTAAGCCGGGCTCATCTTTACGGAACTTATAATAAGCAAGTGCTAAAGCGACAATCGCATAGATTGCCCACGCATGTATTCCCCAGTGGAAGAACGTATAGCGCATTGATTCTTTAATCGCCTGATTTGTTCCACCTTCAGCAAGTGGAGGCGTCAAATAGTGTGACAGCGGCTCGGCTGCCCCCCAGAATACTAAACCGATTCCCATCCCTGCACTAAACAACATGGCGAACCATGTTCCTTTCGTGTACTCAGGTTTCTCGTCTGGCTTTCCTAATCTTATCGTTCCGATTGGACTAAAGATCAAGAATACGCAGAAAATAACAATCACTGTGACTAAAATAAGATAATACCAACCGAATGTTGAGGTAATAAAGCTTTGCATATCAGCTGTTACACTTTCGAATGACTTTGGCGCGATGACACCGTAGGCAACACAAGCTGCAACTAATGCAATGGTAATCCAGAAAACATTTGATATCCTCTTCATAAAATTCTCCTTTCCAAATTCAATGTATTTTTTGCTCTTTTCTGTATGAAGGTAACGACAGCCGGATTGAGGGTGTTTATCTTAGTATGTACACCAGCGGCAATCATCTTCAACTTGAAAGAGTCTCAGTTAATGCAGATGGGAATATGTGCATTCTGAGGATTGTGGAGGAATAATTACTTATTACCTATTCCCTCACCACACTCTCATAAAACCAACATTTGTTACCCTATCAGAAAAAAGTTTAACTTTGCAAGTGATAACCATTATATTTTTTTATAGTGTTTGTCATTTAACCGTTTTCATTCCTATTCTTTTTTTTGACCTGAAAGTCCATTTAGGGATTTTCCAGCATGAGAAACTGGAAATGAATACGCACTATAACCCCGATAAGTTAAATAAAATTGACAGTCATGATTAGACTTAGAACAGGGATTTTGATGATAGAATTAAAGGTGTCTTCTAAATTTACTTGAAGCTTTAACTGGGAATACTGGGTGAAGTTCTTGTAGTAATTTTCATGTATTGGTGAATGTTAAGAAAAGAATGTATGGGAGGAGGTCGAGTCATGAAAAATAAACAAAACAATTCGCAACATGAAACAGCTGAAAAATTAGCTCAACAACAAATGGGTGAGGAAATTGAGATAAAATCCGTAGCTCCTTCTACTAGAGAAGGTTCAAAAGTTCAGGGGAAATAGTTTTTTGATACAAAAAGGACGCCTAAATTGGCGTCCTCACTATTCGTTACTCTTCAATAATTTTCACTTTGACATCTTGTACACCATATTTAAGGGCATCTTTTTCTTTTTCCATATAAATGTCGATGCGTTTTCCTTTAATGGCCCCACCTGTATCTTCCGCACGAGCATAACCGTATCCTTCAACATACACCTTAGATCCCAGTGGAATGACACTTGGATCGACGGCAATGACTCTGGCATCAGGGTTCTCGATTAAGTCCACCCCCGTCTTTGTAATGCCGATACAGCCCTCACAATAAGCTGTATACGCAGTAGCGGTTACGTTAACCTCTTTCACAACGTTGTCCTCTGAAGTTTCCGTATCAGCGGATTTAACAGCTTGTTCATCTTCTTGTCCGTTATTCACAGTATAACCTTCTTCTAAAAGTTGTTGGCGTGTGCCAACCTCATCTATCGAAACATGATATCGATTTGCAATCTCCCAAAGAATATCGCCTTGTTCTATATTATGATAATCATTCATTGCAGTATCTTCTGATTCTGCAGAGGCAGAAGTTAGTCCGATTGTTAGAAAAACTGTGAAGGAAAAAATGGAAAATAATACTTTTTTCATCTTGTGAAATTCCTCCTTTTGTGTTTGGTCTATGAAACCAACAGTTGAAATAGTAACATAGACTTACCTCAGATACATAACAAAGTGTTTATAAACCGATAACAATTAGATGACAAGCGTGTAATATTTATTGTTTTCTGTCGATTCTGCTGGAAGTGTTTCTAACTCTTTCATTTGGAGGGAAATGTTAGTGGAAAAGCTTGGTTGAATGAAAAATAAAAGGGTAATGAAGAGACTGTTAAGAAAATTATTCCATTTGTATCTAATCTATTAAAAATGTATGGAAGAATAAAAAACCACTGAGAATGACATCCCAGTGGTTCCAATCTATTATTTACTTTCAAGAATTTTTACGTTAACTGATTTTCTGCCCCAATCAACTGCTTGGTCTTTTGATGGGATGAATACATCGATTCGATTACCTTTAATCGCCCCACCTGTATCTTCAGCCGTTGCATAGCCGTATCCTTCAACATATACTTTAGATCCCAGTGGAATTACATTCGGGTCTACTGCAATCACTTTTGCATCTGGATTTTCTAAAAGGTTAACACCAGTGGCTGTCGTACCTGAGCAACCTTCACAACTTGCTGTGTAAGCAGTTGCTTCTACTGTGATTTCCTTTACAGCTTCCTCTTGTGCAGCTGGTTCTTCTGCTGCAGGCTGTGCCTCAGCCGGTTCTGTTGCAGGCGCTTCAGCTTCTGGAGCTACTTCTGCTGTTTCTTCTTGAGCAGGAGCTGCTGCTTGCTCAGAAGTATTTGCAGTAGCTGAAGGTGCTTTTTTATCTTCTAAATTAAGGACTAATTCTTGTCCAGGGACAATGAGATCACTTTCAAGAGCGTTCCAGCTTATTAAACTGTCGACGGAAACTCCATATTGTGAAGAGATTCCCCAGAGTGTGTCACCTTTTTTAACTGTATAGTACTCTTTGGATGATACCGTGAGTTCTTGGTCAGGATAGATTAAGTGTGAATTTAAATTGTTCCATTTCATGAGTTGATCAACAGATGTACCGTATTCCTGGGCAATTCCCCATAAAGTGTCACCTTTTTTAACTTCGATGTCTTGTGCTGAAGCGCTAGCTCCACCAGACACTGCAAGTGTAGTAAATGCAGCCACAGAAATAATCGATTTTTTTAGTTTCATAGAAAAATTCCTCCTTATGTAGCTAGCGGTTTATTTATTTTTGCTAACAGGGAAAATACTAACATAGTAAAATCTCAATTCAATAACAGGAACTTTAATATCGTGCGTCAAGAATATTTCACGACTGTAATAGAAAGCGATTTCCTGTATAAACTATCATGTAGAGGAATACTATGGTAATTATAGATGAAAATAATAGGTGTAAAGGGTATTTATGGATAAAATAGTTAAAGAGTTCTATTCTATTTTGACTCTGATTTTAGAGATTAAGTGGTCTTTTTCGTAGGTGAATAATTAGTAAATGCTCTATATATTTTTAAATCAAACAAGATTTAGTCTTAAAAAAGAAGGAAGTTTAATCTTAACAAGCTGGAAGATTCCTACTATACTATAAGAAGGAATGGTTGAACTGGAGGATGACAAGGTTGGATAATCAGGAAGAAAATATCGTACTTTATAAAGATGATCCCGACGAACACAGTGGTCGTTGCGAATGTGGGAACAATATTTTTAAATCACGTGTATTAGATGGAAAGTTTTATCGAAAGTGTCAAGAGTGTGGTAAAACGAAAATCGTATAATAGAAATAAGGGAAACCGGATTTTGATGCCGGTTTCCCTTATTTCTATTTATTCATTTTATGAATGATCGTAGAAGCAAACTGAACCAATTCATCAGTTGTATGATTAATTTGCCTGATGGCTTCCACAATATGATTTAATTCAGTTTGATTTCGTTTGAACATACCCATATAGTTTTCCATTTCCATTTGAACGGTCATAATGCCGTTTTGTACATTCCCGATCTCTTTGCGGGAGTTCTCCGTTAAGTCAGTCATGTTAAGAACGCGGTTTGAAACAACTCCGATTTGCTTGTTGCTTTCATTCACGAGCTGATGAATGGAGTGGCTCAGTTCCTTTGAGTCTTCGGCAAGCTTTCGAACTTCAGAAGCAACAACTGCAAACCCCCTGCCCTCATTACCGGCCCGAGCTGCTTCAATCGAGGCATTTAGTGCAAGAAGATTTGTCTGCTCAGCTATTTGCTGAATCGAATTAGAAAGAGGCGTAATCTGTTCGGCTATTGTTTTTACCCCTTGGATCTCGTTTAATAGCGTTTTGATTTGCTCAGTTATGATGCCAAAGCTGTCGATCATATTATCTGTTTGATCTTTGTTCATTTTGGAAAGCTGAAGGAGATTTTTGCTGCTCTTTTCTGTGTTTTCAGATTCTGCACGGATACGTTCCGCTTTCGTAGCGGTCTCATTTAGACTTTTTTCTGTTTGGCTTAATGAAGAGCCGAGTTCTGTATTCATGTTGAGCATTTCTACTTGCAGGGCCTGGTTTTCCTGATGAAGTTTCTCGAGCTCATCCATTCTGCTTTGGATATAGTATTCAGATACAATACTTGCGTCTAAATGAATACCATGGTCAATTGCGACCAGTACGGAAGCAAGTTTAGATGGGTCGTTTTGATATAGTTCTACAATCTTAGGGATCAATAAATGCTGAATGGTTGTGTATGTGGAAATAAACCAATCAATTGTAACGCCATTCCGGTTATGGGTCTTCCCCATCCTCTCCCTCATGGAGAAATATTCTTCATTTAATTCACCAGAGAATAGAGAACGAAAGTAATCATGGAAAACCTTCTTTAATCGCTCTCGACTGGAATGATTAACAGCAATCTCTACTAAACTTGGATGTTTGTAGAGGTGATCCAATACCGTTTCAAGCAAGGAATCGGATAACTGCTCATAGACGGGGAGAACTTCTTTAAGTTCAATTAAATGGTGTTCCTGGAATTGCATATAGTGCAATCTTTCATTCAGTTTCTTGTCTTGCAGGACAATGACGTTAGATGTAGGGACGATTACAGATTCAGTCTTGGGTTTTCTTGAAAACAAAACAGCCATGGGGCCCTCCGATAAATAATGTTATTTTTAGTGTTATATGTATAATTTTTGTATAACTTCAATATATCTACTTTACCCCAACTTTTTTCCTATGACAATCATTTTGTTTGTAAAATTTAAATAATTCAATGAAGCATGGCCCTGTTGGTTCTATAAGCGAACAATGCCCAAAAGTCCAGGTTTCCACTCCCCCCTTCCCTTTCCTCATATGTATCGCAGTCAAATTTAGTTGTACAAAACATATACAAAAAGAGGGACGGACCTTTGATCCTAGGAGCTACTCCTAGGAATCAAGGTCCGTCCCTCACTGCTTTATTGTGTTAAAATAATTGGTTCGTCTTTGGTTATGATGATGGTGTGTTCGATTTGGGCAACGAAGCTGTTGTCGGGTGTGATGTAGGTCCAGCCGTCGCCCTTTTCGATTACGTTTTGTGCTTTGGTTGAGATGAAGGGTTCAAATGCGATGACCATCCCTTCTTTTAACAGTGCATTATCCCATGGATCGAAATAATTTAAGATGTGGTCAGGTTTCTCATGAAGAGACCGTCCTACACCGTGGCCGGTTAAGTTCATAATCACCGTATAACCATTTTTTCGCGCTTCATTATTAACCGCTTTGCCGATACCGTTTTGTTTAGATCCTGCTCTCGCTTTCTGGAGTCCTGCTTGGAATGAATTTAATGCCGCCCCGCATAAATCTGTAAGCTTCGGGTCTCCCTCCCCAACAACAAATGAGATTCCAGTATCGGCATAGTAGCCATCTTTAGAACCGGATACGTCAATATTGACAAGGTCTCCCTCCTTGATCACACGGTCACCGGGTATCCCGTGAGCCACTTCTTCATTCACACTGATACATGTGAAACCAGGAAAATCATATTCTCCTTTAGGGCCTGAAATGGCTCCGTTTTCTTCAAACAGTCTTCCTGCAATATCATCAAGCTCTTTGGTCGTTACACCAGGCTTTGTCAGAGAGCGTAATTCATCACGGATCATTGCCACAATGCGGCCGATTTCTTTTAACGCTTTTAAATCTTCATCAGTTTTGACAATCATATTATCTTCCTTCTCTTTTGAAATTTTACCTTCCCTTACTATACCGAAACACACTCTGTTTTTAAAGGGAAAGCTGTTGTTTAGTATGGTGGTTAATTATTATGGGATTCGCTTCCTTCAATTACTATATCAAACAAAAAGAAATAGGATGGGGATGACGAAGGACATGATCGTGGCGGTTAATGCCATGGCGGCACCACTTACTGCCCCTTCCCTTTCGCCCTCTTTAATAGCCTGTGCCGTCCCTACTCCATGGGAAATCACTCCAAATGGAAGGCCTTTTGCGATGGGGTGCTTTACATGCAGCCACTTTAAAATAGATGGTATGATCATAGCTCCGAACATACCCGTCACAATGACGACCGTGGGAATGACTTCTATATTCGCCTCAATCACCTTCCCTATATCAACTGCTACCGGGGTTGTAATGGTTTTAATAAACAAGGAGCGGCTCCACTCAGATGGGATCCCCAACCACATACTGAAGAAATAAGAAATAAGCATAGACATTCCACTTCCGGACAGGATACCGAAAAGTATGGGCTCTACATGCTGTACTAATAACTTTCGGTGCTGATAAAGGGGGTACGCAAGGGCCACAGTAGCAGGTCCAAGTAAATACGTTATGAAAGAAGTGAAGTCTGCATACTGTTCATAAGGAATATCGATGATCAATAATGTGACAATGAGAGCTATCGTACTAATAAATATAGGAATGGTTACGGGGTTTGGCCAAAGTCGGTGAATCTTTACGCCAAAGATAAAATACATTACTGTAATGGCTAATGCCACCAGTGAACTAATGAGATGGATCATGGTTTCGTTTCTCCTTCCATCTTATTAAACTCTCTGCTGATATGGCGGTCGCTACAAATCCGGTTATCCCGCTAATAACCAGAATGACAATGAGTTTCCAGCCGAAATCTATAAAATATGGCCCCAAAACCATTGCGCTAACAGACAATGGAAGAAAAAAGAAGGAAAAATGTCTTAGAAAGAATCCAGTGCCGTCCATTAATAATCTTTCTTTAACTACTCCCGTTAATAGTAATAGAAACAAAAAAAGCATCCCGATAATGCTTCCGGGAATGGGTAAATGAAAGAAGTCTGTACACCACTTTCCAATTTCGAAAAATAAGCATAGAATGGCAATTTGAATGATGATCCGAACAACCTGCATAATTTTCTCCTCGCTTTATAGTCTTCTCACGATTTTATCACAAATGGGAGGTCAATAGAGAATAGTGTTGAACTCAAAAAAAGAGCATGAGGTTCTCACCCCATGCTCTTTTAGAAAGAATAGTATGGATTGGCTCCTTAAAGAGCTCCTTTTCATTTAATCATTTATTTTATATTATTTTAACGAACGCTTCTGCAGTTGACTGACTGGATTGTGGATTCTGCCCAGTCACGAATTTCCCATCGGTGATGACATGGTCACTCCATGCTTCAGATTTTTCAAATTGAGCTCCTTGCTCTCTTAATTTTGTTTCTAATAAGAAAGGCATTAATGAATCGAGGCCCGTTTGCTGTTCTTCTTCGTTAGTGAATCCTGTCATGCTTTTTCCTTCAACCAGCCATTTTCCATTTGACAGTTTCGTTCCAACGAATCCAGCAGGACCGTGGCATACAGATCCAATGGCTTTGTTGTTTTCAGCAAAGTGAGCCAGTGCTCGTTGAAGTTCCGGACTGTCAGGGAGATCAAACATGGTTCCGTGTCCGCCCGGTAAGAAAATCCCTGAGTATTCGTTAACGTTTAGTTGCGAAAGGACCATCGTTTGATCCAATTCTTTGGTGACACCCTTCCACTTTTCCACCTGTTCATCATCAAGGCTGTTAGGATCTAAAGGAATACGGCCTCCTTTTAAGCTAGCCACATCTACATCGAATCCCTGATTCTTAAATTCTTCATATGGTTCAGCGAACTCAGATAACCAAAGACCTGTTTCGTGTTCATCATCAATTTTGCTTTCATTCGTTAAAACCATTAATATCTTTTTCAATGTGTACCCTCCATTTTTATATAGCTGTTATCCTACTCTTTTGTTTTATCCTCTTATCTTGAAATTAAACTTCCGTATTACAATTATTTTTCTTTTGCAAGGTTGTAAGTATAAAAAAACGACTCCCTTATGAGAGTCGTTTCGATGGGTTAATGTATATCAAATACGAATTGAATTTTCTTTTCAACAGGATCCCAACTAAGGTAAGCTGAAAACTCCTTTTCTCCTTTTTTGAAACCGTCGATGCGTTCGGATTTCCCATCTGCGAGCACTTTTTTCACGATTGCCTGGGTCATACGCTTTGAGAGAATGGTCTTTGAAATGGTGAAGCTGCACTTTGTTTTTTGATAATTGGAGCATCCGTAGAATTTTCCTTTGTCAACCACTTTTCCGCCACACTTCAAGCATGTGCCGACGCTGGTTTTCGATGTTCTTTTACCTTTACTCCCTTTGGACCGTTGGATGGAATCAGTATCAAGATCTTCGAAATTCCATGTGTTTGCCTCTTGAAGAGCGTTTTGAACAAGTTTATCGCTTAATTTCTTCACTTGCTCCATAAACTCGGGTGCGGACGCTTGCCCTTTTCCTATTTCCTGTAGTCGCTGCTCCCATTTTGCCGTCATTTCAGCTGATGCCAACACATTTTCACCAATTGCCCGAATCAAAACTTTTGCTTTATCGGTTGGATAGACAATATTCTTTTGGATATCAATGTAGTTCCGATCTTTAAGCATGGTTATGATTCCAGCGCGTGTTGCCTCGGTACCCAGACCTTCTGTTTGCTTTAACACTTTCTCGAGCTCATCATTATCCATGTATTTACCAGCTGTCTTCATTAAGGTAATCAGTTGACCTTCTGTGTAACGTTTAGGTGGCTGGGTTTTTCCTTCCTTGGTATGGACACTCTTGACAGTGCCCTTGTCGCTTTCCTTAACAGGTGGCAGGAGCGGTTCGTCATCCTTTTCATTCTGCATCAGAACCTGTCTCCATCCTTCTTGGAGAATTTGCTTTCCTTTAGAAATGAATTCAGCCCGTTCGTCCACGACGGTAGTGATAGTAGTGTAATTGATCACAGCTTTGTCGTGATGTGCAGCGATAAAACGTTTAACCACTACATCATATATTTTCCTTTCGTCCCCTGATAGCGATTGAGGATCGGTTACTTGTTCAGTTGGAATAATCGCATAGTGATCAGAAACCTTCGCTTCATTTACAAAACGTTTGTTATTCAGCAGGCTCTTATGAGGAGTGGGGATCCAGCCATTGTAAGGACTGTATTCCTGAAGCTTAGACAATATTTCCGGGAAGGTTTCAGCTTCCCCTTTGGTTACATATTGTGAATCTGACCTTGGGTAAGAAACAATCCCCTTTTGATAAAGTTTTTGCAGGACATCCAATGTTTTTTTAGGTGAAAATTTATATATTTTGTTAATCGTTGCCTGAAGAGCTGAGAGATTAAAAAGTAATGGAGGAGCAAATTCTTTTCTTTCTGTTTTCATCTCTAGTACGGTTGCAGGCTTCCCTTGGCAGAACGAAGCAATCTTCTCTGCCAGATCCCTTGTTTGAATTCGAGATTCTCCATCCTTTTGCCAAACCCCTTCGTACATGTGATCTCCCATTTGAAAGGCTGCTTTCACTTCCCAGAAGGGTTCGCTTTTGAATTGCTCTATTTCTTCATCTCTTTTCACAATCAAAGCAAGAGTCGGCGTTTGTACCCTGCCTGCAGAGAAAACATCCGACATGCCTTGCTGCTGTAGTAGAATGCTATACGCTCTCGATGCATTCATTCCCACAAGCCAGTCCGCACAAGCACGGGAATAGGCTTCATAATAGAGGCTCCGCATTTCCGTTTCTTCTTTTAAACTGGTGAACCCTTGAATGATGGCTTTCTCTGTCAGGGATGATATCCATAATCTTTTCATGGGTTTTTGCACCCGGGACATTGAAATAATATTCCGGATGATCAACTCACCTTCACGCCCGGCATCCCCTGCATGGATGATTTCTGTGACTTCCCTTTTCTTTAGAATTTCTTTGATGACTGCGAATTGTTTCGCTTTTGCCCGTTGAAGCTCATATTGAAATCGTTGAGGAATGATGGGGAGGTCTTCCAACGTCCACTTCTTCCATTTGCTTTCATATTTTTCAGGGGCTTGAAGCTGAAAAAGATGACCTACAGCCCATGTGATATAAGCCCCAGTGGGGAACACATCATTAGAATGTACTTCAATGTATCCTTGGCGTTTTCGATGAGGAAAAGGTTTAGCGAGGGTAGCTCCTTGATCGGGTTTTTCGGCAATAACAACTTTCATATCATTCTCCTGTCCAACTTTATGATTCCTTCATTATAGCATGTTTTTCAGAACTCTTGTTCTATGTATGTGGAGAAATCATACTTGTTTTTTTATCAGTCATATTCGAAACTAGTTTAATACAAATCTACTTGATAGAATAGGGTTGATTTTTTTGTGGTACCAAAGGTGGGCATGAATGTACGAAGAGTGATCGTGGGGTATGTAATGTTATGGTGAAATGGTGTTACAGATTAGAAGCCATATCTGTAACACCAAGTGCTTATTGTCCTAAATTTTCCAGATTCCCTTTAATCTCTTGTAGCTGATTAAAGGTGTTTACGATCTCAAGGTTTTGTAACTCTGAAATGTGGACTTCTCCCTTATCAATTTCGACTAAGGCACGATCAATTCCTTCCAGCGCTTGTTCATTATATCCTTCCACTTTTTTGTGGATGCTTTCTGCCAGCTGAGGCGGGGTCAGATCATTGATCTCTTGTATTTCTGTTTTCATGTCTTTTAATCTTGTTTCAAGTGCCGGTATGTTGGATGAATCTGCCGCTGCATTTTCCACTAATCCAGGAAAATCGTTTGCGAATTGTTCTGCTTCATTTAAATAATCGGTCATTTCCTCAACATAGGTCAAACTGTTATTTGCTTCTTCGAGGATTCCGCAGCCTGTCAGCATAAAAAAGCTGAATAATATGATTAATTTTTTCACTGAATTTCATCCTTCCCTAGCTTTCTCTCCCTATATATACGAATAACCTTCGTATTGGTTTCATTTCATTTCATTTCATAAAAAGAAGGCTAACACACCGTTAGCCTTCTCCATGTTTTATTTAATGATTTGCAGTTCTTTAGGGAAATTGGTCAATGTTTCGTAACCATCCTTCGTTATCAGTACATCATCTTCAATTCTTACGCCGCCGATTTCCGGTACGTAAATCCCTGGCTCGATGGTGTAGGTCATTCCTTCTTTTAATATCCCATTATTTAAATGGCTCATTGATGGGAATTCATGTACGTTGATCCCAAGGCCGTGACCGATCCGGTGGGGGAAATAGTCTCCATACCCTGCTTCTGTAATGATATCCCTTGCGATTTGATCCAGGTCACCAATACGGTTTCCGGGCTTACTTGCACCCAGGGATGCCAGTTCTGCTTTTAAAACGGTATTGTAGATTTCTTTTTGCTTGTCTGAAACCGATTTATAAGCGAATGTACGGGTGATGTCAGAAGTATATCCTTCAAGGACAACACCAAGATCAAACAAGACAAAATCTCCTGCCTTCAGCTTCCGGTCTCCTGGGTTTCCGTGCGGATCTCCAGCTTTTTCACCAAAGAGCACCATCGTAGAGAAAGACATTTCACGAATGCCTTTTTTCTTTAATTCATACTCGATCTTTGCAAGAACTTCCATCTCCGTAATGCCTTCTTGCAGTGCACTTATACCTACTTCAACCCCGAAATCTGCCATTTCAGCTGCACGGCGCATGATGGCGATTTCACCCTCATCCTTCACTACACGCATCTCATTTAATTTATCTTCAACATTCACTATATTCGGTGAGTTGAATATGTTTATAAATGCCTGACTGCGGCCATACGTTACGACTTCATTTTCGAAAGCCACTTTGCGGCCATCAATTCCTCGTCTTTGAATGGCTTGTTGAATGAATTCCCATGGATTTTCGTGATCAGAGTAGCCGATCACTTCGTTATTCCAACCGGCATCCTTCACTTGACGTGCTTCCATGCCAGGTACGACCACAAATGGATCGGCATCCGGAAATACAAACAGTCCCATCAACCGCTCATGTGGATCCGTGTGGAAATTCGTTAAGTAAAATACATTTTCAGTTGAATTGATGAATGCGGCATCGATATTTTCTTCTTTTAACCAATTTTTCAGTATTTCTATACGTTGTTTCATCGTGAGTTCCTCCTCGAATTTCGTGATGTTATGTAATCGATTAGTATGAGCATATCTATGCTATCACATTTTGAAGAAAGTTTGAAATAATCGTATTGAATCGGAAGGTACTCAATGGGGTTGTTTGTTTTTTTGATAGGGGTAAGCTTTTCCTACCTCTTGCCTATAAAGTACGGGGGGTGTTTGTGATATAATTTGAAGCATACAGTGAATGTAGGGTGGGAGTGGCCACTTCCTTATAGAAGGAGGTGGTGCTTATAGTGACAACGTATGAGGCGTTAACGCTAATGATTACCTTTGGCTCTTTAATTGTCTCCATCATTGCCGTAGTTATTTCAAACGACAAAAAGAAATAACCCCACCCTCATGAAGCGCCTAAACTTTGAAGGGTAGAGTTATGTTCCTTTCTCTATTGGGCCACTGCTTTCCTTGCAGTTTGCTGTGTAGCAAGAGACATTGGTTGCCGCCAGTGTCTCTTGTTTTATCATTATGCTCTACTTTTAAGATAGTATAAATCCAGTCGGAAAGCAAGATGAGTACAAGCAAAACTTTACGAAAAAATATAGCCTGGAGAAGAAATTCTCTAAATGCTTTATTAATACACAGGGTCTGTTTTCTTAGGCTTGCGAACAAGTGCCATGATTCCTGCGATCAGGAACAGAAGGCCTGGTACGAAACCAAATCCTATCGTGCCAAGTCCGATGACTAGGGCAGCGATGATAAACATGATTCCGGACAATACCGGTTTTTTATTTTTCACAATGGTCAGTACAGCAATAATCCCCAGGATGGACGCAATGATTCCTAAGATAACAAGGTACGATCCAGTTGATTCAGCAGCGTTGATAATGGAGCTTAAATCTCCTGCAGTCATCTCTGCATTTTGTATATTTGGATCACTCTCCATACCTTCTTCTAGTTGGGACATGACCTCAGGATTACTCATCCCCATATTAAGTACGATTCCGATTATGGAAAATAATGCGGATAAGATAATTCCGATTACTCCCATCACTACTTCTCCTGTTCGTTTCACCATTCTACTCTCTCCTTTATAGATAAATACTTTATAATATATTGTGCTAAAACGATACTATTCCTTTAAAAGGATAGCGTGTTTAGCTTCTTACTCATGTAGGCTTCCAGGATGGAATGATCTTCTGTAAAGCCCAGGGGCAGGTTCTTTAACTCTTGAAGTGAAAACCATTCGATATTATGTATTAATTGATCAGGGTCCTGTATGGTGGCCTCTCCTCCCAGGAGCTGGACTTCATAGTAATTAATTCTTATAGAAATACTTCCTTCATTCCCCCACTTTGTATACAAATGATTTCCTACTTCAATATCATAGCCTGTTTCTTCCCAAACTTCACGTTTGCAGCATTCCTGAAGAGATTCGCCCGATTCCATCCCCCCTGAAGGAACAGACCACCGTTTCTCTTCTTCTTTCCCTTGTAATACCATCAATAAACGACCTTCATGCATGCAAAGAGCAGATGCACCAATCCATTCATTCAATTAATCACCTCATTTCGTGTGCAATTCAAACTCATTCAATTTTTTAATGAATGAGTTATTCCTCCTTAAGCATATTCTCTCTTTTGACAAAATTCTCCTTCTGCATAATAAAATTCTTTATATTCAGACATTTTCCGATCCTGCTATAAGGTCCGTCCCTCTTTGGTCTCTTTCATTCCGAGTTTCTTTAAGATGATGTTTTCATGGAAGGACTGCTTTGAGTAATAGGGTTAATCGCACTCCTTTGCCTATGGGAATTCTAAAAGATTTTTTCTTGTTTAGTGCTATTTCCCGTACGATCCAGGCAACCTCCCTTGGATCTCCAAGTGTATCTGCACCAGCTTGAATTTCAGAGTTGATGGCTTCCATGTAGCGAAAGTAAGGAGAGTTTTCTTGCATCGAAAGTGGAGTGACTTTCTTACCTGATGTCCAGATATTCGTTTGATAAGAACCGGGTTCGATCAGATGCACGGATATGCCAAAGGGTTTAAGCTCCAATCTCAGACTTTCGGTGTATCCTTCTAATGCATGCTTGGAAGATACATAAGGACTGAGTCCAGGAAAGCCGAATCTGCCGCTAATGCTGCTCATATTGATGATCTTCCCTTCTCCTTGCTTTCTCATATAAGGGAGAACAATTTGAGTCATTCTCATGACACCAAAAACATTCGTTTCAAATTGTTCACGGAACTCATCGATTGTAACGTCTTCTGCAAATCCCGCACCGGCATATCCTGCATTATTCAAGAGGATGTGCACCTTGCCCAAATCATTAAGGGCGGTAGAGAATTCCTTGATGGATGCTTCAGACGTTACATCCAATGGATGCACTTCCACTAAATCCCTCACTTTTAGTTCCTCAGCCCGTTGAAGCAATGCACTTCCTTTATGTGGGTCTCTCATGGAGGCGATTACTTTATATCCAAGTTGTGCAAGCTCCAGCGTCGAGAGAAAACCAAACCCGCTATTCGCCCCTGTCACCACGGCTATTTTATATTTCATCCCAGCTTCCTCCCCATTTTTTCTTTCTATCAGTATAGCAATAATGGTTCTGATCCACTGAGTTTTTTATCAAAAAAATGCAAAAAAAGGGTGGCTTCATCCCATTGAAGCCACCCTTTTAACGAGGAAGTCGTGTCAATTTCTATTCTTAATCTACAGCAACCCCATATGATATTCAACAACTCTAAGAAGGGATGAACAGTTCTCTCGGGAAATGAATAGTCATCTATGGTCAATTTCATCAACTATTCATATATTTATATAATTCTAAGCATATTTATGGATCATTATTTTGCCTGCGTCGAACCAACTATTTTTCCATCACTAGAATAAAAGTTCACTTGAGGAACATGGAGCATACCCTCGTAAGGTTCGATGTGAATGAAATAGTCATTCTCTTCAAGCTCTAATCGTTTAAACTGGATATTTTCCCGGTATGTAATGTAGTCAGCACCCATTTTGTCGCGGTCACCGTAAACGATAAACTGATTAGTATGAAGAAAGTCTGTTCCGGCAGATAATTGAGGAGAATCATTAATACTGTTTAGCTCATAAAGGGGAAGGGCATTCATTTTTTTATAAATGGCCAGTCCGATCTGATTTTTCCCGTCCTTATTCATATAGGTATAGAGCAGGAGGTATTGCTGCCCGGCTTCTTTTTCTGAAACAACTTTCAGATCATGGTAAGTGCCCTTAAACTCTAATTGTTCAAGGTGTTGCCTGAATGCACCTTTTCTTGTGATAGAGTCACCTTTTTCAAAATAGAGAGTGATTGCAAAGGCAATTAGTGAAGACACTAACAGTGATAGGAGGAACCTTCCCCTGGTATTCTTTTTTTCTTCCAACCAGCATCCCTCCGAAGAAATTTACATATTTATCCTGATTTTATCATGATTCTTACAGGAATTCCTAGTGTATACAAACAAACCGGCAGAAAATTCATTCTGCCGGTTTCTTGCTTACGACTGCAAATCTACTGGGACTACTGCACTCTTAAGCTCACTATTTAATTCCGCTCTATATTGCTGTTCGTGCTCTGAATTCCACTTCAGAAGCTTCGCCATTATCTCGATTACAGGCTCCTTCCATTTCTCCACCCACTCACGATCGAAGAATAAAGCACCAGTCCGTCTAATAAAGAAATCAACCGGCGTCGCGGCCATCTCCTCCTGAATCGCATAAATCAGTTGCGCATATAAATAAGCAGGGACGGACCTTTCATCACTTGTTCCACTATAAGCATGAGCAAGCTTATAGAGCTGATCCACGTTTGAACCGTACATGGCTGCAAGCTTTCTTCCCTCTTCCTCTGTTAATCCAAATTGATGCGCCTCATCTGCTTTTTGATCAATAAACGCTCGGAAGTTTTTCGATCCGCCTACATGACCTCCAGAGATCGGCATATGCTTCGTAGAAGAAGCGGGGAACTTCTTCTTATTCTCTTCTTTTAATCTCTTTGATACAAGGTCAACCACTGTTTCCCCCATTTTACGGTAACCAGTAAGCTTTCCGCCGGCAATGGTGATGAGTCCACTTTCTGCTTCCCAAATTTCATCTTTACGGGAAATTTCAGAAGGGTCCTTCCCTTTTTCAAAAATTAATGGTCTTACACCTGCCCAGCTCGATTCCACATCCTCTTTCCCTACAGATACATCGGGAAACATAAAATGAATCGCATCCAAGATATAATCCCGGTCCTCAGATGTCATATGAGGAGATGATTTTTCCTGATCGAAAAATGTGTCTGTTGTCCCGACATAAGCTTTGCCATCTCGAGGAATCGCGAATACCATTCTTTTATCAGGAGTATCAAAGTAAACCGCCTGCTGAAGAGGGAATTTGCTTTGATCAATGACAAGATGAACACCCTTAGTTAAGCGAAGCTGTTTGTTATTCGTACTGTAATCTTTTCCGCGTACATCATCTACCCAAGGACCTGCGGCATTGACGAATTTTGAACCACGGATTTCAATCGTATCCCCCGTCACCAGGTCTTCAGCTTCAATTCCGACTACTTTCTTATTTTCATAGAGAAATCGCTGGGATTTCATATAGTTTATGACAGAGGCACCGTGTGCAACTGCTTCTTTCATGACTTCTATCGTTAATCTGGCATCATCAGTCCGGTATTCAACGTAGTAACCGCCGCCTTTAAGGCCATCTTTTTTCACAAGGGGTTCCTTCTTCAATGTTTCTGAAACTGAAAGCATGGAGCGTCGTTCACTTCTCTTTACTCCAGCGAGGTAGTCATACACCTTTAATCCAATCGACGTGCTGAATTTACCGAATGTGCCCCCTTTATGAAGGGGGAGCAACATCCATTCAGGAGTCGTTACATGAGGTCCATTTTCATAAACGATTTCCCGTTCTTTTCCAACTTCCGCTACCATTTTCACTTCGAATTGCTTCAAATAGCGTAAGCCGCCATGAACGAGCTTTGTAGAACGACTGGAAGTCCCGGCTGCGAAATCCTGCATCTCGACTAGTGCCACCTTCATTCCACGCTTCGAAGCATCAAGGGCAATGCCTGCTCCGGTAATTCCCCCCCCGATCACAATCATATCAAAGTGGTTTGAGGCTAATACTTGTTTCACTTCTCTTCTTGCAGTACTTGAAAAGGTCATAGTGGGTTCCTCCTAAGGTATATATAAATAGTTTAAGTTCTCACTCTTCTTGTTTAACCATAAAAAAAGAGACCAAAACGAACATTATGGTGAAATAGTTCCATAATGCAGGTTTGGTCTCTCGTGGTCTCTAACCGAACTTATTAACTTATAAACAGTATATCATACGTTTCTTTTATTTAAAAGCCATAGCTGCTTTTACGGCTTTTTTCCATCCGTTATATAGTTCTCCTTGAGTTTCAACAGGCATTTGCGGTTCAAACTCCTTATCTATATTCCACTGCTTCGATATTTCATCCCGGTTATCCCAGAATCCTACAGCTAACCCCGCTAAATAAGCAGCACCTAATGCCGTTGTTTCATTTACCACTGGTCTTTCGACAGGTACAGATAAAATATCGCTTTGGAATTGCATTAAGAAGTCATTTTTAACAGCACCGCCATCGACTCTCAGTTTCTTAAGGGAGATTCCGGAGTCGGCTTCCATCGCTGTAAGCACATCTTTCGTTTGGTAAGCAAGGGATTCCAGGGTGGCTCTTACAAAATGCTCTTTAGATGTTCCTCTTGTTAAACCGAACACAGCTCCGCGAACATCACTGTCCCAATAAGGAGTTCCTAATCCTACAAAGGCAGGGACAACATAAACGCCGTCTGTAGTGTCTACCTTTTCTGCATACGCCTGACTGTCCTTCGCGTCCTTCAGCATACGAAGACCGTCGCGAAGCCACTGAATGGCAGAACCGGCTACGAAAATACTTCCTTCCAATGCATACTCCACTTTTCCATCAATTCCCCATGCCAAGGTTGTGAGTAAACCATTATTAGACTTTACAGCTTTATCACCTGTATTCATCAGCATGAAGCAACCAGTTCCATACGTATTCTTAGCCATACCCTCTTCATAGCAAGCCTGTCCAAACATTGCCGCTTGCTGATCCCCTGCCGCACCGGCAATCGGAATCTCCTTCCCGAAGAAATGGTAAGGCACCGTTTTCGCATAAATTTCCGAGGAGGGACGGACCTCTGGAAGCATGCTTTCTGGAACGCCTAATATGTCAAGTAGCTCCTGATCCCATTTCAAATCGTAAATGTTATACATGAGCGTGCGGGAGGCATTGGAATAATCCGTTACGTGAGCTTTTCCACCAGACATTTTCCAGATCAACCATGTGTCGATCGTCCCGAATAAAAGCTTGCCATTCTCCGCTTTTTCTCTCGCACCCTCTACATTGTCAAGAATCCATTTAACCTTGGTACCAGAGAAGTAGGCATCAATCAATAATCCAGTTTTGTCACGGAACGTATCGTTATGTCCCTGTGATTTAAGTTCTTCACATATCCCCGCTGTTTGACGTGACTGCCACACGATGGCGTTGTAAACAGGGTCTCCGGTTTCTTTATCCCAAACGACCGTTGTTTCACGTTGATTGGTGATTCCGATCCCTTCAATCTGATCGGGTTTGATATTGGACTCAGATAAAACGCTTGCAATAACGGCTAAAATCGATCCCCAAATTTCGTTCGCACTATGTTCAACCCAACCCGGCTTCGGAAAATGTTGAGTAAATTCTTTTTGTGCAGTATGGACGATTTCCCCATCTTTATTAAATAAAATCGCTCTTGAACTTGTCGTACCCTGATCTAATGATAAAATGTATTTCTCCATTTTGTTATCCCTCCAAAAAATTAATTATCGGTTGATAATTGATGCACTTTTTGAGCTAAACTGATCTTTCTGTCACTCGCATATGCAAGCCCAAGTACTGCCAGTGTAACAAGTAGGACTACCCAAAAGCTTGTCGTGACTTGTCCAATGAAAATGGCTTTATAAAATACGCCTCCAAATGATCCTCCCAAGACAGGCCCGACGACAGGAACCCAGGAATATCCCCAGTTGGATGGCCCTTTACCTGGAATCGGCAGCAGGAAGTGAGCAATGCGCGGTCCTAAATCACGGGCAGGATTGATGGCATAGCCTGTTGTTCCACCGAGAGAAATTCCGATGGCTATAATCAAGAAACCAACGATAAATGGATTCAGGCCATCTGTAAATGTATTCGCTCCTATAGATAATAATCCTACTACTAACACAAAAGTTCCAATGATTTCACTTAATAAATTTGAAAAATAGTGTGGAATGGCAGGTCCTGTAGCAAATACCCCCAATTTCACCCCGGGATCCTTCGTTGCATGCCAGTGGGGTAAAAAGTGTAGATAGGTGATGGTTGCCCCAATCATCGCTCCGATCATTTGAGCTAAGATGTACTGAGGAACCTCACCCCACGGGAAGTCTCCATTAAAAGCCAGTCCCAAGGTAACAGCAGGGTTTAAATGAGCCCCACTAAACTGTCCAACGGCGTATACACTCATGGCAACACCCAGACCCCAACCAAATGTGATGACAATCCAACCAGCGTTATAAGCAAATGATTTCTTAAGATTCACATTTGCACAAACCCCTGCACCAAAAATGATGAGTAAGGCTGTTCCAACCACTTCTCCTAAAAATGCAGTCATGCTTTTTCCCTCATTTCGTATATTTTTTATAAAATAAAAAGACTCACGGAATGCCTCCTGGAAATAGGCAGTTCACGTGAGTCTCTTCATCTCTTTCACAACGTATTAACTTGTGGACTATGTTACTCCACTATGAAAACGTTGTCAATACATTTTTCAGGATTTATTTCTGATCAAAATGCTTCCATAGCATACGATCTGACGTAGTGATGGCCGTAGCGCCAGCCTCAAGAGCGGATTCCACCTCTTCAACAGTATCGATAAGCCCTCCTGCAAAAATAGGCTTCCCCGTTTTTTCTCTTATTTCGGTAATGATTTTAGGGATGACTCCAGGAAGGACTTCAATGAAGTCAGGATCTGTTTTATGTATAAGCTCAATGCTGCGATTCATAGCACTTGAATCGATCACAAACATCCTTTGAGTGGAAAAAATACCTTTTTGCCTTGCTTTCTTAATCACATTCCCTTTGGTTGAAATGATGCCATAAGGCTTTATTTCCTGACAGATATATTCTGTCGCGTACTCATCACTGGATAGTCCATGGATTAAGTCCAAATGCAGAAACATTTTCCGATTTTCCTTACGTGCATAATCAAATACACTTTTAAGCATTCCAACATGGAGATCGAGAAACACACCGTACTGAAAAGAGGTTTCGAGCATTTTATCAAAGTCCTTCATGGACCGGATGGCAGGCAATATCTTTTGACCTTCAAAACTCACCTTCTTTTCCCCACCTTTACTATTTTTTAATAGACCTTTTTCACAAGGAGAAATTATATCATAAATTACTGTAAGTGTTCATGAGATTCCAATAATTTTACCATAATATTACATCTTGTGGTAGCTGACAAAATTCATCAGGAGTGAAGGTCGATTTAGTTTTGATAGATGATTTTAGCAACCTTAAGATTTCAGTTAAAGGAGAGTTAATATCAGTTCAGCAGGCCCTATCTCTCTTTTTTGAAGATGGATTGGATACGCTCTTGCATTTCCGTTTTACTATGATATTGAAACAATCCGATTCCATTGCCCCATGGATCCTGAAAGGTTGCCCACTTTACTGGGACTTCTTCTCTTTCATGGATGTCAAAGTGCTTTGTACCTAAAAGGGATGACAGTCTTTCCCTTTCTCTGCTAATATCTTCAACCCTCAAACGGATAGGACCGGAATTGAGGGATGGGGTGCCTTCTGCTACCTGGAGCCAACAGCCGGGAATGAGTTCCCACTCTGCAAACCCTTCGTGGGGACTGAAATCTGGAGTGCGATTCAATAGAGTTTCATACCATTTTTGCCCTTTTTGCATATCAGTTACGCGGACTTGTACAGTCATTTCATAAATCATGGGATCTCTCCTTTTATTAGTAGGATTATTCTAGATTTAGGCCGGATTTTCTAATGAAACGACTTGATTCTCTCAGTTAACTCACCTTGCATCATCCTTAATACCAGTTAGATATTGAGATGCCAAAAGTGACGTCTGGATTGTAAATCATTTTTTACATCAACCCTATTTAATCAGGAAATCTGACCAAGACTGAAACTATTAAATCAGATAGCCCAGTTGCCATTGCGGAAAATAGGGATCCTTTTTCCATCACGGCACACTCCATCTATATTCATATGTTCTGAACCAATCATAAAATCTTCATGAACCACACTTTCATTGAGTCCTTTTTCTTCCCGTTCTTCATCGGATAAGATGTCTCCATCCTTTATACAAGTGGGATAAGAGGAGCCGATCGCTAAATGGTTGGATGCATTTTCATCAAATAAGGTGTTAAAGAATAGAACACCAGAATCAGAGATCGGTGACTGATGCGGGACAAGTGCCACCTCTCCAAGATAGGCCGCTCCATCGTCTGTCAGGATCAATTTTTTCAGAATTTCCTCTCCTTCTCTGGCTGAGATTTTCTTAATTTCCCCATCTTCAAACGTAAGGGTGAAATCGTCGATCACGTTCCCATTATAAGCAAGTGGTTTGGTACTTGAAACTGTGCCATTGACTCCGGTTTTTACAGGGACAGTATACACTTCTTCTGTCGGCATATTGGCAATAAAATGGGTTCCATCTGGTGTTTTACTTGCTCCTGTCAGCCATAAGTGATCTACATGAAGTTCAACGGTAAGGTCCGTCCCTTCCGATTGGTAGTGCAAGGATTTGAGCTTTAGGTGATCGAGTTCGCTTGCTTTGTTGGTCAGGGTTTCGATATGTGTTTGCCAAGCGAGGACTGGATCTTCATGATTAATACGGACGGATGTGAAGATACGGTCCCAAAGGCTTGGGATTCTTTCTTTCTCTGGTAAGTCAGGAAACACCTTGTCTGCCCATTTTTGTGAAGGGATGGCCACGATAGACCAGCTGATCTGATCCTTTTCAATCGCTTCATAGAAACGGTCCAGGGCATCTCCACTTGCTTTTTCAAAATTAAGAATACGGTCTGGGTCGATTCCTTTCAACAGGTCCGGATCATTCGCTTCTATTTGAAGAAAGGCTCCTTTATTGTCCACAACCCATTCATGCGCAGCAGCCAGCCAGCTTGGGAATTCGTAGAAAGTATCATCCGGGGCCAGTTCATAATGTGTTCTCATGATTTCCTCGTCATACCATTGAACATGCACATTTCTTGCACCAGCAAGATATGCTTCTTTTACAACAATGCGTACGAATTTTTCAGTTCCGAGTGGTGCAGAAATCCACAGGGGCTGATCAGGCTGAACATTTACTCCCACTTTAATCGCGAGCTCTGCGTATTGAATTATTTTTTGGTCGAAATCTTTATGTATTGTCATTTTGTTAACTCCTATTCTAGTAGTCTATTAATGTAGGCAATCATCTTTTCTTGAGTTTCTTCCAGTGATTCAGTGTGTTGTTCAACCTCAGCCTTTCCATAAAACAGTTCGCCGAATCGATCTGCCTCTTCATTTCGCGGAATAACGTGCATATGATAATGCGTTAACTCGTTGTAGATGCCTCCATTCTGGCAGATGGTAATCCCGTTGGGTTCATATAGAGCCTGAACGGCTTGTGAAACGAGTTGTGAAGCCTTCATTATGGAGAGACTTTCTTCTTCACTGAATTCCGTTACTTCCACTTTGTGTCGTTTAGGGAGGATCAAGGTATGTCCGGGGTGATGCGGGACATGGTCCAAAAAGCAGGCCACGTGATCATTTTCGTATATGATAAATACTCTCTCTTTTTCATTTGCAAGGCGGCAGCCGAGACAATCTTCCATACATATACCTCCAATTTAAAGGGATTTCATCAATAATGTCGAATTCTGTTTGAATAGCTAAATTAAAAGCTCCTCTCATCATATCATGGAACAGAAAGAAGGTCAGAAAATAATGGAAATTCAATTACTCAATGAAAAACATGCCGAAGCTTATTGGCAGCTTCGTTTGGAAATGCTGCAGCAGAGTCCTTCAAGTTTCGGCAGCAGCTATGAAGAAGCCATTGCCCGTACCAACCCAATTGAAGTGACAGCCGATAGACTTGTGCAAAATGGCAGCTACACGTTTGGTTGCTTTGATGACGGGAAACTTGTCGGAGCGGTGACCCTTGTACGCGAAGGAGCTTTAAAAATGAAGCATAAAGCTTCTATCTTTGCCATGTATGTTTCCCCTGCCCATCGAGGGAAAGGATTCGCAAGAGGGCTCCTTCAAGCTGCCATCACTCAAGCAAAAGCGGAGGATGGCATTGAACAAGTCATGATTACTGTTGTCACAACCAATGAAACAGCGAAGGGGCTCTATCATTCTTGTGGATTCAAGCCATACGGGACAGAAAAGCGTGCATTGAAATATAACGATGAATATTTCGATGAAGAACTGATGGTTTTGTTCTTATAAAACTCTTTACACATTGTAAAACGGTGAGTCCCAAGATGTGGATTCACCGTTTTTTTTATAGTACCTGATAATCAAAGCTAATAAGTAAAAATGCAATGACAAAGACTGAAACCATCAATGCCCGAAACGGGTTTTTGAAGTGAAGGCGCAGCATGGGAAACATAATAAAATAAAACAGGAGGGTCCACCAAAGATTCCAGCCTTCAAAATATTCAATGGAATCCATTCTCCACGCTGCCCATTCAATCAAGATGGCAACACCTATGTACTTAAAATAATAGAAGATTTTCATTCTGATTTCCTCTGGGTAGTGGCTCAAAAATAGAACTACAAGGCAAGGATAAGCGATCATCGTGTAAAGTGAATCCGTCACAAACATATTGATGAAAAAGCCATCTAGTTCCCAAACCGCCTTCATGGTGTAGCTGATATACTGATAAAACATATTGAAAAAACTAAAATAATAGATCGTGGGAAGAAACTCCCTCCATCTATTCCACGAACCCCATTTCAAGGAACTGAGAATAATCACTACAATGACTACTATATGAAACATGGGATCCCCCCCATAGCCCGACTCATAATATAGACATTAGTGTTACCAAATATTTGGTAATTCATTCCCGGGTCTATTGGGGTACACCATTCTTCATGAAAATAGATCTGCCACTTTGTTACTAAACTCCCGTAAATAATAAAGGTATTGGTCTCCCCCATAGTTGTAACGCTTGTTATACATTTTTGACACCACCACATTATAAGCAGGAATGACAAGAATCGTTGGACCGGTGACACCTAATATTTGATAAGATCCTGAAGGTACCCTTTCCCCCAATTCACTTTTATCCCTTGGAACGTCTTGAACGTACCAAAACAGACCATTCTCAGGAATGGTGGAGTCAGAATACGAAACATTTTGAATGGAAGTGGCAGTCTCAATTACTTTAGAGGGAACGATTTGTCTTCCATTCATAATGCCTTTCTGAACATGTAGCTGCCCCCAGAGAGCAAATTCCCTGGGAGATGCAAATAAATTCTTCTCCGTTCCATCTGACGCTGCCCCCAGTCCAGGTAGCGCAGGTTTATCGATGTGGTCGATGATAGGTACAAGATTTTCATCTGATTCCGTTCTCCATCCCGTTTCACTAAACCCCAGGGGAGTAAAAACCCTCTCGTTTAAAAGCTGCGGGAACCCTTTTCCATACAGTCGGTGAATTAATTTTGTCATAATGTCCACTCCCACGTTACGGTATGCCCAGCTGCTACCGGGCTTGAATTCCCGATATATGTATCCATTTTCGTCGGTATCGAGTCCGTGGGAATGAGTTACAAGATGACGGATCGTTGTGCCTTTGAATAAATCCTTATCAAGCTCAGGGAAATACTGAGTGATGGGATCGTCCAGACTCGATATATATTTATCATGTAAAGCGTAGGCAACCGTAAGGCCTAAATAGCTTTTACGGGCAGAGGCAACATTAAATTGAGACTTTTCTGTGATTTGAGTTGCATTTTTTTCATGGGAGTACCTGCCGCTATAATGCTCCAAAACGACCTGGTCATCTTTTATAATATAAAGGGATGCAGCAGAACTCCCGTTTTTATGTTTAATGTCTTCAACCCAGGAGATCAATTCCTTTAGTGGTTCTTGAACGGTCTGTTTCAAGACTTCTTCCACTCGTCTGCGAGCATCCCATATACAATATGATCCACAAAATGATCGTAAATCCATTCTCTTTGCCTCAGCTTCCCTTCTTCCTTGAAACCAAGACGCTCGGGTATCGCTCGACTGCGATGGTTGAATTCGGCAGCGGTTATTTCGACTTTATTCATTTTACAGTATTCAAATGCGTATGTTGTGAGTCCCTTTGCCACTGTCGTCATAATCCCTTTTCCTTGGTAGCCTTCACCTAGCCAATAGCCGATGTATGCGACTTTGTTCGACCAATCAAGTACGTTGAATCCCGCTACCCCTACTATTTCATTTTGATAAATGATGCCAGTAGTTAAGCTCTTATTATTCGCGAAGCCTAAACGTGTACTTTTAATAAATTCCTTTGAATCCTCAACCGTTTTTGAGTAATCCACCCATGGGAGCCACTCACGCAAATACGCTCTGGACTGATCAGTCAGTTCGTGGATTCGTTCAGCATCCTGTATATCGAGAAGTCTTAATTCTAATTCGTCGTTTAGTTTATAGGTAAACATGTTGATTGCTCCTTTATCCTTTTTGGATGATGACTTTGTCTTGATATGGTTCGAGAATTTGCATGATGATTGGCTTTTCTTTCTTTTCGTAGTGACGATTCCATCCATACATTTTTCTAAGCATCGTTAAGGTTTGCTTGTAGTTCCCTTTTTTGAATCCATATTTCTCTTCTATGTAGCGTTTGAGAATCCGGTAGTTCCGCTTCCATTTTGGAGTATCAAGAAAGATGATAATCTCTGCCTCTTCAAGACAACTGTGCATCCATTCCTGATAATGCACGCCTTCAGTGATCCATGATTTCCGATTTAGTATGGATGTAAGTATATCTCTTCGTTGTGCTTCCGTATTTCTTATATCTCCACTGGGATGTCTTCTCCACATCACGTTATCGAGTTCATAACATGGAATCCCTCTTTCGTTTGAAAGCTGGCGTGCGAATGTAGATTTCCCGCTTGCAACTGAGCCTATGATGTGAATTCGTTTAGCTGTATTCATGAGAAATGATGGCTTTTGACTAATAGATAATTCAAGATCACCTGTTTAAAGTGGTCGGCTTCCTCGTAATGAGGTGTATGACCACTATGTTTAAAATGAACGATCTCCCCATTTGCTGCATCTCTCTTAAATATTTCTACATGTTTTTCACATGTAACGGGATCATATTCTCCTGTCAGAAGAAGCATCGGTGTTTCAATTAGTTTGATTCTATCTAACAAACTGGTAAAAATGACACCCTCTTCACGGAGAAGATGATAGTGATGATCTGAACGATCGTATAGGGTGTCCCATTCTTCCTCAGTGTAAGATGCATAATAGTCAGTAGGATTATCAAAATTATGTGTATAAATTTGCATGCGGTGTTCTCCAAGTTCATCACTAAGCTTCATATAAATTTCTGTAAAGTCCCTTGGGGAAAGGTGTTCATCTGCCAATTTCATGGCCTTCCCTTGTAACTCATACCGATTGTATTTTCCGAATAATCGAGCGGTTTTTCTTAGTAGTCCCTTAGATGTCAGGGTGAAATCGAAGGTGGGACATTCGAAAATGACTTTCTCGATGGATTCAGGATACTGGGAGACGTATGCAAGAGCCAGAAACCCTCCAAAGGAATGCCCTATTACAGACCATTTATCGAGTCCTAATTCTTTTCTGAGTGCTTCACAATCCTCTACCAGATATTGAAAACCAAACTCTTCATTTTCTTGAATGGCTTCTGAACGGCAAACACCTCTTTGGTCGATTGCAACAAGAAAGAAATGTTTCCCTAATCGTTCACTTTGATGAAACGAGAAATCGTAGCAACTTTCACCAGGGCCCCCGTGCAAGTATAGTAAGGCGGGATTCTCCTTAGAACCATGGGTTTCGACATGGATTTCTTTTTTTCGAATGGTCATTACATTTGCTTTCATTAATATAAACTCCTTAGCTGAATTCTGTTCCTCAATAGACTTCTAGAAGATGGAGGGATTTTCCTTTATTATGTTGGTCCATGTCGGAAATGGTTTGATATAATACAAAAGATTGGGGGCGCTGAAATGGAAAAAATAAAACAAAATAAACTAATATATATCATGTTCTCCTTCACATCTGTGATTAATTTTCTAGTGTTTTGGTTAGATCCGACATCCTACATGTATTTAGCCATCAGCCTTATCTTTTTTATGAATGCCTGTGTTTTCTTTATCAATAGCAGGGTGCCGGATGGCGACTACTGGAGACGTTGGGAAACCATTAGAGAAAAGGGTAAATGGTACTTTTCCATAGTATATGGTTCGTTGATTACTGGATTGCTATTTTCAGTGATTCTGTATGCAGTGATTAGAGACTACCTTCTCTTTTTGATCGTATGCTGTGTAGCAGGTGGATGGCTATGGGGATATATCATGTGGATGATGAATGAAAAGCGATATAAACTTTTGAAGAAGTAGGCAGAGGTGCTCCATTGATCAAAGTAACTTGAGGAGGCTGATGCCCACAGTCAATATCATACACGATCGGAATTTGCAGCTCGTCTGACAGCTCTTGATAGACATCTTCAATCGTATAATCACCAACAGGCGTGTTGCCAGCACTTCTTCCAAACAGAATACCGGAAGAATGGTCGAACCAGCCGGCTAATTTCATCTGTACAAGTGAACGGCGCAGATCAGCGGTGTTTAATTCACAGTTTTCAAAATACCAGAGGATGGGTTCATTCTTTATATGTTTCTCTCTAAAATTTCCTATATTTCCATAAGGCGTTCCGATTAAGTGCCTGATGACATCTATGCAGCCTCCGAGCAGACGGCCATTGATCTTTACATTATGATTTCCTGCAGTTTTCCAAATAGCTGGCTCAGTTAAGTGAAAGACTGTTGGAGAAGGCTGGTCGTGATTCCATTATTTTTGATAGTGTTGGGAAGAATGCTGAGTAACAGACGATCCTTCTATCGTTGAGAGAACGGTTTCCCACTGTGCAGTCGTTGTATCAGAGTACTCACCTCTTAAATCAACGAGATTAGTTCCATGCGCAGTGGCGATTCCGGTTTTTAATGTTAGTGCCAGTAATAGCACACTCGTATCGGAATAACCCAGCAGCCATTTCGTTTTGATATTTTCATAATCAATGAGGTCAAGGATTTCTATGAGTAATTGACCGCCCCATGGTGGGATGATTAGGGAGATTTTTCCATCCTGCAGCATTTGGTTCAATTCTGCGGCCCTCTTTTGGGCAGGGGCAGATTTAGCTTTATGCTGCGTCCATACAGTCTCTCCGCATTTTACGGAGTAACCTTTACTCTCCATTTTAATAATGGATTGCTTGACCATATCATGTAGTTCTTGAGGAACTCCTGATGAAGGAGCGGTCACACCTATGGTTGAGTCTTTTTTTAATAGTGGGTATGTAATCAAAGTCTTCCCCTCCAAACGGTTTAAATGATTTTACCAGATTAGAAGGTTTGGAGAAAGAATTATTTTCCAATTACGAAAAGAGGGACGGACCTCATCCTATCACATCCCCCAATAAAAATAAGGATTCTCAAAAAAGTAAGGTCCGTCCCTCATTTTGACAATAATATGAACGATTTGAAAAGGTTTTGGGGTTTGGGGGCGCTTATGGGGTTTGTGTGGTAAAATAATTTGGTTGTGTAAAACTAGGTTTTGGAGGTATTGGTTTGAATAAGAATGTGATGAAGCAAAGCCTGTCGGTTTTGATGATATCCCTTATGGCCATGACGCCTTTTCAGCAAACGGCGCATGGTAAGACGAAATTAGATATAAAAGCAGATGCTGCGATTTTAGTGGAAGCAGATACAGGTAAGATTGTGTATAAAGAACATGAAGATCAGCTCCTCGGGATTGCCAGCATGACGAAAATGATGACTGAATACCTTGTGTTAGAAGCCATTGAAGAAGGAAAGATTAAATGGGATCAAACGTATAAAGTAAGTGACAAAGTCTATCAATTAGCGAATGCTCCCGGCTTGAGCAATGTCCCCCTGCGAGCGGACGAAGAGTATACGGTAAGAGAACTGTATGATGCCATGGTGATCAAATCAGGAAATGGTGCAGCGATTGCTCTTTCAGAAGTGGTGGCAGGTACTGAAGGTGAATTTGTAAAGCAGATGAATGCCAAAGCAAAAGAACTCGGATTTGAGAATTTTCAATTTGTTAATTCTTCGGGGCTTAGTAACTACGATATGCTCGGCATGTTTCCAAAAGGAACCGATGTGAATGATGAAAACATGGTATCAGCTGAAGATATGGCTACTTTAGCATATTACCTCATTCATGATTTTCCGGAAGTATTAGAGACTTCGGGTCTCTCTTCCAAAGTTTTCAGACCGGGTACAGATGAAGAACTCCTCATGAAGAATACAAACGGCCTATTAAAAGATAAATCTTATTTTTATAAAGGTGCAGATGGATTAAAGACAGGTACGACACCCTTTGCAGGTTCCACTTTTACCGGGACTGCAGAGCGGGATGGAGTCCGATATATTTCAGTCATTTTAGATGCCAAAGATGAATATGGTCAGCCCAGCAGTGCAGAGCGTTTTATTCAAACGACAGAACTTCTTGATTATGGATTTGATGAGTTTGAGACGGTTAAGTACAGCTTAAATGATATTGAAAAGAAAAAGGAACACACGCTAGACGTTCCAGACGGTAAAGAACAATCGGTTGCCATCAAGATAGACAAGCCTTTATCTATTCGAGTAACAAAAGAAGAGAAGGATAAAGTGAAAGCTTCAGTCAAATTGGATGAAGATAAGCTTAACAACGATGGTACTCTTCAAGCTCCAATTGAAAAGGGTGAAAAAATTGGAGAAATGATGATCGAAACCCCGGAAAAAAACGAGTATATTTTTGATAAAAAACAACCTTCCTATAAAGTGGATATTTTTGCAGCTGAGTCAGTAGAGAAGGCCAGTTGGCTAGTACGAAGTGCACGAAGCATTCAAGGATTTTTTGGGAATTTGTTTTAATTGAGCTGGCTCCAATAAAGATTTGATGTTGATTTTCTATCCAGTTCGTGTCAAGCTTACTAAGTTAAGGATTTAGAAAGAAGGTGGCATAATGATCGAAGTGAAAATATCGTCCCTTAGTGACGGTGATCTTAATCGCGGCGTTTTTGCAAAAAGAGATATAGCCAAAGGAGAGCTGGTTCATGAAGCACCAGTCATACCCTATCCCAATGAGGAACATGAACATATTGAAAAAACGTTCCTGGCGGATTATGTATTTGAATACGGAATCAATCATACAGCACTTCTATTAGGGTATGGAATGTTGTTTAACCATTCGTATACTCCTAATACAACATATGAAATCAATTTTGATAGCCATACCTTCGACTTTTATGCCTATAAAGACATTCAAGCCGGCGAAGAATTGCTCATTAATTATAATGGCGAAGTGGATAATGATGAACCACTTTGGTTTAATAAAGATAAAAACGAAGAAGAATAATTGAAAGGGACTTCCAATTGGAGGTCCTTTTGTTTTACTGGTTAATGATTTTCAGGAAATCAGGTTCTGGTTTCATTAACTTTGCCCCTTATCTGATATTAAATACTCCAAATTAATTACATAAAAAAGATCAGAGGGACGGACCTCTGATCTGCATTCATCATTTAAAAAGATTGATATTTAGCCTTTTCTCCAGAAAAATTAAATTTCAGAGGTCCGTCCCTCTTCCAGCTTCTCCAGGATTCTTCTTTTACGGTAGAGCATACGGCCGGTTTCTCCTATGTCTGAGATCATGGATTTGTTGATGAAGGAGCCGAACAGGATGCCTGCGATGGGAATCATTTGGAATAGTTTTTTCCAGCCGAAGTTGTCACGGAAGCTGACCATCACTTCCCTCCATCCTTGTAGCTGGGAAAGGGTTTGTTCTCTTTTCTCCATATCCTTTTTGTTGAAGTCCGAAAGCTCCTGAAGGATTGCTTGCTTCCCGACAATATCTGAAGAAACGAACTGTAGACATTTTATAATGAAAATACGCTCCTGCTGATCATTTGGATCGTACCCGTAACTTATGGCGATTTCCTGAAGAGTCTTAAGTGATATGCCCAGAATGAAAGGTATATCAATACTTAGAGTCAGGAACCCACCGATTCCCGTAGTCGCCCCCTGGGTCATCGCAACCTTCCTTCTCATACCCACGATCCCTTCACTTACTTCATCCATATCTGAAAGGGCCAGCTTTGCGATGTCCTCTACATTTAAATGAGGATTGTCTGTTCTCTTAGTAAATCGCTTAACGACTTCCTTCTCACTAGTAAGGTAGCTTCCACCCTTTTGTATATAGCTCCCTATTTCATCCAGTGCTTGTCCAATCTTGTTATGCACCATTTGAGGAGTGATCCGGTCTAGAATCATAAATGGAATACGGCCGAGCTTCTCCCAAAACCATAACCCTTTTTGATCATCTGCCCATTTATTTACAACTTCAAGTTCCCGTAAAAGAGCTTCCCTTGTTTCTGATTCGTGCATATAAAAGCACCCTCCTTCCATCATTTATAAACCAAAAAAATAACAGGCAATGAAGAGCCTGTTATTTCATACTTATTGAACAATATCTTCGGTTTTTTCTTCTAGTATTTCAACTTTAATCGTGCGTACCCGACGATTATCCACTTCTTCTACGCTCACTTTTAAGTTTTCATAGTCGAAGCTATCACCTTCTGATGGAAGATCTTCAAAGCTTTCAACCACCCAGCCGCCAAGTGTATGGTAAGAACTTTCAGGCTCTGGTACATCGAGTAACTCTGTAAATTCATCCAATTGATATTGCGAGTCGAATCGATATTCTTTATCGCTGATTTTTCTCATGGAATGTGTTTTTTCATCTTGCTCATCCCAGATTTCCCCTACAATTTCTTCCAAGATATCTTCAAGGGTGATGATTCCGGTCGTGCCGCCAAACTCATCCACTACAATGGCCATATGCACATTGTTCTTTTGAAGCTTAGTAAGAAGAGTAGAGATCTTGACAGATTCAAATACAAACATTGGTTCACGAATCAATTCCCGGATGTTTACTTCACCAAATTTGATCAAATGAGTAAAGAACTCTTTCTCTGAAAGAATTCCAATCACATTATCAATATAATCCTCGTAAACCGGAATTCGTGAAAATCGCTCTTCAAAGAACATTTCCTTAATTTCTTCAATCGGTTGATTCACCTCAACTGCCTTGACATCTATCCGTGGTGTCAGGACCTCGGTTGCAAGGATATCATCAAAGTCCATCGAGCGGTGAATCAATTCTCTTTCTTCTCTATCAATGACTCCTTCTTCTTCACTAATATCAAGCATCACTTTTAATTCTTCCTCTGTGACAGACGGCATCTCGTGATTTTTCGAGAAGAACTTCGATACCAACTCTTTTAATTTGATAAAAAAGAAGTTGATCGGTGTAAGAACTTTAATTAAGGCAAAGAGAACGCCTGATATGGTCAAGGAATAGGTTTCGGCATTTTCTTTTGCCAATGATTTGGGCAGGATTTCACCGAAAATCAGAATTAATAATGTCATGACGAAAGTACTGATGACAAGCCCTGTGTTTCCTCCGAAAATATCTGTCGCAAGCTTTGCTGAAATACTGGCTGCGGCGATGTTCACAATGTTGTTTCCAATTAATATCGTGGACAGTGCTTTATCGAAGTTTTCAGCAATATAATGAGCTTTAATGCTCCCTCTTCTTCCTTCACTTACAAAGTTCTTAAGTCTAATCTTATTCACGCTTGAGTAAGCCGTTTCCGCCGATGAAAAAAAGGCAGATAAAAGAATTAATGCTCCTAATAATACTAATGAATTCAGTGGTATATCGTCCAAAAAAAAGTCACTCTCCTGTAGTTGTTTATCTATTATGCTGGATTAACCAGAAAAAACCATTAATGTTTGAAATAAGGCCAAAGCCTGTGGGGATACCTGCTTTAACATTCGTTTGCGCTCATCATCCCCGAGCGTTTCCATCGCATGTAAAACCTCATGTAATTCGTTATGCAAATGATCCATTTCATTTCGAATATGGTCTACTTGTTTTTCTAAAATCGAGGGATCTACTTCCAAGGATTTCATTACTGTTAATCGATCTTTGATTTCATGTAACGTCATGTTCATCTGCTGACATTGTTCGATCATCTTTAAATCAGCTAACGCATCTTCGTGATAGTACCGGTAATTATTGTGTGATCGATCGCAATCCAATAATCCTATTTTTGTATAATAATCAATCGTCCTTTTGGACACTTGACTTTGCTTCGATAGTTCTCCTATTCGATACAACTTCCCAAGGACATCACCTCTAGAGTAGTATACTTTATTTAAGGTAAACCGTACAGTTAAACGTTATGGTTTTATGTAAAAGATATAAAGAGAACCTACCTTTATTATGCTTGTCTGGATTGCCCCTTCATTCGTAGAGATGGAGAAAAGTGAAAAAGAGAGGCGAGAATGATTAGAAAAATCCCTATTAAGATAAATAGCCAAAAAAGAATGTTCCCACCAGTTGTGGGAGATGATGCGATTAAAGCACTCATCAATAGATATACCATTCCAAATAGAGTTAGAAATAATGGAAAGCCCCGATGTTTAAGAAGTATGTATCCCAGTAGAACTAATAGGTAACTGACGCTCATCACCATAACGCTTGGAAACAGTGGTGAATACTTCGCAGCGTACACAAAAAAATCAAGTTCCACTATCTGCTCCCGGGTTAAGACGCTGCCGTGAATCATCTCACTGAACGGAGTGGAATACTTCCATTCCCAGGGATTATCCAACAACGCACTCCCTTCATACCAGGAAAACAATGCCGTAAATCCAAAGACCAAAAAACCAACACCCACCTGAGACCAATACTTAATGGACATGAAATTTCTCCTTTCTTTATAGAGGGACGGACCTCTCTTATGAACTTTGATATGCATCTTACTAATTTTACCATAGTGAAAAGCAAATAAATGTCTTATTCTCTCTCTTTTCTGAGGGTTTATAGTCATAAAAAAACGCCAGGAGGCTCCCCCTGACACATTTGCTTACTGTCCGCCAGTAAACCAGCTGCCGGCTTTCACTCGTTCTTCTTCCTGGATCTGTCTCTGGTTTTGATTTCCTGCTTCAAAGGAGTTCTTTGAAAACGTTCTTCTTAGAAGCCCACTTAGTAATCCGAATCCGACGGCAATACCGATGATCCACCATAACATATGATTCACCCCCATCAACTGAAGATATCTATATATATGTACGTTTAATAAATGGATAAGTTTCACATTTACTTGAAATTCAGAATTCCAGTAAATGTCTTGGTAGTTAACTTCAATCCACTTAGCAAAAAATTAAAAGTAAGTACAAGAAGACCCAAAACAAATACGCAATCCTTCAATATAAAGGATTGCGTATTTGTTTATTCCTCTTCAGTTCCTTGTTCTTCCGTCTCTTCAAGTTGATCGGCATTACGGACCTCTTCTTCTGTGGATGAGTCAAAGTATCCGTCTTTTTCGTATTGCTTCTTCAACTCGAAGTATTTGTCCATTGCACGTTTGGCGATGGTTTTGTTTATGTAAGGATCTTTGTTCTGGTGTGAATATGGTAACACAACTGAAAAGGCTACTTCAGGGTTGTTGTAAGGCGCGTAGCCGATTAGAGTGGTGTTGAATGTTTCATATTGTCTTTTTTCTTCAGGGCTATAATAGAAAGCTTCTGCCGTTCCTGATTTTGCTGCAGCATCATAAGGTGCACTTCTAAAGTTATTGGCAGTACCATTACTTCCATGAGCGACTTGATAAAATCCTCTCTGTACCTGCTGTATTTCTCTTTCTGTTGCATCAATACGATTTAAAACTTGGGATTCGTTTTCATATAGGAGAGGTCCAACTTTATCTCTCTCTTGGCTGGGTTCACGAATTTCTTTCATGATATGTGGCTTCATGCGATAGCCTCCATTAGCAATGGTGGAAGCATACTGGACAAGTTGCATCGGTGTGTATAAATCATATTGCCCAATGGCAAAATCCATTAACATACCTGGTTTCCGTTCGTTCCCTTTAAGCCCTTCTACTTCTCCTGGTAGATCTATTCCTGTTTTTACTCCTAAGCCAAACTGACTATAGTAATTTCTCATAGTATCAAAGGCATCAGTGTTAATGTCCAAAGGTTGATTAGGACGATAAGTTCCATCTGCAATTTTTATTGCTGTTTTAAACATATAGACGTTAGACGATATTTCAAGAGCTTGAATATCGCTAAGATACCTCGATCCATTAAACCAAGATTTTTTTACTGGCGTATCCTTTATCCGAATCGGCTCATCATAAAGCACATCCCCTACATTCAACGCCCCAGTCATATACCCCGTCAACACAGTAGCGCCCTTAACCGCAGACCCCACCCCATACTCAGAAGTGAATGTCCCTAAAGCATAATCCTGCATCTCCGTCTTACCATCTGCATCCTTCCCATACTTCTTTCCGACCATCGAAAGTATTTCCCCTGTATGGGGATCCATCATGACAACAAAAGCACGATCCAGGAAAGGGGATTCCCAATATTGGGATGCTTGTTTGCTTAGCTCTTCTTCAACGATTTTTTCGATTTCTTTTTGAAGCTGTAGGTCGATTGTTAATACGACATCCTTCCCACTGTGACCCTCGCTGACGAGTTGTGTATCAAGAACGCTTCCGTTTTTCGTGATGTATTCGATTTCTTCCTTTTGCCCTTTTAGGACGTTTTCATACTGGGATTCGAAATAACTCGTTCCAACGCGGTCGTTCAGGGCATATCCTTGAGCTTTGAATTCGTTGACAAGCTCACTTGGCAGACCTTGCTGTGAGGAGGAAACTCTGCCGAGAATCGTTCTCAACGTGCTGTCATTCACATATTTTCTTTCCCAGTCCGTGGTAACGTTCACACCAGGCAATTCTGACAGGCGTTCACTGACTCTGGCCATTTCTTCCATGGAAACATCTTTGTTTTTGATGATTTGAGGAGTAAGGGCGTACCCTGTGTTAAATTCGCGGAATATCGCCAGAACTTCCTCTTCTTGTTTATTAAAAGAGTTGATGTCCTTTTCGGTGATTCTTTCGAGCTGCATTTCATAAACCTTTTTGTTCACATCATCTTTTGTAAGATCTTCATCATCTTCGAGTACCTTCAATTCATCCTCTGACACCAGTTTTTCTGCTTTATCAGGATAGCTCAGAAGCCAGAAATCCTGCCGATCCCGATCTGTAATTTTGTCTGGATTCATTTCGATCAACTCTGCCAGATTTCTTGCTACTTTCAGCATATCCTCAGGCTTAGTCGTTTGTGTTCTGGTATAGGTGATTGCGTTTAAAGGTACGTTGTCCACGATTACATTCCGATACCGATCATAGACTTTTCCCCTAGGTGGTGTTCCATTATGCGATTTGACATTTTCCGTTCTTGCCACTTCCGCTTCATAATGGTTCCCCTGCACGATTTGTACAATCCCAAGACGAAGAATCAGAAGTGAGAATAGAAAAAAGACCGAAATAAAAAGTAAATTCATTCTCAATGGGACATGGGTTTTTTTCTTTTTCTTCTTTTCCTTCAATTGAATGACCCCTTCTTAAGCTAGTATTTTACCAAAATATGATAATGTTCTAGTCCTATTTTATAGAAATTCAGACTATATTTCTACCTCTATATGGAACAAATTCCAATTAATATACTCATCTGGGGGATGTTTCATAATCCAAAGAAAAATCTGTGGGGTCGGACATTGGAAAATATCATATGAATAATAAATGTTCGCGAAATATGTCGAAGAAGGCTTATAGACAAGAGGGCTTCTTTTCTTTTAGAATATAGTCGTAGAAAAGGTGTATAAAAGTGAAACCAAAGCTCTCCTTATTGCGTAGAATTGGTAACTAGATGAATGAGAGGTTGAATGGCTGTTATGTTTAGTAAATTGATGTGCAGGTTCGGTATTGGTGCAACAAAGATTGATCTGGTTTTGAATAAAAAAGAGTTTTGCCCAGGAGACGTCATTAAAGGGGAATATGAACTTACAGGCGGACGAGTGGAGCAGAAGTTAAAAAGGATCGAGACCGACCTTTTACAGTACGATCAAAATAGTGACCGCTCATCTGTTCTTCATCACAATACTATATTAAGCTCATCAACGATGAAAGCAAACGAACAACGCACCATTCACTTTTCGTGCAGACTTTCAGATTCTTTTCCACCGAGTAGTGACAATGTTTCTTATAAGTTCGTCACCCGACTGGTCTTCGACGATGGTGTAAACAGTGTCGATCATGATGAGTTTCAGATAGTAGTATAATGTCAGAATTGAAATGAAGCCCTTTTTTTTTATGAAGGGCTTTTATATTTTATTTTTCCCTAAAGAAAATCCTTCGAACAATCGTCCTCCGTGTGGTTCCAATACAGAGTCCACCAATCTTACAATGGTTTGTTTGTTCCCTTTTTGATAAAACTGGTCGAAAGCTTCCACAAAATCTTCTGCAAAGCTTTCATCATATTCCTTCAATGCCCGTGTTATCCATTTCGAGGCACCGATCCAATGACCTTGGGTTCTGAGTACAAACTCATGAAGAGATTCCCCAAGGGAGCTCGCGATAAAGATGCTTTCTCCTCTTTCCTTTGATCCAATAAAATCATCCAATGCATCAGTAAGGAAATATCTCTTCATATCAATCGTCTGACTGTTCCATTTGGGAGGTCCGTCCCTCAAAAGTTTATTTGCTTCTTCTTTGAGGCGTGGAATGATGGGATGATCGAGGATAGGGATTCCTTCTGAGACCATTCTTGGCAATGAAGGCCGGGCTCTTTGGCAGTCTTTTTGGAAATAGACTTGAATTGTTTGTCTATTGTGGACGAAGGCTTCAATTGGCCATCCATGTAAGTTGAAAGATTCCCGGTATTCTGAATGTAGGCTTTCGTCAATGATGACAATATCTAAATCGGATGTACTTGTATCTTCTCCCCTGACAACACTGCCACCGAGAAGTGCAGCTTGACATGTTGGAAAGGTTTCTAATACAAATTTCTTGGCTGCTTCCATTGCAGGCAGTCTTTTCATTCATATCACACTTTCAATATTAATTCTTTCATTTCTAAAAGGCACTTTAACGTAAAATCCGGCCGTTCTTGGGGACACTCATAACCAAATTTGTTTATCCATAACGTATCTAAACCTAAAGATTTCGCCCCTACTATATCGGTGTAATAATTGTCTCCTATAAATAGTGTGCGACCCGGACTGCTCTCAAAAGCATTCAGAGTATGTTGAAAAATCTCAGTATCAGGTTTCGAGAAGCCGACTTTTTCTGAGATTATGATTGAGCTTTCTGGAAAGATAGTGGAGAGTTCAAGTCGGTGAACCTTTTCATAAGCGTTATATGCGGTACCGTTCGTAACAATCCCAACTCCGACACTCCAGCTTACTTTCAATAAAAAATCATTCAATTCCTTATTAGGATGAATACGATTAAGATAAGAGCATTGAAAGACTTTTACGATGGCGTCGGACACTTCCTCCTCTACAGAAATGTTAAATTCCTTTAGAGTGTTATCTAGTCTCTTCAACGAGAATTCATGGAAATTTAACTCTTTTGATGAAAACTTGCTCCATAGGAGATGATTATGCTTCAAAAAGGTTTTATAAAATATAATCGGATCAAGTTCCTTTAATTCAGGAAAATGCTGAAGTGTATCATACACGCCCTCCTCATAAGCTTCCGAGTGACCAAACAAAGTATCATCCAAGTCAAATAAAAGTACATCATAGTGTTCGAGACTTAAGGGTTTCATATAAATATTCTCCTTTTTAAAATATCGCAAAGAAGATAAATCCAGCCATCATCAGTAAACTTAAGAATACAAATCCATAAATAATATCCCCCTGAAGTTACTTCCCTTTAACGGATTCTGTAAATTCTTCTTTTTCCTTTCTGCGCCCGATACTGTAACCAATAACAATACCAATAACGAGAATGAATAAATAATCCGTTTCAAATCCATTGGTGAAAAAGCCGGTTATCCCCCATCCTAAAAGTGCACCTACAATAACGAAAAAAAGTGATTTCATATGTATGCGCCTTCCTTTCTAATAGAATCCAATCATTGTGAGCAGCCCCACTCCGATTACGGTTGTCAAACCACCTGTTACGATGGCAATGAACAATATTCGTTTTTGTTTGGTTTCATACCAGATACTACATGCAACCACGAGGGTGAGGATTATACCAAAGAACACTGCAGCGTATGGGTTGGATGGTGCTAAAAAGTGATTCCAGTTTAACCAGCTCATCTTGTCATCTCCTAAATTATTAATTTTGTTAACATATACTGTACAGATTCCAACAAGAACTTTTTAATAGGAAGTGGCTCTATTTTTTCTGGAGGTAATGTCCTCCACTCCATGCTTTTCTAGCAGTGTAAAAATTCGATCCAATTGATCATGATCTCTAATCACTACAAACTGTGGTTGAATCCATTTGTTCTTCACCTTCACCCCTAATTTGTAGCCTTGATTGATTTTGTCATCCAGTCCGTACAGCTCGTGCCACTTAATAATCTTTTCGACTTCATATCCTTTAACCCTGCCCCATGGGACATAATGACCATTCAGTATAAGACCTTCAGCTAACAAATAAAAATTCCCGCGGTGTTTAATGGAGCTGATCAAAATGAAAAAGAGGTAGACAATGCTAAAAATAGATTGATGAAGCATATCAGTCCAGTATACAACCGCTAATAGAGCAGTTAACAGGGTAACGACACCGACCGTCCCCCATTTCACCCACCGGTAAGATCTTGTTCCCTTTGTTAAAGGCTGCATCACCTTGAACTCGCTTGGAATCACAATACTGTTCATATCCTTTTCATTGGTTGGATACAGGGCATTGCCTGCTTTTTCGGCGGAAAATTTTAGGTTTAATCGAAACCGTATGAGATACACGATTCCGATGATGAAGATAGCGCTGAATAATAAGTTGATCCACATAATGAAGGCCCCCTTTGAAGTGAACGTTGAAAAATAAGGATCGGAATTTTGATTTCTCCCTTTTTTATTTTACGATCATATGTAGAATAAAGTTTCATATTTTTCCAATAATCTTGACTTCGTTCTTTCGGATGACACAATTTTGGTTTGCTTCAAAGAATCTTTTTTCGATTGATTGCACCTCTAATAGTAACTATTTTCCATTATACAGAAAAACGAAGGTGATTTGGTGTTTAACGAGGTCTGAATATAGAGTCACCACCTTTTGCTTTGAAAATATCCTAGTAATATTTACTAGATGTTGTTTTTATAGGATTAGTGGATCAGTGGTAACAACTACCTGTTTCAAAATTAACAGAATTATATTTCAATAGAACTATGAAAACTTTAAAACTTTTATCTATCTTATTGTTGTCTGTCACTTTTGTCATTGGTTTTGGTCAAGCTTCTCAGGTTTCTGCAGCAGGTACGTATACTGTGAGTTATGGAGACACAATGTGGAAGATTGCCGTAAAGCATCAGGTGGGTGTTTCCGAGTTGATCTCGGCAAACCCGAACATCAGCAACCCGAATATGATTTATCCTGGACACACCCTTAATATACCAGGAGCAAATCACACAGCTGAAAGTTATACATACGAAGTGGTGAAGCTGGTAAACCAGGTACGATCAAAAGTTGGTTTATCACCACTGAAGGAAAATTGGGAATTATCACGTGTGGCACGTTATAAGTCAGAAGACATGATTGCGAAGAACTATTTCAGCCACACATCCCCGACATACGGATCTCCTTTCCAAATGATGAAGGATTTCGGAATTTCCTATCAAGCAGCAGGTGAAAACATTGCGGCTGGGCAAAGAACACCTGCCGAAGTAGTTGAAGCATGGATGAACAGCGAAGGACACAAAAAAAATATCCTCTCTCCGACATATACAGAAATCGGAATAGGTTATGTGAAGGGTGGATCGTACGGTCATTATTGGACGCAAATGTTTATAAAGAGATAGAGTATGGAGACCCTCGATAGTTAATGAGGGTCTCTCTCTTTTTTTACAGCTTTTGAGCAGATTGATACGATGAAGTTCTCTCTGATAAGTTTAATAGATTTCCTGAACGACTTCTAAAATAACCGTGAAACGTATGTCCCCTAATGGAATGACATTTTGAATAAAAACGTTGTGAGATCCTGTTTCAGCTCTTTTAGTATCAACAAGATTTTGTAATGTTTCTGATAATGAATCGGAAACCTCGATATCGATAAAAAATTGTTCTTTCATTCTTTTTCCTCCTCTATACTTCCTTCTATATGTTCTCATACGAAATTAAAGTGAAGATGGTTTCATTTTTAGATGAAATAAAAAAGAGCCAACCGCAGTCGACTCTTTCTCACTATTAGAAAGTTTGTGCCAAATCCTTAGCTCTTGCAATCGCATTTGCTTTGATTTCTTCAGCTTTGTCAGGCATTGCTGCATGACCTTCTACGAATAGACCTTCGAACGAAGGAACTCCGTAGAACTGCATCATGACGTCAAGATAGCGGTGACCCATTTCCATTGCTGCAGCCGGGCCTTCAGAGTAAATACCTCCGCGAGCTTGAATATGAAGACCTTTTTTGTCAGTTAAAAGCCCGACAGGTCCCTGTTCCGTATATTTAAATGCCTTCCCCGCTACGGACACAGAATCAATATATGCCTTCATTACTGGAGGGAAGGAGAAGTTCCAGAATGGAGTAACAAAGATATATTTATCAGCTTCAACAAATTGATCTGATAATTCACCAAGTCGGCCTACTTTTGCTTGTTCTTCTTGTGAAAGCTCTTCAAATCCTTGCCCGGATTGTAGTTTTCCCCAGCCACTGAATACGTCAGCGTCAATTTGTGGAATGTTTTCTTTGTATAAGTCTACATTCACCACTTCGTGAGTTGGATTTGCCACTTTATATGTGTCAATAAATGCATTTCCTACTGCCATGCTATAGGATTGTGTATCATCATGCGGATGTGCTGTAATGTATAAAACCTTTGTCATGTTGAATCGTCCCTTTCTGATTGTGAATTTCATCATCCAGTTCAATGAAACCAACTTTATTACCTCGAACTGAAATAGTTTTAATTCAAGATTAATATTATAGGATAATCTTTGGGATTTCAAATCTTAAGATTCTTTTCTAATAAAATAAGGAATTAGTCATGGTATTTAGACTAATTCCTCCTTATTATCCTGTTTATGGATTTGAATATGTCTTTTGAAGAAAGCTCATAGATTGATTAATCAACTGTTTCAAAACGTCTTGGTCGATATCTGCTACTTTGTTTATGTACACGCAAGCTTTTCCTGTTGTGTGTTTGCCGAATGAATCCAATACCTTTTCCCTCTCCGGGTCCCCTGGTGCAAAATACAGACTTATTTTCTCTTTTCTCGGTGAAAATCCGACTAACGGAGCATCCCCTTCGTGGCCGGTCTTATATTTGTAATGATAAGAACCGAAACCGATAATGCTCGGTCCCCACATTTTCGCTTCAAACCCGGTCGTCTCTGTGAAAATATCCAATAGTTTATAGGCATCATCGCGTTTTTTTTCGTTCTCTACTGCTTCGATAAATTCAATCACATTGCTGTCATTTTCTTTTGTTTTCAATTCATACATCCGACTGCCCCTTTCTGATTCTCACATTTTATTCTACCCACATAGTTCTCTATTTTACAGCTCGATTCCTGCATCCATCGTTAAGTTAAGAATTTAATATACACGGGATTGGTTAACACCAAATAATTGAAACCATTTCAATATAAAATCGTAAATATACTATCTATAAACTGAGTGGAGGAAAGTGCATGGGTGTTCTGATTGGTATTCAACTAGTTGTTATAGTTCTTTTTTCAATCCTAGGTTGGGCGATCCGAGCCAAAAAAAATTATTGGCTGATTTCGGGCTTTGTGACGCGGAGTATGACAGAACAAGAAGAGTTGATTAAAAATGGCTATCCTCAAAAGACCGGATCGTTAATGATTTATACTGCGGTCGGAATGCTTACCCTTCTTCCCCTTGCATTCACCTCTTTTCCATTTGTTATAGAAGTTCAATTTGGCTTTATGCTTGTCTTTTTAATGGGTGGTTTCATATATCTATCCAAATTTGAGGTTTCAGGCAAAAGGAAAAGAAGTTTCTGGATTAGTTCTACTTTGTTTGTTGTTGTTTTAGGATTTGTTAGTGTTCTCACTTATCTCGGGTATGAAAAATATGATTTGATTGTTGAGGATGAGGAATTTGAGGTCATAGGTTTGTATGGAGAAGTGTGGAAGCTTGAAGAGGTTGAAAAGGTCGAGTTAATGGAAGATATGCCTGAAGTCACCTGGAAAATCAACGGCTTCGGTCTTTCCACCATGTCTAAAGGACAATTCAAAGTGAAAGGTTATGGGAAAAGCTTGCTGTTTATACACAAGGAAGCTCCGTATATTTATATCCGGGTGAATGATCAACATATCTTCTTGAATGGTGTAAACCCAGGGGAAACCAAGGAGTGGTATGATGATTTGAGTAAAAACATTGACTAATAACGGGACATAAAATCTCGCCACTTCACCCCGACATCCATATTCATTGACAACCTTCCACCCATCGATTATGATAGTCTCATAATTTAATATTCTCCTAAAGGGGAGTAGCTGTAACAATAAAGTCGTCATTACAGAGTGTTTCACTCTCGGCTTTATTGACAACCATGTTGTTAGCGAGACCTTTACCAGTTGGTGAAGGTTTATATATGTCTAAAAAGACCTTTACCAATTCCGGTAAAGGTCTTTTTTTATATCACTTCATATTGAAAGGAAGTAATGGACAATGAAAAAATTAAAAACAAACCTCTCTCAACTAATAGAACAAAACAAAAATGAAATATTAAACGATAAAAATAAGATGAACAAAATTGAAGAAAAAATAGATAATAAATATTCTTCAGCAAAAAAGGAGGATGCCTAATGATTTTACGTAAATATATGTCTCTCTTTGGTATAGGCTCTGCGAAGATAGATCTTGTTTTACCTAAAAACTCGTTCAAGCAAGGAGAACTTTTACAAGGATACTTCTTTTTAGAAGGAGGCATTATCGAACAAAAGCTGAGGCGGGTGGAATGTGACCTGGTGATGCTTGATAATAATGGCAAGGAAGAAAAAGTCATTGATTCAACTACGGTTTTAAAATCTGATAGCATTAAAGCTGAAGAAAGAAACAAATTATCCTTCACCTACAGGATTCCTAAATCACTGCCATACTCCGAAGAAAACGGGGTTCGCTACCTCTTTAAAACGAAGCTGACGTTCGATCAGGGCGTAGAAAGCCTGGATGAAGATTACATTACAATCGATTGAAGCCAGGCTCCTTATTGGGGAGCCTACTTCCTTATGTATTATTTATTCTTGATTTCCTCGAGAAGCTTAATAATTCTCTCATTTTGTTCAATCATGGTTTGATTTTGCTTTCTGAATTTGGTGAAATCAAATGAAAAGATTAATAGAAAAATGGCTAAAATGATGACCACTCCATGACCTCCCTTTCCTATCTTCTTTGTTTATAGTAAACAATCTCCGGATCCCCCGGGTCCAGGTTTTCGATCTTTCCACTTTGAGAATAGCCGTTCGCTAGAAATGTTTTTTGCATTTGCTCGTTTGATTGATTAGTAGACGAAAATATTTTATCTGACGGTGATATTTCTTCAACATGTTTCAATAGTAAAGAGGCATTGCCCTTCCTTCTTTCCTCTGGTGAAACAATGATGAGACAGACGAAAGTGTTTCCGAAAAAGTGGTTGTTAAATATAAGAAACCCGGCATTAGTCTCTCCCTCTCTAACGACTAAACATCTCTTTTCTAAGATTGCCTCCTGGATTTGATCATATCTGCTTTCGTTTCCGATCACTTGACAATCAATTTGTATAAGAGATTCCAAATCGTCTATGAGTGCATATCCTACGATTCTCATAAGGATCCTACTTTCTTTTCTTTAAAAATATGGAAAGGAATATGATGATCAGGATTAGTACAACCATTCCAATGATTAGTATTCCTGTATTTCCTATTAAAAAATAACTGTCATTATTACTGTATTTTTCACTTGATGCAGTCAAGTTGTATGGCCTCCTTTACATAGAAAAAGACACCGGGGTGTCCTTTGTTCGAACTTAAAGAGTCTTTGACATCAAGACATTGGTCACTTCGAACCCTGTATTCTGGTACAAGGAAAGAGCCACTTTGTTATGACCAAAAACATGCAACGATATTTTTGGTATATCTTTTTCCCTCGCAAATGAGTCCAGGGACTTTAAGGCTTCTTTTCCATACCCTCTCCCTCTTTTGCTTTCATGAATCTTAATATCATAAATGAATGCTTCATTACCGTCCTCTTGTACATTAATCCATAAAGTCCCTACGTCTTTCTGGTTTTCATCATCAATTAAAGTAAACAAATAATGATCCTTTGACTCAAGTCCATCCGGCAGTAATTGATTAAATTCGTTTTCAGCCTGCTCTAATGAAGTTTCCTTTTGGAAGTTACCGGCTTTCGTCTTTTCCTCTGCGTACTCTTTAATGGATTCTTGAATCCAAAGAGTATATTCGTGGTCTTTCATTGGTTGTAATAGAATCATTGAATGAGTGCCTCCTCTTTTTTTCTATTTCCAGCGATTTCTGATCTCCCTCACTACAGTCTCAGGACGGTCTCAATGCAGTAGGTGAGTGGTTTCGGGTATTGACTTTACGTCCCCCCTGGTTTGCTCCTTGGAAATGCCCGCAGTCTTATTACGGCTTTCCTCCATGCTACGGGGAAGGGTTGCTTTTAATAATAGAATGGAACCGTCCAGCTTGTGATAAATATCCTCTGTTTCATCCTTGTGCATGGCCCTTATGATGTGACCGGCAGTACTACCACGTGCATGCCAATAATATCGGTTATCTTTATAGAGACAAAGATCCTTCGCAGCTTCCATCTTTATGGAATTCCAGTTTAATGTTTCACTTTTGACGAGGGCCAAGAAGTCTTCCCATGATTCCCAAACCTGTTCAAAGTCTTTGTTATAAAAATCAACTTCCTCTTCTACGCATTGGTTCGAATGACGTTTCCCCTGGTAGCCTCCATCAATTAATATGCTATCGCGCACCCTTTTGGGGTATTTTGCAGCGTAGAAAAGAGCGACAAAGCTCCCCCATGAATGAGATAAGAAGTAAAAAGAATCTATTTCAAGAAGAACAGTTACTTCATTTATCCAATCAGCCATCTTATCCATCTCATAGTCTTCACCTTTATCAAAAGGAGGGGTTTTACCATGGCCAGGTGCATCAATTGAAATGATCCTGTAATCCTCTTTTAATTCCTCCGCCACTTCCATAAAACTGAGACTGGTACTTCCAAGTCCATGCAGGCAAAAGATTACGGGATCAGTAGTGGCTCCCCATTCTGTAATATGAATGTCCAGGATCAGGTGCTGAATAAAATAACGCTTCAACGGTGTTCATCTCCTATGTGTTGCGAATGTCGTCACGAGCAATAAAACAGAAGGAAGCGAGTTATTCGCCTCCACCTCCACCTCCACAATCCCCACCGCCAAACCCGGTGTCGCAGCTGCCTGCTGAATCATGCCCTCCTTCATAAGGACCATAATAGCCCCCATCTCCACTCCTGTAGCCTCTTTTTGATGAATCGGAAAGATTTAAAGCAATTATTGTAAAGACGATTGGGATTAGTATAATGAATAATATTCCTGTCATGTTCATCACCTCTTGCTATTTGTATACGGTTTTGAATTGCAGAAGGTTTCAGATTATTTAGAATCGATTTGGGGTGAATTTTGAATGAATAAATGGGAACAGCGTTTATCAAGCTCAGATAAAAAAAGTTCCTTGTCCCGAGGTGATATCTTAACACTCCCCCAAGACCCGGTTCGGTAATAGATCTCAAGGGCATCCCTGGAAGACAAGACTCTGTATCCAGTGGAAATATCCCGGGTAGCTCTCACTCTGGTAAGATCACCATAGAAAATCCGGCTGCTGAACGGGCCTCCTTTAATATATAGGTAATCTTGGCACAACTCATAATGTTGAAAGAATCCTGTCCATAAGATCATGCCTGCTGTAAAGGCATATAATCCTACAACGACAATGATGTCCAATATGGATGGACGACCTGTTAAAATAAGTGGAATCAAAAATACAATAGAGATGAGAAGCAATGATATGAAAATCACAGAAATAAAAAATCGATCAATCTTGGAACGAAATTTCATAATATGTTCATCCCCTTATTTACTGTTTTTTGACTTTCAGCATGATGACCCGCATGTTCGCATGTTTGGAATGTCCAAATTGGTTCATTCAGGAAATCCAATGAATATACGAATATGCCAAAATTAAACTATTTGCCATGGGAATTAGCATAGAATATACTATTCTTCTATTTTACCATTATCATCCAATACTTTCACGTCATAGTAAAGTATTTTAGCAGAAAGCAACATCCCTCCTCATGGAAATTCTTTGTGAAGGGATGTTGCTTTTATTAAGATGAAGCCGTTACACTCTCATCTGCCAATCCTACTTCCTCCGGGTTAAGTTTTGAGGTGTGAGGAAGGGAACGTAAAGTTTTGTTGAAGATCCATACGAGAGAAATAAATAAGATCCCACCAGCACTGCCGACGTATACAGACGTGCTGCTGAATATTTCAGCAAGATAGCCGCCAATAAGGGATCCGAACGGCATGGCCATAGCCCCTAAAGATGAAGTAACCGAGAAAATTCTTCCCAGCAAATGCTGTGGAACGATGGATTGAAGGGCAGCCCCTATGATGACATTGGTGGCACCGATCGGAATCCATGATAAGCCGAATAATAATATGCTTAAGCTATTCATAGGGATAAAACCTGAGATCATCCAAGTAGTGCCACCCAAGAAGAACAATACAATCGTAAGCTTTCCTAACGGATACCGCTCAAACCACGTTGCTCCAATGGCTCCGATTAATGCACCTCCTGAAATGGCTGCTAAATAAAGCCCATATAATTCTGATCCTCCTCTGTCATCGGCAAAAGCCGGTAAAATGGCATAGATGGACCCGATGGCAAAGTTTGCTACGATTGACCCCAATAAAAATTTAGCGAGATGGGATTTGAATACGATTGAAAAACCTTCAATTAGATCTTTCTTGTATTCTGCAAAGGCTACGCCTACAGTTTGTTTTTCTTTTGATTTAGTTTCGGATTTCATTTTGAGAAGACTGAACAAAATTGCTGCTGCAATAAACGTGACAACGTCAATCATATAGAGGGTGATGGCACCAACTAAGGTGATGAGGATTCCGGCAAGGGCATTGAAAGCGAGATCGACCCCTTGAAATGCAAAGGAAAACAGGGAATTACTTTTGACAAGTTGATCTTTTCTGACGATTCTTGGAAGGATGGCTGCCTGCCCGGGGTAGGTGAATTGGTTAAGAGCAGAAATGATCGGCATGATGATGAGAATGAACGTGACAGTTAAAAAGCCCATAAAATGTGCCAAAGGAATGAACATTACCAGGATGGCTTGAATGATTTGGGTCCTGACCAGCATTTTCTGAATCGGCCATTTATCAACCAGGGGGCCAACAAGAAACTGCAATGTTCCGGGCAATAAGGTAAGGAATCCGGCTAACCCTGTGTAAAAGACACTTCCTCCCAGTTCATATACAAGCCACATGGCAGCTACATAATAGATGCTATCCCCCATATTCGTAACCAATCTACCAAAGAACAATGAGGCAAAATTACGGTTTTTCATTAATAATTCTTTCATACTAATTCTCTCCTTCAGACTGTAAATTTTTTTCGTCTTTTTAAAAAAATATTCTTAATCAGTAAAATAAATTTTACCGTTAGTCCAAAAAAAACCATTAACGGTCTTTTTCTTCTTTAATTACTCTTTTTTCAAACTCAGATTCATCAACTTGGAAACCATAGGCTGTGAGATAATAGTAGTTGGCGTCCGGATTCGATTTATTATCTTTTGCGATGTTTTGATATTCTTTTATTAGCTTTAAATATCCATCAATAAACGACTTAAATTGTTCTTCTGTCACTTTTAGTTCTAAGGAAGTAGCAAGAATATTCCATTCAGACGGATCTTCGGGACCGGCTTGCTCAAAAGCTTCTGCTGGTGCTGATAATACCCTTGCCATTGTCCTGTCAAGCATTCCATACATCAAATGCCTCTTCGTTTCGGTAATTTCTTCTTTATGGGGAAGCATGCTTGAATCCGGATAAAAACCACTGGCAACAGATTGATAAAATTTTTGGACGATACCGTTCTTTTCTTCTGTTTTAACAATTTCAATCAAACCGAGTTTCTCTAATTCTTTTAAATGATAATGAATGCGAGCTCTGGATAGATCGAAAATTTCAGATAACTGTTGACCGGTATAGGGCTTTTCAACTAATCGAATCATAAGTTTTACTCGAAACGGATCGCTGAGCGCTTTGAGTTGATCATATTCTTTAATAATGAACATTGGTTTCATTTTGTATCACCCGTTATGTGGATTCACTCGGTAAAATTATTTTTACCGTGTGAAAGAATTTTAACATCAATTGGTTATTTTATGCAATAGTTATTTTACCTAATTTTCAAATTAATTGAATTTTTTTCTGTTTGGGAAAAAATAAATCCTTCTACCTTTTAATTCGGCTCCACATGAACATGCACATCGTACACTTCATGCTTCTTCATCAATTCTTTCTCTACAACGCTTGAAATATCATGTGCCTGTTTAATATCAAGTGTGGATCTTACTAAAATAACCACATCCACGACAGTGTTGTTCCCGTAGTTTCTCGCTCGTATATCCTTAACCCCTTTTACACCCGGGATGGTTTGGATCGTCTCTTCGTAAGTTTGAATCAATTGTTCATCAAACCCGTCTGTTAAATAGTGTGAAGCTTCCCGAAAAATATTCCATGCGGTTTTACAAATTAAGAGGCCTACAAAAACGGCCGTCAGAGGGTCTAACCAAGGAAGATAGAATTGAGCTCCAAGAATTCCGACGACTGTTCCGATACTCACCCATGCGTCAGAAAGATTATCCTTCGCAGCAGCCATAAGGGATTGGCTGTTTATTTTTTCAGCCAGACTTTTGTTATAGCGATAAACCAGGTACATGACGACAGCTGCACCCACCCCTGTCCATGCTGAAAGGAGGTCAGGACTTTGAGTTTTTCCATCAAATACGGACTGTATGGCATTATATAGTACTTGAAGCCCTACAATCATCATGATGAAAGAGGCAATTAGCGATGCAACGCTTTCTGCTTTCCAATGACCATATGGATGATCCTGATCTGCAGGCTTTCTGGAATATTTCAGTCCAATGAGTACAGCGACAGAAGCCACGATGTCTGTAGCGTTGTTCAAGCCGTCTGCCTGCAATGCTTCTGAATTGGCCGTGGTGCCAATGATAAACTTAATTATTGATAATACGATGTATGCAAGGATACTGATGATAGCTCCGCGTTCACCTAATTTTAACTGTTTATATTTTTCTTGATCCACTGGTTAAATCCTCCACACTTTAATTGTGTTTATCATATCAATCCGCATTCATGTGGGTCTATAGCAACCTTCTTTAGTTGAGCTATCTTATTATGAAGAGGTTAAAAATGTTTTGTTGAGTAAACTTTTATGAAGGCATAAAAAATAGGACAGCGAGTGCTGTCCTATTTATCTTGGAATTGTTGCTCCCTATGAATCTTTCGTTATTAATCTACAATATCCGCTGTAAAACTAGGTTTGGTCAAGCCTGCTTCTTCATAAACGGCGGCCATTTTTTCTTCAAACGCTGCGAATTGTTCATCTGATTCTGTGTATTCGGCGTTCGCCTCATCTGAAAGATTGGCAGCTCGAGTTTCGTACGATTTTGCAAGGTCATCTAACGCTCCTTGGATTTCCTCTTTTTTAGAATCAAGTGCGGCAGGAACCTCAAGAGCATGAACATCTTCTGCCACGGTTTTTGCTGCAGCTTCTGCATCAGTTTTCAGTTTTGCGATTTCTTCATCAGATGGTTTGTCTTCTTCCTTTGTTTTAGCTGCTTCAAATGCATAGATAGCCGAATCATTCGCATTAACCGTGTTTATTATCTCCATTTGATAGTCTAATAGAGCGCTTTTCATTTCCATCTCATCTGACTTTGCTTCTTCCTCTGTTGCTTCAGTGTTCTTTTCAGTGTCTTTTTCTTCGGTACTGCCTTCAATGTTGCATGCAGCAATAAATAAACTCATAGATAACAAGATAAATGGTACCAATAATTTTTTCATCATCATTTCCTCCCCTTTTAATGAGTTCCTGCAATTACATATATTACCTTATTGAATTATATATGTAAACAAATGGATATTATTTTGTATTATTTGTAAATAACTCAATTTCTGTAGGAGTGGTTAGTTACCATAACAATATTATAATATGGTTATGGTCGATTTTACCCTTTCCGTGTTATTCAATCCATATCAGAAATCACAAATATATTTAAATACTCATATTTAACAAGAAATCGCGATTTTATTGTTTTCCTAAAAATTTATTAAAACATCCTCTAACCCCAACCTGAATGTATTAAAGTTAAAGTTTTGGTTACGATGATTATTAACAAAAGTCATATTTGGGGGGTGCTTTTCTTGGTGAAAAAAGAGTGTTCATGTGAACGCTGCACATGCAAGACGAAAAAAGAATGTGATTGTCCCTGCTGTTGTGAAAAATGATATAAGCCCCTAAACTCCATCAGAGCTTAGGGGCCAATTATTTTTACACTCGTACATTTACACTAACAATATCGTCGAAGTATTGAATTGATTTCATCTCTTCATCAATCCATTCGGTTTGTTTCCATGTATGCTCGATAAACACTTCAGCGATCATTCGCTTCCTACCTCCACCCATTGTATGGGCATCCTTAAGTGCGATGACACTTTCGAAAATATTGGCCATTAACACAGCGATTCGTTTTGAATGATACGTTTGCGTGTCGATGTCCCCTACTGCTACTTTTTCCAATAATTGTTCTAGTTTTACGATACCTTCTGTAACTGGGGTGCTAAACAACAGGAGCTCTTCTGGCAAATTGGATAACTCTTCTTTCATTTTGACCAAAAAGTACTCATGAGCCCGATGCTTATTCATTAATCTTAGTACTTCAAGTCCTAGAATATTTGCTGTTCCTTCCCACACCGTCAATACCTGGGCATCCCTAAGTAAGCGAGGCAAAACAAAATCCTCGATATAACCATTTCCTCCGTGCATTTCAATGGCTTCGTGGGAGAAATGAATCGCTTGTTCTGCTGATTCCTTTTTCAAAATTGCAATGAGTAATCTGTTTAGGACCATTTCTTCTTCTGACGTCGGGGTATCGTCTGAAACGACACGATCGAACAGGTGGACGAGATGAAAAACTGCACTTGTTTCTACCTCTTGCTTGGCTGCGAGACGAGACAGTGTCTCTTTGATCATCGGATATTGAGTCAACGGCTGCCCAAATGCTTCCCGATAGAAGGCATAATTCCGAGCTTCCATGTAGGCTCTCCTCATAATGCCAATCGATGCAATCGCATTACAGACACGGGATAAATTGAGGGCTTCCATCATATAGTAGATGCCCCGGTTCGGTTCTCCTACAAGATAAGCGTCTGCTCCTTCAAATTCTACTTCAGCTGACGGCACCGCACGGACACCTAATTTATCTTTCAATCTTCGAATACGAATTCCGTTCAGTGAGCCATTATTTTTTCGCCATGGAACCGCAAATAAGCTGAGTCCTTTTGTTCCGTTGCCAGCCCCTTCTATTCGGGCAAGCACCATGGTCACTCCGCACATTCCTGAGTTAGAAGCAAAGTACTTTTCACCCCAAAGCTGATAAGAATCACCATTTTTAATCGCTTTTGTATCATTGGCGCCAACATCTGATCCTCCTTGCCTTTCCGTTAAGAATGTAGCTCCCTCATATAATTCCACTTCTCCTGTTGAGAGAACATGGGGCAGAAATCTTTTTTTTACCTGATCCGAACCATACTTTTCAAGAAGCAAAGCAGTAGCCATGGATAAAGTGACCGGACAATAAAATCCAGGCTCTGTTTGAGATAAGAGATAGCCTTGTGCATAGGAATACACATAGTTCCCTTTGTGACCGAGTGCAGGAATGTCTTTATGGATATATCCGACAATCCCCCTGTTATATGTTTGTTCAACCGTTTTCTTATAGCCTTCATTCACCCAGATTTCAGAGATTTCTTCTCCTAATCGGTTGTATTTGATGAGCCTTGGCTGTCCTTCACGATCAGTGTGTACGGCTCGATCGTCAATTTCCCCTGCACACAATTCACCAAAAGCGTCCAGCTCTTGGTCAGCCCAGCCGAAAAAATCTTTGTCCAGATATTGCTTCATGAGTTCGTTGAAATGAGGGTCTTCACGATAGAAGTTTTCAATTTTTTTCATGATTTCACCTCCTGTATTTCATCGCGCAATACTTGTTTCAAAATCTTACCTGTTGCATTACGCGGTAGTGCCGTAATTCCTTCATACAGTTTAGGAATTTTGTAGCTTGCCAGTTTTCCAGCTAGATAAGCTTTACATTCCTGGACAAGTTTTTCTCCATCCAGGGAACTTACAACATATGCTTTTACGGTCTCCCCCCACTCTGGATGAGGGACACCGACTACTGCCACCTCAGAAATAGCTGGATGCTGAACCAATTGCTCTTCAATTTCTTTAGGATAGACATTAACGCCACCTGAAATAATCATGTCCTTCTTCCGGTCGACCACCCAGATGTATCCGTCTTCGTCCACCCTGGCGAGGTCGCCCGTTTTCAGCCAACCGTTCATGTAAGTCTCTTTTGTCTTTTCCGGGTCTTTGTAATATTCTTTCATATTTCCTTCTCCATAAAGGAGTATTTCACCTACCTCATTGACCCCGACAGATTCTCCCTCTTCATTGGCGATGATGATGTCGGTCCCCAGGGCTCCTCTCTTGCCGATGCTTCCCCCTTTTTCAAGGTGTTCATCCGCGGTTAATAAAGTCCCGCTTGGGCCAGCTTCTGTTAGTCCGTATACACAATGGAGGAGGTCCGTCCCTAATTTTTCTTTAATAATATTTATCTCTTCGGCTGATACGGGTGCTCCTCCGTAGACCCAGTATTTCATTGAAGTGAGGTTATGGGTGTTGATGTTTGGCATTTTGGCAGTGAATAGGTAGGCAACCGGTGCTCCGAAGAAGTGGGTAATCCGCTCTTGATCGACAAGCTTGAGCAAGCTCTCTGGTGTGAAGGTTGGTGATAGGATATGGGTACTTCCCACATATGTGCCTGCAACTAGGAAAAGGTGAAGTGGTGCAGAGTGACTGAGAGGCATCATATGAAGTATTCTACTCTCTGGCTTCATTTCAAATTCAACACACATCATAGTGGATACAGTAAGTATGTTTCGATACGTGAACAGGATGCCTTTGGGCTGACCCGTAGTGCCGGATGTATAAAGGATTGTCGCTTCATCATCTTCGGTTAATCGACAATCGATTTCATCTGTTCTTCCTTCTTTTAATAAGGTTTCAAAGGATTTCCAAGAGTCTTGGGCATTTCCTGATTTCACGCACAATAGCTCATCGGTTTTTAGATCCCTACAGGTCTCCCATAACCATTCGTGAACGAGAATGGCTTTCGCATCGCTGTGATCCACTATATACCCCAGTTCTTCCAGTGTCAGTTTTGCATTGACAGGGACAATGATCGCGCCTAGCCGGAGAACGGCAAAATAGCTGATCACAAATTCCTTCGTGTTTGGCATAAATAACACCACTTTATCTCCAAGACCGATACCGCGATGATGTAAACTAGAAGCAAATTGATTAACTGCTTCATTAAGTTCTTGGTAGGTCAACACTTCTCCCTCTGTTACTATGGCTTGATATGTTGGATATTTACGGGCATTTCGTGACAATAAACGTGAAATATTCAATCTGATGTCTCCCCTGTCTCATTTAATTTTTTGATAAACTCATTCCTCAGTTCTTCCATTTCCGTTCTCATGGATTCAAGCTCTTCAATAAAGGTTGTCACCTCCTCGATTCGTTTGGTTCCATATTCAATCGTGCGTTCTAACTGCTTCCTTCCGGTTCTGTCTTGATCAAATAAGAGGACCATTTCTTTGATTTCATCCAAAGAGAAGCCGAAGCGTTTTCCCCTGAAAATCAATTTCAGTTTCGTGATATCACTCTTGAAATAGATTCTCCTTCCTGACTCGCTCCTTGCCGGATGCAATAGATTGAGCTCCTCATAGTACCTTATCGTGCGTGTCGTTACGTTAAATTCCTTAGCCAGCTGAGTTATCGTGTATGTCACAGTGATCATCTCTTTATTAGAAAATTTTGATATTTTAAGTTTACCATTGACGTTAACGTAAAGTTCAACCTATTTTTATAAATGTTTTTGGTTCTTTTGTAGGGGTCCCTTTACACATAATCAGAATACTGTTTTCCATATACTAGTAATACATATTGAAGAGGTGGTGGATGAATCATGCAGAAGGTATTGTTATTTGCGGATATAGGAATCGACGATACCATCGCCTTGATCTATTCTTATCTGAGCGAAGAGATTGAACTGGTCGGGGTTGTTGCTGATTATGGAAATGTCCCAAGATCCCGTGCTGTGGCAAGTGTTCACTACCTTATGAAACAGTTGAACCTTATAGATCAGATTCCGATTATTGGCGGAGCAGAGGTTCCGATGACTGCAGAACAGCCTAAATTCTATCCTGAAATACATGGAGAATATGGACTTGGACCAATTAAGCCTGGTCTTTATGAAGGAATTATTGAAAATTTCTTTGAGATTATAAGATTGATAGAGAAATATGGGGATGAACTGATCATTGTAAATGTCGGAAGGTTGACATCCCTTGCGAATATGTTCATCTTATACCAGACTCTTATGAACAAAGTAAAAAAGATCTATCTTATGGGCGGAGCGTTCTGGGTACCCGGAAATGTAACGGCGGTATCTGAAGCAAACTTTCATTCCGATCCGATTGCAGTTAAGATTGTTTTGACATATGCGAAAAATCTTACCATCATCCCTTTAAACGTAACTGACCATGCCATTGTAACCCCTGAAATGGTTGATTACATCGAGTATAAAGGTCGATCGAAGCTTGTTAAGCCCCTGTTGGACTATTACTATGGTTTTTATAAGAAGAGAAATCCATTGATTAAAGGTAGCCCGGTACATGATGCTATCACCCTCATGTCAGCAGTCAATGATGACATGTTCACGTTTCGAAATCTACCCGTTCATGTAGTGACTTCCAGCACTGGCATCCACCGTGGACAAAGCATTGCTGATATCAGACCGTATATTCAGTTTGAAGAAACAGCAAAAAAGCATCGGATTGCCTTTTCGTTCGAGTATGAGATGTTTTTCGCAAGATTTATGAATGTGATGACCGGGGAATCATTTGAGAGAGAAAAGGATTGATCAATGCAATGAGGATTGCCTCCACTTTGTTGGGTTGGTGTATCCATTAGGATAGAACAGTCCGTCCCGGAAGAAAGCAAACTTCTATATCACGGACCAGTTTGAATAACCCAATAAACAGGCTGTGACAAAATTGTTTTAGTCTAAGTAAAACCCGAACAAATCTGCTTTCTAGGAGGCAGATTTGTTCGGGTTTTTTATTTATTTACGGTACATTTGATTTCAGCTCTTTCCAGCGGTTGATTGGAGTGCAAGACGAAGACTCCTGCGGGAGAAGTAGCTTATGTGAGACCCCGCAGGCTTGCCGAGGAGGCTCACGAGCTACCCGCGGAAAGCGTAGTCTTGCACGGAAATCATTAGCGGTATTAAGAACCTACACTTCTATTGTTCGTCCTTAT